>DATLVG010000114.1:0-5228 GCA_035577625.1 Candidatus Dormiibacterota bacterium
AAGAAGTTGCCATCTTTGAAGGTTCCCGTGTGGAAAGACGAGCTCTATTTTGAATACCATCGCGGCGTTTTGACTACTCAAGCTGAAACCAAGCGCCGTATCCGTACCACGGAAGAGCTTTTGCTTAACGCCGAGAAATTCTCTTCTCTCGCCTCATTCTATGGCCGCGCGTATCCTGCCGAAGATCTGGATCAATCCTGGAAGCGTCTTCTCTTCGACGATTTTCACGATATCTTTCCCGGCTCTGGAATCGCAGTGAACTATCTCGATGCCAAACGAAACCTGGAAGACGTCGGCCGAACCGGAAACGCGATTCTCTCCGGTTCGTTGAACGAACTGTCCGCGCACATTCGGACAACGGGCCCCGGCGTGCCTGTAGTCATTTTCAATCCTCTCTCTTGGGCGCGTTCGGAAGTGACGGAAGTCGAAGCACAGCTCCCGTCACTTACCAAAGCGGTCGAAGTCGTGGATGAAGTTGGAAAAATTGTTTCGTCCCAGGTCATCGGCCAAAACAGCGAAACAAATCGCGTTCGGGTGCTCCTTCTCGCAAACATTCCGTCTCTCGGGTACAGAACTTATTTCGTTCGGGCAGCGGCGCAAACGGCGCCAGCCTCGGCCGTCGTCAAAAGCACCGCCGACTCTCTCGAGAACGAATATCTCCGTTTGAAAATAGACCCGGCCACCGGATGCATGACCAGTCTGTTCGACAAGAAGACCATGACTGAGTCCCTCGCAACTCCCGACACCGACACGGGCGGGCCAAAATCTTCCATCTGCGGAAACCTATTGCAAGCTTTTCAGGACAAGCCAAAAGCCTGGGACGCGTGGAACATCGACGCCGATTTCGAAAAAGTGCATTGGGACATCACCACCGCCGACGAAGTAAAACTGGTCGAATCCGGCCCGCTTCGCGCCGTTCTCCGTGTGAAGCAGCACTTTCAGAACTCCACTTTCGTCCGCGATATCATTGTTAGCGCCGGTTCTCCCCGCGTTGACGTGAAGACCTCGGTTGAATGGAACGAAAAACACGTCTTGTTAAAAGTTGGTTTTCCGCTCAGCGCGCGTAACGACAAGGCGACTTTCGAAATTCCTTTCGGCTCCATCGAACGCCCGACCACGCGCAACACGCCTGCCGAGCAGGGCAAATTCGAAGTCCCCGCCCTGCAATGGGCCGATCTATCCGATTCGAAACACGGACTCAGTCTTTTGAACGACTGCAAGTACGGCTACGACTCCAAAGGAAATGTCCTGCGCCTCTCACTTCTTCGCTCGCCGGAATGGCCCGATCCTCACGCCGACGAAGGCCATCACGAATTCACTTACTCTATCTTCCCGCACCCCGGCACTTGGCGCGACGCTCAAACCGTCCGTCGCGGATATGAACTCAACTATCCGCTGCTCGCGAGCGCGGCGGAGAAGCATTCCGGTTCACTGCCGGCTGCCCACTCCTTTCTGCGCGTCGATCAAGACAATGTTATCGTGACCGCCATCAAAAGAGCCGAAGACGGTGACGACTTTGTCGTGCGCTTTTACGAATGGGCCGGTAAGGCGGGAGACGTCCATCTTCACTTCGCTGCGTCAGTGCAATCCGCCACCGATGCTAATCTGATCGAAAAACCGGGTACTCCCCTGTCTGTTCGTGAGAACGAAATCATTGTTCCGACAAAATCTTTCGAGATTCGCACTGTGGCAGTTCGTCTGGCGCGGCAGGAAAAACCGCAATAATTCGCGGCGCACGGGGAAAGGCAGACGGCTCTGAACACTTACCTCTGGAGATGCGCGATTGTCGGGGCGCTAGGCGGCCTCCTCTTCGGCTTTGATACCGCCGTCATCGCAGGCACGACCCATTCGCTCACGCTTCAGTTTTCCCTGTCGCCCGCGACGCTCGGCTTCACCGTCTCTATGGCGCTTTGGGGGACGGTCATCGGCGCAAGTTGCGCAGGCGTTGTCGGCCAGCATCTGGGCGGTAGAGAGACTCTGCGTCTGATGGCCGTGCTTTACCTCGTTTCCTCGCTCGGTTGCGCATTCGCTTGGAGCTGGTATGCGTTGCTCGTTTCTCGGTTTATCGGTGGCCTGGCCATTGGCGGCTCTTCAGTCTTGGGGCCGGTGTACATTGCGGAAGTTTCGCCGGCGCCGCGGCGTGGCAGATTGGTTGGCCTCTTTCAAATCAACATCGTCGTCGGAATTCTACTAGCCTACTTCTCAAATTATTGCATCGCCAGAATGGGCCTCGGCAATGACGAGTGGCGTTGGCAGCTCGGCATTGCCAGCGCACCGGCTCTTCTTTTTTTGTTCCTGCTGTTTGGAATCCCTCGCAGTCCGCGCTGGCTTGTCACCAAGGGCCGTATTGAAGAAGCGCGTCGAGTGCTGGAGATGACGGGTTCCCGCTACCCGGACACCGAGCTCCGGGAAATTGTCGAATCCATTGATCTGGAAAAATTGCAGGCCTCCGAACCCGTTTTTTCCCACAAATACCGCTATCCGATTTTTCTCGCCATCACGATCGGTATGTTCAATCAACTCTCTGGAATTAATGCGATCCTCTATTATCTAAATGACATTTTCGCTGCCGCGGGTTTCAGCAAGGTTTCAGGGGAACTCCAAACCGTCGCTGTGGGTTGCATGAACCTCATCGCGACTCTCTTCGCAATGAGCCTTATCGACAAGTTTGGCCGTAAATCGCTTTTGTTGATCGGCTCAGTTGGCAGCGCAATTTGCCTCGTCGGCATATCGTCGATTTTCTTCGTTAATCGTCACCAGAACTACCTTCTGTGGCTCCTTCTCTTCTATATCGCATTCTTTGCGATTTCCCAGGGCGCTGTCATTTGGGTTTATCTGAGCGAAGTTTTTCCCACGCGCGTTCGCGCGAAGGGGCAGAGTATCGGCAGTTCCACACACTGGATCATGAACGCACTCATCTCCGGTGCGTTTCCCCTCTGGGCGAATTCTTCCGGCGGTTTTCCCTTCCTGTTCTTCGCTGCGATGATGGTTGTTCAATTTTTCGTTGTGTTGTACCTCTATCCGGAAACAAAACAGATTACGCTCGAGCAGCTGCAATCCCGCCTGGGCATAGAGTAGGATCGCAATGTCTCATCAGGCAGTGGTCAGCCGCTCGCATCGGACGGATAGACGTTCGGTCCATGTCGGCGGCCCAGAGTTGACTGGCTACGTCGGCTCAAACCACGCGCGGAGGCGGTTTACTATTTTACTCTGACGCGTTGGCATTGATCGATTTTCGCTTGTTTTGTTAGCGCTACAACGTTCCTAGTTCATTTTCGGACGCGACTCCAGCACCGTTCGGTGGGCACGCGTGCTAAGTCCACGGGCCATCTGCTAAATCTCGATCTTCGAGAAGCGCCACGCGCCGAGACCAAGCAGCACCACGGCGACCACCGCGAGTACCACGGCGTCCACAATCGCGCCAAAGTGCGACGCGCCAATCAGCGCAGCGCGCAATCCATCCACTCCATACGAGAGCGGATCGAGTTTCGTCACAAAGGACAGCACCTTCGGCAAATTGTTCAGCGGAAACAGCGCTCCCGACAAAAAGAAAATCGGCAACACCAGAAAATTCATGATCAGCTGGAATCCCTGCATGTCCTGCAAACTCGAACCGATGGACGTCCCCAACGCCGCAAACACGATCGCGATCAGCGCCATAAACGCAAATCCCAGCGGTATCCCGATGAAGCTCACCGGGCGGAAGCCCGCAATCAGGCACACCACCACGATCAGCGTGCCTTGCAGCATCGCTACCGTCGCGCCGCCCAGCGTCCGCCCGATCATCACGTAAATCCGCGGCACCGGCGCCACTAGCGTCTCCTTCAAAAATCCAAACTGCCGGTCCCACAGGAGCGCAATGCCGGAAAACACCGAGGTGAACAGCACCGCCATTCCCACAATTCCAGGCGCCATAAACTGCAAGTAGCTCCCGCCGCCGGCTTTCTGATACACGGGCCCAAGCCCGAAACCCAGCACGAGCAAATACAAAAGCGGCTGGCCGAGTGACGCGATAATCTGCACTCTCGACCGGCCGTACTTTTTTACTTCGCGCAGCCACAAAATATAAATCGCGTTCATCGACGGCCTCCCCCGCGAAACATCTGCGCCACTTGCCGCAACTGATCTTTCGATGTCGCAGACTCGTCGCGAATCGTTGAGCCCGTCAGCGCCAGAAACGCCTCTTCGAGCGATGTTGCATTCGTTCTCTGTTTCAATTCGTCGGCGGTTCCGGTGGCTACGATCTTGCCGTGATCGATCACCGCAATCCGGTCGGCAACACGCTCGGCTTCGTCCATATAATGTGTCGTCAGGAACACCGTCACTTGGTCCGCTTCATTCTGCCGCTTCACGTGCGTCCATAACTGGTTGCGGCTTTGCGGATCGAGGCCCAGAGTCGGCTCGTCCAAAAATAAAATCTTTGGCGTATGCAAAAAGCCGCGCGCAATTTCCAGGCGCCGCCGCATTCCGCCGGAAAATGTCTTTACCAGCGCGTCTTTCCGTTCCCAAAGCTCGAAGAGCTTCAGCAAGGTTTCCGCCCGCTCGCGCCGCACCTTCCCCGGCACGTGATAAAGCACGCCGTGCAAGTCCATGTTCTCCCAGGCTGTCAAATCCTGGTCCAGGCTGGGATCTTGAAAGACGATTCCAAAGCTCTGCCGCACTTCGTTCTCGTGCGTCGTCGGATTGCGCCCGTTCACCTCGACCGTTCCGCTCGTGGCCTTCAGCAGCGTGGTGAGTATCTTGATCGTTGTCGTTTTTCCCGCGCCGTTCGGTCCGAGGAATGCAAAAATCTCTCCCTTGGGCACCTCAAACGAAATGTTGTCCACTGCCGTAACGTCCCCGAACTTCTTCACCAATCCATCCACACGAATCATTGCGCCCACTGCTGCCTCCCCGCCGCCGATTTGTTCGATTCAGCCTACTGAACGGCTTGTTTTCGTCTCTACGCGTGCAGGCGCCTGGCACTTGCTGCGACGAGGCGTCCCGCCCACTCCAGCCAAGCGCGCTCCTCCTGGACCGTTCACCGCGCGATGGAAGTTCTTTCACCAGGGAAATCGCGTCCAACACACCCGCCAACCAAGTATTCAACCAAAAAATATTGAGCCAAATTTCCTTCGCGGCGTCCAGCATTTCACGCATCGCGCTGGAAAATAAATCCGGCAGGGAATCCGAACGCAGCGTGTTATACTGTTTTTAGAAAAGTTGGTTTACCTCAGTTTTCTTCTTTT
>DATLVG010000115.1:0-18294 GCA_035577625.1 Candidatus Dormiibacterota bacterium
CGAGCGTTTCAATGGCGGGGACAGTGTGGCCATTTTCTACGCGCGAGATATAACAGCGAAGTAAACCAGTACGCTTCTCAATGTCGCCTTGGGAGAGTTTCTTTTCTTCGCGCAGAGCGCGAAGCCGGTCACCAATAATCATGAATGCATTATTCCATGTAGGTAAGTTTATAGGCAAGCATAAACTTGCAGTGGACGAAGTGAAACGCCTGTAGCACAGTAGGGAATCACGACGGGTTTATTAGAGAACCACAAAGGGACCTCCAGGCGTAACCTGGCAACCATGGCGCGCGTCACAAATAGAGAGGTAGACCCGGTCGAACCGGCTGTCTCTGCGGAGAAGTCTCTCAGAAAGCCCGGTCATCCGCCGGACCGCGAACTGGTCCGCGCGGCGCAACGAGGCGCCAAAGGGGCTTTTGAGGAACTCATTCACCGCCACCAGAATCGCGTGTTTGCCGTCGCGCGCGGAATTCTGAAACGGCAGGAGGATGTGGAAGACATTTCGCAGCAGGTTTTCGTGAAAGCGTACTTCGCGCTGAAGAAATTCGACCAGCGTTCGGCTTTCACGACCTGGCTCTATAAGATCACCGTGAATGAGTGCTGGGACCTTTTGCGCAAGAGAAAAGTTCGCCCGCTTGTTTACGAAGCCGACTTCAGCGAGGAGCAAACGCGGCACTATCAAGCCACGAAAGACCAGAGCGATGGCGCTCCGGACCTCGTGGACAGACTGGATGCCAGGGATCGCGTCGAACGCCTTCTCGGGTTTCTCGATGAACGCGACCGCGGCATGTTGGTGCTGAAGGAAGTCGAAGGATTTGCGATCGAAGAGATCGCCGAGGTTTTTGACCTGAATACGAACACGGTCAAAGTTAGGCTTTTTCGAGCGAGGCAGCGTATTCTTTCGCAGTTAAAAAAGGCTAAGGAATAGGCCTCGCGCGGAGAATGGGAAGAGCAGGGAGGTTGAGCATGTGGAACTGGCTGACTCGTGGCAGCGAGGCAAGAAACGACGAACAGGGTGTTTCGGAAGTGCAGCAGCTTCTGCGCGGATTGGAGTCTCGCCGCGCGGAGCCAAGCCCGTTCTTCGCAAAGCGTGTCATGGCTGCGATCAACGCCATGGAAACGGAACTCGCCCGACGGTCCCGTGCCTGGGACGCTGTACCGGCCTTTGCATCCCGTCTTTCCGCGATCGCGGCGATCTTGCTGGTCGCAGCGGGGACTTGGCTCTTCACCGGCGGCTATCGCGCATCGGCCCTGTCCGGCGGAATTTTTGAGGACAGCGCTGCTGCCGCGTCCTCTTCAAGCCAAGATGATGTCTTCGCGATTCCAGGGGAGGAAGCCCGATGAATGGTGAGCCCAACGGGAACGTCAAACAACGCGCCGCTCTTTGGGTCGCCGTGGTCTTTTTGCTCGGTGCGTCGCTTGGCAGCGTTTCGGGTTATCTATTCGCGGCGCACAGCCACGCGGACACCAAGCCGGTCTTAAGCGACGATGCGCGCCGCGCACAAAAAGTCGCGCTCCTGACCAGGGATCTGAAACTTAGTGCAGATCAGCAGAAGCAGCTCGACGACGCGATTCGCGACGCGCAAGTGAAGTTCAAAGCCATCCGCGAGGCCAGCCAGCCGCAAATCGACGCGACCCGCGCCCAGGCTCGGGAGAAGGTCCGCGGCTTCTTAACTCCGGAACAGCGTACAAAGTACGAAACGTATTTGTCGCAGCTGGACGCAGAGCGCAAACGCAACGGTCAGCCGTAACCGGTAGCTCGCATTAGCACCGCATTGCCGCCTGATTTTTGGCCACTCAACTCACTAAAAGGGAATGTCGTCGTCCGAGATTTCCGGGCCGGCATGCCCGCCGCCCGCTTCTTCGCCCGGGCCGGCTTGGTCGAACTCCTCCGTCGCTCGTCCGCCGCTGCCCGTTGCCCCACCGCCACCCGAACCGCCGCCGTCGCCGCGTCCGCCGAGCATTCGAAAATTGCTCGCCACAATTTCAAAACTCGTTCGCTTCTGGCCCTCTTTATCCTGCCATTCACGCGACTGAATTCTTCCCTCGATAAATATCAGCGAGCCCTTCTTCAGATACTGCTGCGCGATTTCGGCCTGCTTGCCCCAGACCACAATCTTGTGCCACTCCGTGCGCTTCTGCCGCTCGCCGTTCCTGTCTTTGTAGGTCTCGTCCGTAGCCACCGAAAAATTGGCCACAGCCTGTCCGCCGCCCGTATACCGCGTCTCCGGGTCTCGTCCTAGCCGGCCTACCAGAATCACTTTGTTCACTGACATGAAAAACTCCCCCTGTAAGAATGCCGACGATAACATGCGACGAACAAAAAGTGAAATCATCGGCGATCGGCAGGGACCAAAAACACAAAAGGAGGAGCACCGGACCCATGGGGGAGTCCGGTGCCGTTGGTGGGTTAGTACGAGGCTCGATCTAAACTCTTATTGCCTTGATCAGGCTATGCGCCGGCGGCTTGCGACTTGCCGACCAATCGTGCACCGTTTAGCAGTCCCTGCTGCAGGTTATTCAGCAGCTTTGCCTGCGCGATGATGTATTCGAGGCTATTGGTGACGAGCATTCGCTCTGCCACCGTCGTCCATCCCGGATTGTGGATAATCCGCCAAAGTTCGTCCGTCGTAGCGGTGTCCGCCAGGATTGCGTGGGTGCTCTTCAACGCCTGAATGTGTGCTTCCAGTTGTGTTAATTCGTGTTTTTCCATGCGGAATCTCCTTAATTTGCGCGGACTCGGTCGAGCGAGTTGGTTGGACAAGTGTGGCAACTGCCGGGAGAGGGAGTTCCTGAGAGCCGCTTAAGCAGGGTCGTGCGCGTTCAACGTTCACCAGGTAGTGCGCTACCGCAGGCAATCGTTTCAGCTAAATTATCGGGCAACGCAAAGGGACTCTGCCGGCTATTCGAATTGCTTGCGGAACTGTGCGAACTGTTCCTGTAACGCGCTTATGTCGCTGCGCAGTTGTCGAATCTCCGCTTCCATGGCACCAAGCCGATCGGTGCGCGGCGCCGGTTCCGGGACGCTTTCGCCTTGTGCTGTATTTGTTTCCGGAACGTCAGACAGCAAATGCACGTACCGCGATTCTTTTGTTCCTGGCTGGCGCGGCAACACTTTCACCAGTGTCGGCTCCCGCTTCGCCAGCAGGTTTAGCGCGTTGTGGACCGACTCCAGGTCTTCGAAGGCGTACATCCGCTCGGTTCGCGTCCGCAGTTCGCCTGGCGTTTGCGGCCCGCGCAATAGCAACACGCACAAAATAGCAATTTCGTGTCGGTGAAAGTTGAACGTCTCGTTCAGGCGGTGCTCGTACTTGCCGACTCTGCTGTCGGCCGAGTTCGCAAACCGCGTAAATCCAATGTCATTCAACGTCCGAATAGCGGATCGCACGGTGTTTTCGTCCAATGCCATCACGGGATCGCGATTTGATTTTTGATTGCACGCATTAACGAGCGCGTTTAAGGAAAGGGGGTAATACTCAGGAGTTGTAATCTCTTTTTCAACCAGCGCGCCCAGCACCCGCGCTTCAACATCCGAAAGGGAATAGTTCATGCAGAAAATGATACAACAGGCCGCCGCGCAGACTTCAGCTTGCGTCGGACGATCAGCCCGCGGTTACCGCCGCGCCCAGCTCCTTCAGTTTCGACCGCGCCCTGCGCTCTTCTTCGGTCCCCGGATACCGCTTGACGACCTCGCGCAATTCGCGAATTCCAGCCGTCTTCTGCCCCAATTCAATCAGCGCCATGCCCTTTTTCAGCCGCGCCGGCGCCAGCTTGAAACTTTTCGGGTAAGTCGTCAGCACTTTCTCGTATTCCGATACGGCGCTGCTGTACTGCTTTTGTGAATAAGCAATTTCGCCAAGATAAAACTGTGCGTTGGAGGCAAGGTCGGTGTCGCCGTAATACTTCAAGTAGTCCTGAAATTCGGACCTCGCCAGGTCATATTTTCCGCTCGTAATGTCGCGCAACCCGTTCGAATAAAGTGTATCGGCGCTTGGAGCAGCACTCGCAGCCGGCATCGCCGTACCCGCGCTTGTCGGAGTGGCGGTCGTCCCGCCGCTAGCCGGAACGGCACCCGCCGGGGCCGCGCCACCGCTCGAAATCTTTGCATCGAGGCTCTGCACCGTGTTCTGCAGATCCAGCAGTTGCTGATTCAGCTTCCCCAAGCGTGATTTCACCTCTTCCAGATTGTCCGAGACGCCTTGCACCTGCGTGGACATGGTGTCGAGCCGTGCTCCGCCATTCGCCTGCACGTCTTGCACGGACTTCTGCAGCCCGCTCATCGTCGCGCTCAGCTTGCCGACGTTGTCGCTCGATTGCTCGACCAGCGTTCGCATCACGGTATGGTCCTGCGTAATCTGCGTCGAAAGGTCCTTCTGTCCCTGCAGCAGAGAGGTCACGTCTCGCTGCAGCTCGATCAGCTCACGCGCAACGGCATTAACCGGCGCGGGACCCATTAGGCTTCCGGCGATCAGGCCGGCCAACACCGCGGCACCAAACATTGCAACATTGCGGAAACGCATCGAACTGCCTCCTCGGTAGCGTAGCCACTCTTGTTTACCTGGTAGAGGGCCGCGCACAATCTAAATATCGCCCCGATCGAATTCGATCAAGCAAGACAGCCTGCACTAACGATCTGCGTGCTGGGCTCTCAATTCGGGCCGAAACTTCACTTTAACGAGACCGCCGCGCGCAAGCAAGGACTGCTGTTGCGCGCGGCGGGTTTGTCGCACAAATGGTTAACGGAGGAACGAACGCGGGTTAGCGCGCCATTACGAAGTGGCCGCGCCGGTTCTGCTGCCAGCACGCCTCGTTGCTCTCCATGCAAAACGGTTTTTCCTTGCCGAAGCTGACCGTGCTCATCCGGTCGGCGCCAACGCCCTGCGAAACCAGGAACTGTTTCACCGCCGCCGCACGACGATCGCCCAGCGCCAGGTTGTATTCCGTCGAGCCACGCTCGTCGCAGTGGCCTTCGATATTCACTTTTATCGTCGGATAGTTTTTCAGGAAGTCCGCCGTCTTTGACAACGCTTCCCGTGCATCCGGCCGCAGATCAGCCTTGTCCAGGTCAAAGTACGCGTCGCGGACTTCCTTCAGGAAGAGCTCTTCCATCGATGGGCCCTTCGGCTGCTCAACCGGGGTTGGTGCCGGAGCCGCAACGCTCACACGAACGCTTGCGTCCGCTGAGCCGCCC
The DNA here is from genome assembly GCA_035577625.1 of Candidatus Dormiibacterota bacterium. Classification (GTDB taxonomy): domain Bacteria; phylum Acidobacteriota; class Terriglobia; order Acidiferrales; family UBA7541; genus Acidiferrum. Next base: position 5,192 of record DATLVG010000115.1, read on the forward strand.
GGCCCGCTCGCTGTAATCGTGTACGTCGTCGAATCGCCCGGCGACACCTTTGTCGAACCTTCGGGGGCAACGGCGCCGACTTCCGGCGCAATCGTCAGTTGTGTGGCGTTCGTCGAGGACCAGCTCAATGTCGTGGAGTCGCCCTTGTTGACCGAAGTGGGATTCGCTTGCAAAGTTACGGTCGGCCGTGCGGGCGGAGCCGCCGGGGCCGGCGGCGTGGGAGGTGTGGGAGGTGTGTGATGGCAACCAGCGATAAAAAATGCAGCTGCACACGCGGCGATCAGACTTGCACGGAACAAAGGCCCTGAGACCTTTTTCATACGGTTTCCTCCTCGACGGATATTCCCCAATTGGATTCGTTCAAACTCATCATACCACTGCATTTCGTCACGACCCAATACATCGTATCACGATATATTTTTCCCGCGGCACAGTCGCTCCGGGCTGTGCTCATTCTATTATCGCAGCGACCAATCGATGCCGGTAGCGCAGGCAGTCTGCCAGCGCACGAGCCCCTACTTCGTCGACCAATTCGGCGACTCATTATGTCCCGTCGTCGTCAATTGATGCGCCTGCGTTCCGTCCGCCAGCATCACCCAAATCTGCCGCGTCCCGCTCCGCGTCGACTCAAACACGATGTGCCGCCCGTCCGGTGCCCAGCTCGGCCGCTCATTCCGCCCCGCGTCGCGCGTCAGCTCGATAATCTGTTGCGTCGCCACGTCCATCACGTAAATGTCATAGTTGCCGCTCGGCCGCCGCCAGCTGAACGCCAGCAATTGCCCGTTCGGCGCCCACGATGGATCGATCAAATATCCCTTGTCCGGCAAATCCAGGGGAATCGTGTTGGTTCCATCCGAGTTCATCAGATAAAGTTTTGGCACACCTGTCCGGTCGCTAACAAAGGCCACCGTCTGCCCCGTCTTCGGGTTCCACACCGGCGATGTGCTCGCTCCGCTCGCAAACGTTAACCGCTTCAGATTATTTCCGTTCGCGCCTACGGCATAAAGTTCCGGGTTCCCGTTCATCGACGACGAAAAAATCAGTTGCGTCCCGTCCGGCGACCAGCTCGGCGCGCTGTTCGTCCCTTTGTACCGCGGAAACGCAATCGGCTTGCCCGAATCCAGCGAGTACATGCAAATTTGTGGTCCCGTTACTCCCGCCGCGTACGCAAAGCAGGTAAACGCAATTCGCGACGAATCCGGCGACCACCGCGGCGTCAGCGCAATCGACCGCAGTGAGGTCACGGCATGCTGGTTCGCCCCGTCGTAATCCATCACCCAAATCTCTTTGGCGCCCGTCCGCGAACTCACAAAAGCGATCTGCGTGGAAGCCACGCTCGGCAATCCGCCCGAAAGTTTGCCAATAATCTCATCCGCGAACTGATGGGCGAATTTCCGCACCTGCGCATCCGTCGCCGCTCCGCGATAAATCTTCGATATGACGGCTTGCGTGCTTGGATTGGTTACGTCGTAAAACCAGGCCTCGATCGCCACCTCGGACGTCTCTGTCAAATTTCCAAATGCCACAAAGTGCGCGTTCACCGGCGAATCGGTCCAACTCGTGTATCGAAGTTCGGAAGGAGCGCTCGGTTGTTGTTGCGGATAAAAACTTGGGCTGGCCAGTTCCAGAATTCCGCTGAACCCCAAATCGTCGCGAACCACCTGTGTAAAAAGGGACGAGTGCCCTTTCGCCGAATCCCCTCGCGGCGCAAAATCTGCCACCGCCACCCGCGGCTTTTCCACTCCCAGGCCCGTGCTGATTCGGAACCAATCCTGCCCAAACACTGGCGTTGCGATCCAAAACGCAACTGCAACCACGAAGATACTGCGAGCAAGGCCCTTCAGCACCGATGCCTCCTTCTTTCTCTTAGTAGAGTGTCCGCAACTGGGTCGAGATTCATCTCGTTTGGCTCAAATCGAAATCAAATGTCACGCGCACATAAGAACCGGAGTAGTCGGACGGCAACGCGGGCAATGGACTCGATGCCAGCAGCGCGCGCTGGCCCGAATTATCCATCGACAAATTTCCGCTGGATTGCACGAGACGGATGTCTTTAATTGTTCCGTCACGCCCGATCGTGAACTCCATCGTCGTCTTCGCCATCCGTGCTGTTCGCACATTAGGATCAATCGTGTTCTGCAGCCAGTTCTGCTGGATGCGCCGCTTCACTGAATCAATGTACCACCCGTACCGCGATGCAAAATCCCCGCCGCCCTGCCCTTGAATCGCCAGCCCCGGCGAACTCCCAGGAGTGCTTCCCACACCGGTCGGCAAATTCGGCGGTCCACCATGTCCGGGAACGGCGTTTTCCGGCTCAGGCTGCTTATTCTCGAAGACTTTAGATTTGTGTGTCGGCGGCTGTGGCTTGTTCTTTTCAAACTGCGGAATCTTTTGCGCGGGAGTCGGTGGTTCCGGCGGCTTTGGCTTTTCCTCTTCCTTGTGCAGCGACTTCGTCGGATCCACGACGTTGCTTTCCGTCACCACCGGCTGCTTTGGCATCGGAATCCCCGCGCTGCCCACGAGGTTTACCTTTACATTGTCGCCTCCGCCGCCTGCGCCAGCCCACTGATTACCCGGCCATTTCAAAAAAGCCGAAAGGATCAGCAACCCAATCAGGACAACATGGCAGATGCCTGAAACCTTCAAATACGGCTTCAGGCCCGGATACGGCGAATTGGCTACCGTCGCGCTCATTCTTTTTAGTCTGTCATCCTGCGTTTTTCATTCCGAACGTCGCGCCGTTCGCGGCCCAAAGGATCATGGCAATCAATTCCGCCTCAAGCATCAACTCTAATTCGTCCTCTGCCGGTCCGTCATCGGCTCCGTCACAATGCTGATGTTGCTGATACCGGACTGCCGCAGCGTATCGATCACCGTCGCAAATGTGCCAAACGGCACCGTTTCGTCGCAACGCAAAAACACGGCATCCTGCGGCTTCTTGAGCTGGGATTTCAGCTTACTCCCAAGCTGTCGAATGTTCACGGGGTCATTTCCAATATAGACGCGCTGCCCTTTATCCACTGTCACAACGATTCGCTGCTCGATGATCTCGCGCACCGTTTTCGTCTTGGGAACATCGACTTCGATTCCTGACTGCAAGATCGGCGCCGTAATCATGAAAATAATCAGCAGCACCAGCACCACGTCGATGAACGGAATCATGTTGATTTCCGACAGCGACGTCTGCGTTCCTTTGCCCAGTTGCGGCATCTCGAATCAATTCTCCCGAAGAAGTTTTACAAAAATGTCTTTTCCACCTGCGCCGCGACTTCCATTGCAAACGTGTCCAGCCGTTGCCCGAGATCGCGGATATTCCCCAAAAATTGATTGTAAAAAATGACCGCAGGAATCGCGGTGAAAAGTCCGGCCGCCGTCGTCACCAGCGCTTCCGAAATGCCCGGTGCGACCGCGCGCAGTGAAGCGGCTCCCGCGCTGCCCAGCCCCGAAAACGCGTCGATGATTCCCCAGACTGTTCCGAATAATCCGATAAACGGCGTCACCGAGCCCGTCGTCGCCAGCCACGTCATTCCTTTTTCTACGCGGCGCACTTCTTCCGCCGACGCGAGCTGCATGTTCACTGCGACCGCCTGCAGACTCTTCAGCTTCGGCGTCGGATTGCCCGGAGTCGGAGACATCTGGCTCTGCAATTCGCGATACCCGGCGGCATAGACATGCGCGTACGGAGAACCGGCAGAGGCTAGCGCCTGCGGATTCGCCACGCCTTTTGTCGCGCGGAAAATCCGCAAAAATTGATCGCTCTCGCGCTGAATCCGTCCAAATACGCCAAGCTTTTGAAAAATCATCGCCCAGGAAACGATGGAAAAGAGGAACAGGAGGGCCAGGACTCCGCGGGCGACCAAGCCCGTTTGTTCAAGGATATTGAGTAAGTCGGCTGCGTAAAATGCGCTCAGCAGAAAAGAAATGGCTTTTACCTCAGTTCAATTAAATTTTTGCCTGCCTTCGCAACGTAGCACACGCTTCCAGACCGGTAAAGACAAAATCCCCGATAATTGCTGAATTTGTGCACCGTCTCGCGAAGCCCTTCTCGCAAAGCGTTGATTTGAAGGTTTCTCGCATTTCGATGCCGCATCGCGGCCGCGCGGTTGGCCTGCGCAAAACCCTGGCCTGGCTCGCGCGCCTGGAGTATCGTTCTCATCGCCGCTCACCTCCGCATGGACTTTTTTTTCGCACTCCTGCTCTCGTTTTTGCCGCCGCACTTTCGGCGCCCGTATCTCCACAAAGCGCGCACCCATTTGATAAGCGCCTCCGTCGCATCCGGATTTTTCGAGATCGTCCTGGTCTCCATTTGGTACGCGAGGGGCTTCATCGAATACATTCCAAAGGTTTCCATCGGCCCCGCCGCTTTTCTCGAATTCTTCTTCTCATGGCGGGGAATGGTGCTCGCTTTCCTCTTTGTGGACGGCGCCATCCGCCTGCTCGCCGCCATCGCCGGCCAATCTCTCGGCACCATCCCTCTTTACGTGGTCGCGTGGTTGGACGAGTGGCGTCTTCGGCGTGACAAGAAAAAAGCTGAATTGCCGCTGATTCCCGATTGTGTCGAATCAGCCGGCGGCGACGGCCTGCGAATCTCTTCCTGTCGCACTCGCAAGAACTGGGACAAATGGATGACCGTCATGTATGAGGAAAAGCTTTATGAAATTGCCAACGCCGAAATTGGCGCGCCTCCCCGGCCATACACCTATCTGCTGCGTCCCAAACCCGAATCGAAAGTGATTCGCGGCCTCCATCGGTATGACCCCGACGAAGTCTTCCGTCTCGATGACGAGTAGCTTCGACTCTGCCCGCGCTCTGCGCTGTGATAAACTGACGAAAGAACATGCAAAAACCGTTCGACATCGGCCTGCATTCTCTCGTAAGCGGCAACTCCGCCGCGACGTCCGAGCTTGAATTTGTTTCTAGCGCTCCGGTCCGAGGGACTTTCTACCTCGAAACCTTTGGCTGTCAGATGAATGACCACGACTCTGAAAAAGTGGCCGGAGTCCTGCTCTCGCGCGGTTATCGTCAGGTCGATTCCATCGAAGCCGCGGCGTTCGTTTTCTACAACACGTGCAGCATCCGCGAAAAAGCCGCGCAAAAAGTCTTCTCCCGCCTCGGCGAATTTCGTGATATGCCTGGCGAGCCGAAAAAAATCGGCGTCCTCGGCTGTGTCGCACAGCAAGAAGGCGAGAAAATCTTTCACCGCTCACCGTGGGTCAGTCTCGTGTGCGGCTCGGCCAGCTACAGCAAACTTCCGGACTTATTGGCGCAACTCGAAGCCGGAGAAAAGCGTGTCACCGGCCTCGATACCGACAGCGAGGAAACGTTTGAAACCGAACTCACTCGCCGCGACAATCCCTGGCGCGCTTATCTCACCATCATCGAAGGCTGCGACAAGGCTTGTTCGTACTGCGTCGTTCCGTACACCCGCGGTCCGGAACGAAGCCGCGCCAGCGATGCAGTCCTCCGCGAATTGCGCCAACTCGCCACGCTCGGCTACACAGAAGTGCAGTTTCTCGGCCAGACCGTAAATTCCTATGCCGATCCATCACCGGACAAAATGAAGTTTTCCCAACTGCTGCACGCCGCAACGGAAATGCCGGGCATGCGACGCGTTCGTTTTACGACTTCGCACCCGCGCGACTTTGGCCCCGACATCGTTGAGGCCATCGAGGGCGACGAAAAAATCTGCAATCACGTGCACTTGCCGGTGCAATCCGGCTCGGCGCGCGTGCTCCGCGCAATGCAGCGCACCTACACTCGCGATGAATATCTCGAAAAGATCGCGATGATTCGCGGCGCGAACCGCCCAATTTCGATCACGAGCGACATTATTGTGGGCTTTCCCGGCGAAACCGAAACTGAGTTTGAGGAAACGCTGAGTCTCCTCGAAACCGTGAAATACGAAGGCGTCTTTGCTTTCAAATATTCTCCGCGCCCGAATACGCCTGCAGAATCAATGGCCGACGCCATTCCCGAAGCAGAAAAAAGCCGTCGCCTCGCCGTGTTGATGGAGCTGCAGCGAAAAATTCAAACCGCAGCAAACGAAAAATTGCTTGGACAGAAATTTGAAGTACACGTAGAAGGGAAGTCGCGGAAAGAAAACCAGTGGAGTGGCCATACGTCGTGCCACCGGGTTGTAAATCTCTCTTCCGTGCATCCGGATTTGCTCGGACGCTACATAACCGTCGAGGTGAACAGTGCCACGCCGAATTGCTTGATCGGCGCGCACGTCGATTAGGCGCCACATTGGGCATTGCGGCAGCGACCGCAGAGTGGTAGAACCACAACGGGAGGACGCCATGGAAGTCGAGATGAGAATTCGCGGCTTAATGATGGATCCCGTGACGAACATGCCGATCGTCGTATTGAAAGATGTGCAAGGGAACGCGGTGCTCCCGATCTGGGTCGGCGTTTACGAAGCAAACGCGATCGCTCTCGAAATCGAAAAAGTACAGACTCCGCGTCCGATGACGCACGATCTGTTGCGCAATGTTTTTCTTGGTCTCGAGGCGCGCGTGGACAAAATTGTCGTCAGCGACTTGAAGGACGACACCTTCTATGCGGTGATCTGGATCGAGCGGGACGGCCAGTTGACCATGATCGATTCCCGCCCCAGCGATGCACTGGCGCTTGCGCTGCGTATGGATTGTCCGATTTTTGTCGACGACCAGGTCTTGAAGAATTCCAAGGTTTCGACCGCCCTCGCGGAAAGTACGACGAGCGAACAACTCCGCAACTATCTCGAAGGCCTTTCCGACGAAGACCTCGGACGCTACAAGATGTAACGGAACATTCTCTTCTTACTTTTTTTCCAAGACTGCTACTTGCGAATAGTTCGACTGTGGCGCTGCCGGATTTGCGATTCGCGTTGTCTGCGGCACTGCAACAAAAGTTCCCGCGGCCGTGATCGCCGCGCCCTCCTTGTGAAACAGGATGGGTGCAATCTGAAAAAGCCTTACGACGAGAGCCGCTGCCACGACGAACCAGCCGGCACCCGGACCCGTAAGGCGAGCGTGTGTTCCCAGCCTAAGGCCATTTGTGTACAACATCAGATGGAACGGCAAACCGAAGAGCGTTGCGACGACCGCCGCAAATAACGCGGTGAGAATCATTTCGTTCGTGAACTTCTTGCCTTTGAGCGAATCTCCCGGCGCGTGCGAGGTTACTTCGCGAAACTGTGGCGCTTCGAGCTTTGCCAGCGCTTCGGGAAGCGGCCGGCTGGCAGCTCGTGCTGCGCGCCAGCGATTCAATTGCTGAAAAAGGTCCGTGGTGCGTGCTGTAAGTCGGGCCGCCGTTTCCGCGCTCGCTGCAGCGATGCTGAACACTCCGCTCGCCTGCCGTTCCTCGTCCTTCCAGGCGATGTAGATCCGGCGGTTGCGAAGCCACGCCGGATTTCCCGGGCCTAACCGCAAGTCGGTGACTTGATCGTATCGAAGCGCGAATCCGGTTTCTTCGCCGACATAGCAAACTCTGTCGGACCGCAAAAAAAGGAAGCCCAAATCCCAATGCGCTAATCCTTCGTAGACGCGCGGACGATCCGATGGAGACAGGCCAACCGGGATTCCGCCCCAGGCTTCGGTCTGCACGGCGCCACCGGTTTCCAATTTGCTCCGCATCCTTTGCAGCAAAGGGCGAAGCATCCAGGCGGGCATCGAATTAGAAGTTAGCAGGTGCAACGCGAGTGCGGCCACGATACTCAGGAAATAAACCAGCAGCCAATGCGCAGCGAGAACAGGCGAGACTCGCACGGCGAACGCGCCGAATGCCGGCGGCAAAAGCGCAACGCCCAAGAGGACAAATACGGCCGAGCGAAGACTCCGGGTCCGATTGGTGGTGGACAAAACCTTGTCCGAAATCTGCGAGGCGTCCGGTATTGCGTAGTGAAGCGCGGGCTCGACTCCGCTCGTGGTTAAGACCTGTATCGAAGCTTCCGGAATTTGCGCACGCGTGGCGATCGCTTTCACGCGGCGCATCATTGAAGGATGCGTCACCCACTTCTCGCTCCACTTGCTCCACTGCAACGGGTGTAAATTCAATTCCGCGAGCTTGAACAGCGCGCAGATCGCCGCTTGCGGATCGCCGGTCGCAGCCACGGCTCCTGCGTCGGCTTCATACTCGAAACGCCGCGTAAAGGTGTAAGTGATGACGGTGCTGGCCAGAACGATGATGGCGTAGGTGAAAAACGTCGAGAGCCCCAGGAAGGAGCCGAACGAGGCAACGGCGAATCCTAATCCCACCGCGACTCCCGCCAGGATGCTTGCGAGCTTGTTCGGATGCTTTTTTTGGAGGTGGGTCAATTCGTGCGCGATCACGAAATTCACTTCGCGCTTCGTCATCTGGCTTAACAAATAATCGGTGAACGCGATCGTGTTTCCGGTTCGCGCGAAGGCGTTTGCCATTCTGCCTTTGCCGGAGGGGATCAGGTAAATCTGTTGCAGTTTTACGCCGAGGCGTCCAGCGATGGCGAACGCAACATCGCGCAAATCGCCGGAAGTCAGCGCTTGTGGCTGCATCCCCAATAGCTTGGCGAGTTTTCCCGCGGCTAGAAGTTTGACGAAAAGCGCTCCGACGAAGAGAAGAACTGCGGTCCGGTAGGCGCCGGACGTCACTGACAGCAGCGCGCCAATCCACATAGCCAACGGGACCAACGCGGCGCAAAACGAATAGAGCGCTTGAAGCGCCAGCTCGCGCTGGGTCCAGGACACACGGCGAAGTTTTTCCTGCACGGGCTTCGAGAGAACGAGGCAGGCAACCCAGAAAACGACCGGCGTACACCACTTCAGAACTTCGAGAGCGGCCAGCGGCAGCCAGGCGTAGCCGGGACGTTGCGTGGAGAAGCCAAATTGCAACAAATCGGCGCAGTGCAACGATTCGACGATGGCGAGCCAGCCGACGAGGGAAAGATTCAGCGTCCAGCCGAGATACCGCATGTAGCTGAACCAGACCGTTGCGGCGCGGTCTGGCGGCGCAGAAAGCGCTCGGCGGCCGAGCCACGAAACGATGATCAGCGGGAGAAGGAGAAATCCGACGAGAACGACTCCCGCCCGAAATACCGTCGCTTGCTGGTACCCGTATTGAATGCGAATTTCCGGCGGCACCGCGCCGAAGTCCGTCCACACATAAGCAGACGTTGCGGCAAGTTCTTTGCGTATTTTTTCCGGCAGTTTGCCGGTGGGGAATTTGGGTTGAGGCGCGGGCGGAAGAATCTCTGAGGCCTCCGAATCCGGCAGCATGATGCGGAGTGCGAGGCTTTGGGCGCCAAGGTTCCTTGTTGCTTGGGTCAAGCCAACCAGGGAGAGCGTTTTTGTATAGAGCATGCCGCTCTTCGCGGCCGATAGTTGACAAGAGGTCGAGTGAAAATAGACGACGTCTTCGTCGGTGCCACTGGGGCCGAGTTTGCAGCCGAGCATGGACTCCACTTCGGCCGCAACGGCATTCGGAGAGCCGTTGGACGGGCTAAGCGAGAGCGTGACGGCGGCGGAGTCGGATGCAAGGATTCGGATCGAGAGATCGACAAACACAAAGTCTTCGTCCGACGAATCGCCCCGGCCTGGACCTTTGTCGCCGACAAGTTGCGACGCAGAGCAGGTTGCGCCAGCGGCGAGCAGTAGCAACGCGAAAAACTTTCTGAGATGGCCCGTTCTCATGACGTCTCCACACCTTCAACGCTTGCCCGCCAGTATCGGGACGTCGCTCGAGATTCGGAATGGGAGGGAAGTACCGGTGCGCTCATCAGTTAGGGAATAAGACAACTGTACAAAGCTGGCCGTTGGGCCAGCTGGCCCGGCTAGCAGAAAAGCGCAAGCCACACAGACACAACGAATGTGATGGGTATCATGCATTTGCAAACTCTTTCTCGATTCCGCGAACGGCGCGGCGCCAGACCGCCAGCAAAACCAATCCGATCAATATCAGTGCGAGGCTGAGGCCGACCCAGAGGCCGAGAGCCCCCATGCTGCGTGCGAAGCAAAGCCAGTAACCGAGCGGCAGGCCGATGATCCAGTAGGCAGTGAAGTGGCAGAGCATTGGCGTGCGCGTGTCACCGGCGCCACGGAGAGCGCCGGTGGCGGCGGTTTGGATGCCATCGAAAAGTTGAAAGGCGGCTCCAGCGGCGAGCAGGACACCGGTGGCGCGAATTACGACAGTGTCCGGCGTGTAGATACGCGCGATCCAACTTGGAAAAACGAGCAAGACGATTCCGGCGATGGTCATGAAGGCTGCGCCAAGAAAAATAGCTGTGTTGCCGGCTGCCGCGGCGCCGCGAGCGTCTTTGCGGCCGATGGCCTGGCCTACGCGGACAGCCGCTGCGCTGGAGATGCCGAGCGGCACCATATAGGTGAACGCGACGGTGTTGAGCGCGATTTGGTGCGTTGCGAGAGGGACGGGGCCAAGCCGTGCGATCAATGCGGTGACCAGCGCGAAGACGCCGCTTTCCAGTGTGAACTGCATGGCGGCGGGAAAACCGAGAACGATGAGTTGCTTGATGCGCGGAAAGTCGATGTCGATGGGCGTCTTCAAAAGTTCGGTGCGGTGCTTGCGGTCGTACCAGAGCAAATAAACGACGAGGACCAGCGCCATGTAAGCGCGTGCGGCGGCGGTGGACCAGCCGGAGCCGACGGTGCCCATGTTCGGGAAGCCCCATTTGCCGTAGATGAGGACGTAGTTGCCGACGGCGTTGATGATGTTCGCGGAGACCAACGCGAACGCGACGGGGCGAACCATGTTCATCGCCTGTAGGCAGCGGCGGACGGCGAAGTAGAGAAGAAGCGGCCACAGGCCGACAGCGAGTGCTTTGACGTATGGGATAGTGAGTTCGACGACGGCGGCGTTGGCGCCGACAGCAGCGTAGAAACGGGGAAGCAGCCAGACGGGTGCGAGAAGCAGCGGAGTGAGCGCGACGCTGAGGTAAATGCTGTTGACGAGAGAACGATGGCAGTCTTCGCGCCGGCCGGCACCGAAGGCTTGCGAGACGAGCGTATCGAGGCCGAGAAGAAGGCCGAGTCCGAAGAGGGCAATAGTGGTAAAAACGTTTGAGCCGAGGGCGACCGCTCCGATGGCGACGGCGCTGTTCGGCAGGCGGCCGACCATCATGGTGTCCACGATGGACATGCTCATCCAGCCGAGTTCCGCAAGAACGAGGGGAACTGCGAGTTTGATCGTGGGGCGAAGCTCTTCGCGGAGATGGGAGAGAAGGGACATGGGTGAAGTGAGGTTGGAAGAGTTTACGCGGAGAGGATTGGCTGCAGCAAATGGGGCGGGGTAGGCGAAGCGCGTTCCAGATTAGGCTCTCCGGAGGACGCCTCGGTTTTGTAAAGAGTCCGTATACACAAGATGACGGCGGCGGCGAAAGCGAAGTTCTAGAGTGTGCTTGCGCCCGCGCCGGACCGTTGCCGCGCGCCAGGCGATTCGTCTACGGAGCCAGCTGGTGAAGGAGTTGGCCTAGTTTTGTGCGCGCGTTTTGAAGGACGGCCGGGTCGTGATTCCAATTGCTCCAGCTTGTTGCAACCGGAAGAATGGCGGTGTCCACGACGCCCAGGTTTCCCAGGTTCGTTAGCATGCGCGCGTATTCGTAATCCTGGATTCCGTCGCGGATAGCCTTCAAGCGAATTCCCGGAGCGGATTCACTCGAAGCGATCGGTCCCGGAGGATAAAGGAATATGCCGTCGCCTGGTCTGCCCAATCCACCGCCGCAAGCGGTAGTGTCCACATTGTTCCAACTGGCAATGGTGTTGCCCGCGGTCCAACCGTCAGAGCGATAGTAAAGAAGACCCGTCGCGCCCTCGGTGAAGTTGAGGAAGCCCGCCTGGATGCGCTCGTTGATTGGTGGATAGTCCACCATCCATTCGGGAGCGTTGCCGAGACCCGCGTTGCAGCTGGTATAGCTCCAGAGATCGCCTCCGCCGGCAAACGGCACGAGTGGCCAGCGTTCCACGGAATCCAGCAGCACCCAATGATCGACGGAACCGTAAAGATTTGGGTCCACCGCGTCGAGAGTGACGATGGTTTTGATGCTGCGGTCGGCGGCGTGTGCATTTGCGCCGATGGTCTTAGTGGCGCTGTAGGCGCCGGTGCATCCGTTCAACTCATCGGAAAGATACAAATCCAGACCGAGCGTGGACGGGAAATTAGCCGCCGCCGCATCGAGTTGGCTGGTGGTCGGCAGGCTGTTGTAGGAGCCGTTGCACTGAATTCCGATGTAGTAGTAGCTGTCAAGACCGGAACGATTCAGTCCCATGTCGGTCATATCTAAGGAGGCGTCGGCGGCGGGGTCATACCAACCCATCACCTTATTGCGCATCAATGCTCGCGCGAGAGAGGCGGTGGTGTTGCCCGTTGCAGCCGGCCACAGAGTCCAGAGTGTGAGTTCGGATGGTTGCATGGGAAGCTCGAAGTTCCACACCGTCAATGTTACTGGAACGTTTGCCGTGCCCTGATCGGCAGTAACCTTGATGCTGCCGGTATAAGTTCCCGGCGGCGTGGTCGTTGATCCGTGCGGAATGGAAATGTCGATCCAGTAAGGTTGATTCTGCCTGGGGCTCACGCTCGCGTTGCAAGCTTTCAGCACTGCCGAAGTTCCGCACAAGGCCGCGCCCGTTTCCGGATCGTTGAAGGGAATGAGAGGCTCTGGATATGTGCCAGAGCCGAGCGGTGGATTGCTGCCCCCGCCGTAGCTCGCGGTGCCCGTGACCGTGAGGTAGTGCTCGCGATAGAGCGTGAATTCCGAAGCCGGGATCGTGACCCCGCTGGGACCGGCCAGAGAAGTCGCACTCAAGTTGACGTTCGTCAAGCCGCCTGCGGGGGCCTGCACGACGAGTTGGATGTCCACCGTCTCGCCGCGTGCGCCGAATAGACTGACGGAGGATGCGGCGCCAGGTGCGTCAGTCATTCCCACCCTCTCGAGACTCGGGGCGGTCCAAACCGCGACCGTTGCTGGATTCGCTGCGTTGACCGTAAGTGTGGCCGCGCTGCTCTTAGCGCTTCCAACCGAGTTGCTGACCAGCACCGTGAACTTTGCGCCATTGTCGGCGTTCGTCGTCGCGGGAGTAACGTAGCTGGCCGAAGTCGCGCCACTGATCGTTGCGCCGTTCTTTTGCCATTGATAG
>DATLVG010000116.1:0-4361 GCA_035577625.1 Candidatus Dormiibacterota bacterium
CTCGAACAGGTTACGAACGGGGTCGCAGTCCGCATGGCGATTCTGTATCTGCTCGTTACGGGCGCGGCGGAGGACGGCTCGCATCCGGCGATCCAGCAGCCCGTCGCGCACAATCGCCGAGCCACGGACAAAGTTCCGGCAAAGAAGGATTCCTAGCATGCTTCTGATTCAAAACGGCCGCGTTCTCGACCCTGCGTCAAAGACGGACGCGGCGATGGACGTTTTGCTTGACGGTGAAGAAATCAAGGAACTCGGCGCGCCGGGGAAATTTTCTTCACTTAAGAACGCGCAAGTGGTTGACGCCACGGGCCTCATCGTTGCGCCTGGGTTTATCGACCTGCATGTTCACCTGCGCGAACCGGGCCAGGAATCTTCCGAAACCATCGAGAGCGGCACGAAGTCCGCTGCACGCGGTGGTTTTACGGCTGTTTGCTGCATGCCGAATACGAAACCCGTTCACGACAACGCGTCCATCACGCGCTTCATTGTGGATAAAGCGCGCCGTGTCGGCTCAACCCGCGTTTGGCCGATAGGCGCGGCGAGTGTCGAAAGTAAAGGTGAAGCCATCGCGGAAATTGCGGCCATGAAAGAAGCGGGTATCGTCGCGGTCTCGGACGATGGAAAACCGATCGCCACTGCGAAACTCGCGCGCCAGGTGATGGACTACTGCAATTCACTGGGTTTGCCGGTGATCGAACACTCGGAAGACGTTTCGCTCGCCGCAGGAGCCGTCATGCGCGAAGGCGTCACGTCCACCCGGCTCGGCCTGCGCGGAATGCCCGCCGCGGCGGAGTCCGTTTGCGTCGCGCGCGACGTACAAATTGCCGAACTTACCGGTGGCCGGCTTCACGTTGCGCATCTTTCCGCAAAGGGTTCTCTTGACCAGGTGCGCTCGGCCAAATCGCGCGGCTTGCGGGTTACGTGTGAAGTCACTCCCCACCATTTCACTTTGATCGACGAAGACGTTCAATACGATTCGCGCTTCAAGATGAATCCACCGCTCGCCTCACGCGAAGATCGGGAAGCGCTCATCGCCGGCCTTAGAGACGGCGCGGTCGACGCCATTGCGACCGATCACGCTCCGCACGAACCAGCGCTAAAGGACGTTGAGTTTGATCGCGCCCCATTCGGAATTGTCGGTTTTGAAACAGCGATTGCGCTCACACTCGAGCAGTTGGTGCACACGGGGAAAATTTCACTGATGCGCATGGTCGAACTCTTCACCACCGGCCCCGCGCGCATTCTTGGCAAAGAACGCAAACTCGCCGCCGGTCAACCGGCCGACGTGACTCTGTTTTCAACAACTCACGAATGGAAGTACAGCGTGAACGATTCGCCCAGTAAGTCACGCAATTCACCGTTCGACGGCCGGACGTTCAAGGGCGCACCAGTGGCGACAATTGTCGCCGGAAAAATAGTCTTCAAGCGATAGCACAGCCCTATATTGTTGATTTGTAGTCTAGTGCGCCGCAGGTTCTGCCGGCGGATGCATCCCATGAGTCGGCAGTTCATGCGTCCCGCGGGCGAGCGGCTCAATCTTCAGCCGATAAAAATGATCGAGTGGAATTCTACCCTTGCCGATCGCGTAGCTCTTTTCAATCGCTTTGGTGACGTATGCTTTTGCGAGCGTTGCAGCTTCGACCAAACTTCTTCCCGCCGCAAGTTGCGCTGCCAACGCAGAGGCAAACGTACAGCCCGTTCCATGCGTTTGATCGGTTTTCACTCGATCGCCGCCCAGCTGAACGAGTTCATTTCCATCGAAGATGACGTCCACCGCGCGATCCATATGTCCGCCCTTTACGATCACGGCTTTCGCGCCCATCTCGACGATTTTCCGCGCGGCTGCCTCCATCGCCGCGACGTCTTTTATTTCCGCGCCGGTGAGCAGCGCTGCTTCGGGCACGTTTGGCGTAATCACGCTCGACCGCTTTAACAATTCCGTCGCCACATACTTCACGCCGCCGGCATCCAATAATTCCGTGCCGCTGGAAGATTTCATCACCGGGTCGTGCACGACATGCGGAAACTTGTGCGCGTCCAGAAATTCGCCGACTACCACCGCATTGCCCCGGTTCCCCAGCATCCCGATTTTCACCGCGGTAATCTCGCAGTCCTTCACCAGCACTTCCAGTTGCTCGCGCAGCTCCGCGCTGGGAGTATTATGCACCGCCTCAACCCCTTGCGTGTTCTGCACAGTCATCGACGTGATCGCCGCCACACCGTAGCAGCCGTGCGCCGCAAACGTCTTCAAATCCGCCATTGTTCCCGCGCCGCAGCTTGGATCGAATCCCGCAATCGTCAGCAAAATCGGCGGCGCTACGTGTCCGTTCGTGCTCATCGTTCGTTCTTGCCTCGTTCCGCGAAGAAAATTGCCGGTCACGTTTCCCAATTCGCGGGAAAACGCACCGGCACTTGCGAATGTACGCGCACGTTTGATACCGCGCAACAAAAACTTTTTGAATTTCCGGTGAAGAAAATAGTGAGAGGCAGACGGGGCTCGCCGGTCTGCGCCAACATTTCCGGGCTAAGTTAAAACGCAGCCTCAAATACGCGGAACCGCCTCTCGAGCTCCCATTGTTGCCGCGCTTTCTCATTCGCTCTCAAGAAGTCGCCGCATGATTTCGACGGTTTTTCGCTTCCAGGAGCATCTTTCGCGCAGTCGGCCGTTGCTCGCGCAAAATTATCAGGTTTGTCCCACAAACTCCTGCCCGGCAGAAAGGCATGCTCCAAGCCAGTTCTCACCATCTTCTTTAACTCGCCGTACTTGAGCCCGTACGTTTCCACTGCACGCACATATTCATTCGTCAGATCGATCCGCGAAACGCCTTCATCATCCGTCGAAAGCGCCACGGGCACTCCGAACGTTCGATACATCGGCAGGGGATGATGCATTCCGCTCACGCCGAGTATTGAATCGTTGCTCGATAGATTAATTTCGACCATCACATGCTTTGCTGCCATCTCCTTGAGCAATTCGTGCGGCCGGTCTTCATACATCACATCCACGCCATGTCCAATTCGCTCCGCACCCGCCTCGACGGCCAGCCTGATGTGGCAGCACAAACCGTCTGGCGTCACCATCCCGTATGCCAACTCACCCGCATGCAGTGTGATGCGCACCTGCGGATAAACTCCGTGCAGAAATTTCACCATGTTCATCTGCAATGCGTAATCCCGCATGGAAATGTATCCGTCTTCCGGCATGACAAAATTTAATCCGACGACACGCTCCGGATCAGCCATTGCCGCTTCAAACCCGAGCAGCGTTTGCGCAAACACAATTTCCTTGGGCAAACCTCGCAGTATTTGGTAAATGAATCGCACGTCCACATTGCAAGCATCTGCAGGATTCGCTCCGCTGCAATGCTCTATCTCGCGCCGGTTCTTTTCGATTCCATCGAGATACGCCGTTGCTTCGGCCACGTTTGCTTTCAAACCATGTGCGAGCAATCCGTCTCGGAGCGCTGCAAAATCGTCTTTCCATCCAACTTCGCCAGCTGCCCTCGCTGCGATCGAAAAATCCGGCGTTTCCATTAATTCCATGTACTGCTCGTTTTGTGCGGCCGCCCGCGCCGCCGCTTCATCGACCCATTCCGCTTTGTGCGAAGGAGCCGTCCCGCCGAATTTTGCAAACGTATCGAAGAAATGATCGTGTCCAGAGACGCCTGCGTAGGGAACAAAACTCCGCATGGAAAACGAATTGATCAGCTGGTCGTAAAGCGATTGGTTTTTGTATACGTCGCCCGCCGGCACAATGGCTTTATCGGTGCCATCCGTCCCACACTTTGCAAAAGCCAGCTTCTTCGTATCCACGCACAATCCATCTTCCACTGCCGCGCGAATAAATGACTCGGCGTAGACGCCGCCGCTCAGGTGGTAGTGCAAATCCGCGCCTTTCGGCATTTTTTTCAGGAATTGGCGTAATTGCAGAGGACTTGTCCGCGCGGCCGCCAGCTGAAGATCGCCGTTCCTCTCCCCGCTCGTTGCCGGCGAAACGCCGCTCCTAACTTTCGGAGACTGCCCCGCTGAAAGGCTTGCGCCAATGCTAGACAACACCAATACCGCCAGCATCGCGCCAAGCCGGCGCCCCATCGCTCGAAGTTTCATTTTGATTTTGCCCTCAGCGCTCGCGCGTCGAAATTCCGCCTTACGGAAACAGGCCGCGCACTAGCGTCGCTTCCGCAACGCGTCCCACGGCCAGAATCATCGCGCCGGCGCGCGGCGGAACGTGATGCTTGCGCATCGTCTCCACCATCTCATTGAACGCGCGCACCATGATTTTCTGCAGCCGCTGATTCACTTCGTCGGAATCCCACAGCAGCCCTTCCTGATTCTGCACCCATTCAAAATAACTCACGGTC
>DATLVG010000117.1:0-29569 GCA_035577625.1 Candidatus Dormiibacterota bacterium
AGGGTTACCAGCCTTTGCGGTAGTCGCGTTGGAGGTATTGGTTGGCTTCGGGCACGTTGGTGACGTGCATGTTAGCCGGGTCGTAGAGAATTTTCTTTCCGGCGCGGAGAGCGACGACGCCGAGGAGCATGATTTCGGTGAGTTCCGCCGCGTAGCTGAATGGGCAGGAAGCTTCGGTTTTGCCTTTTGCGGCGTCTGCCCAGTTCAATTCGTGATTTTGGCTATTGATGCGTGGCAGCGTTTGCTTGGGTTTGGGCGTGGACTCCGCGAGCGACTTCGGCAGAAGGCGCGGATTGAGTCCATAGGTGTCATGTAGCAATTTGCCTTTGCTGCCGACGATCATGACGCCGCCGTCTTTGTTGACCTCTTCGTTTTCGGCGAGTTCTTCAGGCTTCGGAGGCAAGAGGCCGCCGTCGTACCAGGTCAAACTGACGGCCGGCATTTTGCCGCGAGCCGGGAATTTGAAGAAGGTTTGCGTCGCATTGGGGAATGAGACTTTGTTAAACGGAGTGCAAACGGTTTCGATACTGGTGGGCAGACCGAGTTTAAGCGCCCAGAGCGAAACGTCGAGCAAGTGCGCACCCATGTCGCCGATCGGACCGCAGCCCCAATCAACCCATCCGCGCCAATTAAACGGATGATAGATAGGATGGTAAGTAATTTCAGGGCCGACGCCGAGGAAGAGGTTCCACGAGAGGGTCTCGGGAACAGGATAGTTGCCAGCAAAGGATGCCGCGAGGCGTTTATCCACGCCATCGCCGTTCCACTTGAGGCTGTCGGCGGGAACAGTGAGAGCTTCAGGGCGAGGAATGCCTTGCGGCCAAAAGCCGAGCGGGCGATTAGTCCAAACGTGAATTTCGCGAACTTCGCCGATGGCGCCGGATTGGACGTATTCCACCGAGAGACGAGCTTCGTCAGAGGAATGGCCCTGGTTGCCCATTTGGGTGGCGACCTTTGTTTCTTTGGCTTTTTTGGCGAGAGCACGCGCTTCGGCGACGGACCACGTTAGCGGCTTTTGTACGTAGACGTGCTTGCCAAGTTCCATCGCGGCGAGAGCGATGGGTGTGTGCATGTGGTCGGAGGTAGCGACGACGACGGCGTCAATGTCCTTCTGCTTTTCGAGCATCTCTCGATAATCTTTGTAGCGCTTGGCTTTTTGCCAGTGTTCGGTATAGAGGCGCTTCATGTTGGCGAGCTGCTGCTCGGGCGTGGAGGAGTTAAGGCCGGTGCGGGTTTGCGATTGCGCTTGACCGCTGGCGGGCGCCTGACTGATGCGCGTTTGAAGATGTTCGATGTCCGGACCGAGGCGTTCAAACGCCTTGCCCGCGTAATCCCAATCGACGTCGCAGAGCGCAGTGATGTTCTGACTGGCGAGTGCGATCAAGTTCGCACGACCCATACCGCCGATGCCGACACCGGCGATATTGAGGAGGTCGCTCGGCGGCGTCATTCCGCGGCCGAGGACGTGACGCGGAACGATCATCAGACCAGCGCCACCGACTGCGGTGTTCTTGATAAATTCGCGGCGAGTGACGCCGTTGCTTTCGGCTTTCAAATCGTTTGTTGGGTCTTTCTTTGTATCGTTCATCGCTTCGCTCCTTACACCGCCCGACAGTATCGCGCAAGAAGAGGAAGCGTGCGAGGAAAAGTTTGCGAAATTGTGACTCCGGAAAGTTGGGCGGGAGGAGATGAAGAGGCGAATCCAGCATTGAGCGGGAAGAAGTGGTGTTGTAGACTCCGCAGGGCCGATCCGGCCGCAGAAATTCAATAAAAGACGTCAAAGCAGCGATCAGAGCCGGCCGCAGGGGCCAGGGAGAGACGGATGCTTTTTGCAGCAGAGGTTGCCACTACGCACAAAGCGCTGGCGAATCTGGACCTGGCAATTATCGGCGTCTACTTTTTGATTGTCTTTGGAATTGGATTTTATTTTTCGCGGCGGGAGCGGACGAGCGAAGAGTATTTTCTGGCGGGGCGAGATATCGGGTGGTTTTTTATTGGCGCGTCGCTGTTTGTTTCAAACATTTCCACGGAACATTTTATCGGGCTTTCCGGAACGGGCGCATCATCCGGGTTGGCGGTCGGACATTTTGAGTGGCTGGCGTGCTTGATTTTGCTGATTCTGGGCTGGGTGTTTGTGCCGTTCTATTTGCGGAGCAATGTTTTTACGATGCCGCAATTCTTGGAGCGGCGGTTCAGCCGGCAGTGCGCGGTATATTTGGCCGGAATTTCGATCATTGCGTATATTTTTACGAAGATTTCGGTGCAGTTGTATGCGGCGAGCGTGGTGCTGGAGCGCGTCGCGGGATGGTCGCTGTGGAAGACCGCGATCGTTCTGGTGATTGCGACGGGAATTTACACGATCGCAGGCGGGCTGGCCGCGGTGATCTATACCGATACGGTGCAGACGCTGATTCTGATTACCGGCGCGGTGGCGCTGACGCTGATCGGATTGCACCGCGTGGGCGGATTTGCGCATCTGCAAGCGATGGTGCCAGCGAGTTATTTCCACATGATCAAGCCTGTGACGGATCCCGCGTTCCCATGGACAGGAATATTTTTTGGCGCTCCGATTTTGGGAATTTGGTATTGGTGCACGGACCAAGTGATCGTGCAGAGGGTGCTATCCGCAAGGGATGAAGGGCACGCGAAGGCGGGTACAATTTTCGCTGGATTTCTGAAAATTTTGCCGGTGTTCATGCTGGTGCTGCCGGGAATTATTGCTTTTGCATTGTTTCCTGATCAGGTGAGCAAGAAGCCGGACTATGCATACCCGACGCTGGTGCTGAATTTGCTGCCGACCGGATTGGTCGGGCTGGTGATGGCGGCGTTGCTTGCGGCGGTGATGGGCGCGATGAGCTCGGTGTTCAATTCGGCTTCGACGCTCGTGACGCTGGATTTCTATAAAAAGATCCGGCCGGAGGCTTCGGAACGGCAATTGGTAAATTTTGGACGGATTGCGACAGGCGGAATGGTGCTGCTCGGATTGTTGTGGGTGCCATTCATTCATTTGCTCAGCGCGCAACTTTACATTTATTTGCAAAGCGTGCAGGCGTACATCAGTCCGCCGATTGCGGCGTGCTTTGTTTTTGGGATTTTGTGGCCGCGATTGAACGGGCAGGGCGCGATTTCATCGCTGCTGGTTGGGTTTGTCCTGGGGGCGTCGCGATTTGTGTTTGAAGTGCTGGACAAAACGGCTCAATACAAGTCAGGCGCAATTCGCTGGTTAGTTGACATGAATTTTCTGCATTACGCGATATTCATGTTTGTGGTGTGCTCGGTTGTGCTGATTGGTGTGAGCATGATGTATCCGGCGCCAGATAGAAAAAAGATATCGGGGCTGACGTTTGCGACGGTTGGGGAAAAGTTGGACACGACGGACGCGAGCGCGCCGCACCTGGCCAAAGAAACGAAGCTGGAGCGCGCGATGAATGTGGTGTTTTCGCTGGCGTTGATCGCGACGGTGGTTGGGCTCTGGATTCGTTTCCGCTAACGAGCGCGCCGCGAACGGACCGGAAAGAGAACGACACGTGATTCGCAGCCTCAAACCGAATGTGACGCGGGACGAAGCGCTCCGAATGTTCCGTGCGACGGGGCTGTTTTCATGGCTTTGGAGGATGCGGACTGGTCCCCTGCAAAGAATCGCGGACGCGTACGTGCCATTCCGCCTGTACCGTGTGCGTTACGCGCTGAACAAAGAAGCAGTGCAACGGATTTTCGCGATGGACGCGGTGGACGGATCGCTCGATCTGTTTGAGTTTCGAACGGCGCCTGCCGATGGGGAGTTGGTGGAAGTCGAAACGCGGAATGGGCTGCCGAGTTCTCTTACCGAAGAACGAGCACTTCAGATTTTGCGGGACAAAGCGCTGCGCATCGTTTTTCAGCAGGGGTTTTTCAAGATGCGTGAGGCGTCGCTTGAGATCGAGGCATTACCGGGCGAATTTTATCTTCCTTACTGGCTGGGATTTTACGGCGACAGCGATGCCTTGCGTTGCCGCGTGATGGATGCGGTACGGCGGCGGCCGGAAGGCGCAAAAGCTTCCGCACTTTTTGAGCAGTGGCTCGCTGCCTGAACCTTCTCGCAGGAATCCTCAGGCGCAGACGAAATCATGGAGGTTGAGATGCTGACAAATCCAGGGCGGTATTTTGTGCTGGGCGCTGTTTGCCTGCTTGCAGGCGCAAATACCGTCGCGCAGGGATGGCAGCATATCGGCAATGTCCAGCGCGTGACGAAATTGAGCGACGGGGTTGAGTTGCTAGCAGGAAAAGCGAAGGTAAGGGTTACGGTATTCCGGGAGGGCGTTTTTCGCGTGCGCGTGGCGCCAGACGGGAATTTCGCGAAAGATTTTTCGTGGGCAGTGATCGAGGATGCGCAGGCACCCGCCGTGAACATCGAGGATGCGGTGGATGCGGTGAAGGTCAGTACGAGAAGCGTGACGGTGCGGATTAAGAAGGCTCCGCTGCTCATCGATTTTCTGGATGCGGCCGGGAATGTAGTCGTGACGGATGAAGCGAGTTTGCCGATGGCCTGGCAGAGTGGGCAGATTCGTGTATGGAAGAAAATGCCGGCGGACGAGAGTTATTTTGGATTGGGTGACAAAGCCGGGCCGATGAATCGCCGAAACCGTTCCTTCACGATGTGGAATACGGATGAATTTGGATGGCAGGAATCGAGCGACCCTCTCTATAAGACAATTCCGTTTTTTCAAGGATTTCGAAACGGTACGGCTTATGGAATTTTTTTCGACAATACCTGGAGGAGTTCATTCGATTTCGGGAAGGAGTCGCGGGATTACTATTCGTTCGGCGCGGACGGCGGAGAGATCAATTACTACTATTTTGCGGGGCCGGATCCGAAGAAAATCGTCGAAGACTATACGGCGTTGACCGGGCGACCGCAGTTGCCACCCATCTGGTCGCTGGGTTACCAGCAGTGCCGATACTCGTACTATCCGGAAAAGCGCGCGTATGAAATTGTGGAGCGACTGCGCGAAGACAAAATTCCAGCGGATACGATTTACTTCGACATTGATTACCAGCAGGGCTATGCGCCATTCACGGTGAACCGCGAGTATTTTCCGCACTTTGAAAAAATGATTGCGGATTTCAAAGCCGTGGGAATGCACACGATTCTGATCACAGACTTGCATATCAAGAAGGACGAAGGACACGGGTACGCGCCATACGAGACGGGAATGAAACAAGACGTCTTCGTGAAGCGCGCGGATGGTTCGTTATTCGCCGGAACGGTGTGGCCGGGCCTCAGTGTGTTCCCGGACTTTACATTAACGCGGGTACGAGATTGGTGGGGCGGGCTGTACAAGGACTTCGTCGGAATGGGTGCGTCGGGGTTTTGGAACGACATGAACGAGCCTTCCGTTTTTCTGACGCCGACGAAAACCATGCCGCTCGATAACGTTCACCGCACGGACGATGGCGCAAAACATCCGCACACGGAAATTCACAATGTGTTTGGGATGGAGAACGTACGCGCGACTTACGACGGGCTTAAAAAGCTGCAGGGTGACGAACGACCATTTGTCCTGACGCGCGCCGCATATTCCGGGGCCCAGCGGTATGCGGCAACGTGGACAGGCGATAACAGCAGCACCTGGAACCATTTGGCGATGAGCACGCCACAACTCCTGAGTATGGGAATCTCGGGTTACGGCATGGTGGGAGATGACATTGGCGGATTTGCCGGCTCGCCGCCTGCCGATTTGTTGACGCGCTGGTTTGAAGTGGGAGCGTTCAACCCGATTTACCGCGACCATACGGCAAAGGATACGGCAGATCAAGAGCCGTGGGTGCATGGGCCGGTACATGAGGCGATCCGGCGGAAATATATCGAAGAGCGATACCGGCTACTCCCTTATATCTACACAGGGATGGAAGAGATGAGCCGAACGGGAATTCCGCTGATGAGGCCGCTTTACCTGGAGTATCCCAAAGCGGACGGAATTGCGGGCAACGACTATGACTTTTTATTTGGCCGGGATTTGCTGGTTGCGCCGGTGACCACCGAAAAAGTGGATCGATTGAGCCTGCAACTGCCGCCGGGAGACTGGTACGACTACTGGACAGGAGAGAAACACGGCAGCAAAGAGCCTCTTATCTTGCGTCCGGAGTTGCAACAGATGCCGCTTTACGTGCGCGCAGGCGCGATCGTGCCAATGCAAGCGCTTGTGCAATACACCGGCGCAGTTCCGGCGGGAGGATTGCAGCTGCGGGTCTATCCCGGAGCGGATTGCAGCGGAAGTTTGTACGAGGACGACGGGCACACCTTCGCGTATCAAAAAGGCGATGTGTTGCGCGTCAAATACTCGTGCGACGCCAATGCGGCATCGGTGACGATATCCGCGAAGGTCGAAGCGAACGGATATAAGCCATGGTGGGTGAGCACGGAAGTGACCGTGTTTGGAGCGCCTGGCTTGCCGAAGAGTGTGAAAGTTGGCGGAGCTGAAATTCACATATGGAGCTTTGACGAGAAGGCGCACGCGGTGACGCTGACAGTGGATGGTGAGCCGAAGGATTGGAACGCGGAGATTTCGTATTGATGGCGGTTAGTCGAGCGAAAGAATAGAAAGCGACTGGGCTGGAGCGTCAATGGAGAGCGAACCGGGGGCGGTAGTGGCTTTTGCGGTGCCGTAGAACGGCGAGGCGGAGGAAACGCCTTCGGCGGGCGTATCGAGAATCGGTACTGTTATGGCGCGGGGCGACCTCGCGTTATTGAAGACGACGAGGATTTTCTCTTCGTCGGATTGGCGCATAAAGATGTAGCTCGAGTCGTCGGAAAAAAGGTGGACGAGTTTGCCGCTTGCGAGCGCCGGATGCTGGCGCCGAAGTTTTAACAATTTTTGAACCGTCTCAAAAATTTCCTGCTGTGCTGGTGTTCTGCCTTCCGCGGTGAACGCGTTCTTCGGGTCTTCCTTCCAACCACCGGGAAAGTCGTGACGATTGTCTGGGTCGGCGAGACCGGTCATGCCGAGTTCGTCGCCATAGTAAAGTTCCGGAATTCCACGGAGCGTCAAAACCAAGCCGAAAGCCAATTTGAGTTTGTCGGGCGTAGCGCCGGCGGCGCTGGCAAGGCGCGGGATATCGTGGTTTGCAAAAAACGGCACAAGAAGGTCCGGGTGAGGATAGAGCGGATCCTGGCGGAGGACGTTCGCGATGTGGCCCGTGGGTGCGTTGCGTAGAAGCACGTCACGAATCGCAAAGAAGAGAGGGAAATCGAAGACCGTTGTGAGGCCAGTGTCGATACCGTCCCAGCCCCGCTTGCCGCCGGCGAAAAAAGAAGTAACGGTTGGATCCGGGTGGAAGACTTCACCGATGGTGGTGAGCCGCGGATAGATGCGGTGAATCGTAGCGTGCCAGTCCGACCAGAATTTGCGAGAGACGTAGGGAAAAGTATCCTCGCGGAGGCCATCGAGGCCCGTGGATTCGAGCCACCAGAGAATGTCTTGCTGGAGGTATTGTGCGACGGTGGGATTTTCCGTGTTGAGGTCGGGCAGAACGCCGAAAAACCAACCGTTGGTTACATTGCGGCGGAGACTATCGGGAGCATGAGGATCGGCGAGAGCTTCGAACGGATCATTGGCGATTGATTTTTCCGGAAGGCCGTAAAAAGATTTCTCGACCGGCGAAAATGAGTCGAGATGTTTTTGCGATGTACCATGGAACCAATCGGGCAGCGGAGGCCGCGTAACCCAAGGGTGGCGCGGTCCAACGTGATTGGGGACCGCGTCGAAGAAAATCTTCAATCGCCGTTGATGGGCGGAGGAAACGAGATCTTTGTAGTCGTCGAGAGTTCCCAGATGAGGATCGACGGAGTAAAGATCTACCGCGCCGTATCCGTGGTAGTCCTCGGTGGCGCCGTTTTTCACGACCGGTGTCAGCCAAAGCGTCGTAACGCCTAGATCCTGCAGATAGTCCAGATGGTCGCGGATGCCACGGAGATCGCCTCCGTGCCATGCGCGTGGTTTTGCGCGATCGTGGGAACCTGGAAATTCGCCAGGCTCGTCGTTGGTGGGGTCACCGTTGGCGAAACGATCCGGCATGATGAGGTAGAGGACGTCGTCGTCGGCGAGGCCGTGAAAGCGAGTTGCGGTGGGAGCGCGCGCGGCAATGGGAAATTCGAAACTCGTGTTACCCATCGGCGTGATGACCCGGCAGACCAGCGTGCCACTCCGTGCGTTTGAAGCGAATTTGAGCCAGACGAAAAGGTAGTCGCCACCGTGTGTGGCCTGGGTGCGAAGAACCGTGACTTCCGGAATGTTGCACGAAACTTGTGTGGCTTCGAGATCGTGGCCATAGAGGAGAAGCATCACATCCGGAGTGAGATTGAGCCACCAATTGGGAGGCTCAATTTTTATGACCCGCGGCGCGTGGTTGGGTGCGTTCTGTGCCTGGCAGGGTAAGAGAAAAATCAAACTTGCGAAGAGCGCTGTGCAAGCCAGCCGGCGCGACCAAACCCAATTCATTTGGATTCCGCCGGCGGCAAGAATTTCAATTTTCCGAAAGCGGTCGGAACGTGGAAATTTGGTTGCGGAGTGTTGGTGGGCCGCCAGGAAGAGTAAAAGCGCGGTTCGGCTGCGCCTTCAACGCGGAAGAAATTTGCGCGCCAGACCGACGACGGGCCGAAGTGCAGCGCGAGACTACGAAGCGGGATAGCGACCTCTGCAGTCCATATTTTAGATTTTTCATCGATGTGGGTGCGGCATTTCATGCCGGAGTTCGGGTCGGAACGTTCTCCATGTTCAATGTCGAGATCAATCCAAGAACCATTGGGGCTAACTTCGAATTCGAAGTAGTGGCCGGGATAAGTGGGATCCGGCTGAAGAAAGACTTCGACTACGTCGCGATCCCATAGATGATCGCGGCGGCCGGACGGAGCCGCGTCCGGAAAAAATGTGAGCGTGCGGTAACGCGAACGGAAATGCAGGTACAGAGTTTCCGGAGTCCACAGAAGCCGGACCTGAGTTTCGAGCTCGGCGTCAGCGTTTTTTCCCTGCCAGTCGGCGTTGAATGCGGTCGGCTCTGCGGCGTCCCACGCGGCGGAAGGCGGATAACCATCGGGCGCGAGCGCTTGCGAGAGAGGGGCGACGTTGGCGGTGTCCGAAACAGCCCAGGGGCCAAGGACAGAAAACAAAAATAGTGGAACGGCGGCAAGCGAAAGCTGGTGAGATTGGTGAACGAGCAGATGAATAATGGCGAGTCCACCAAATAGCACAATCGCGAATACGACAGGGATCTTTTCGACGAACATTTCGACTCTCCGGCACCGCCAGCTACGCCGCCAGCATAACTGGAAACGCCGCGGGAAATCGAAGGAAAACAGTAAATCGCGGCACGAGAGGCAAAAACTCTTTGCGCACCGGGACTTGAGCGGAAACCTGGGGCCGCCGGGGTGCGTGATAGCATCGGAATCATGGCGTAAAGCGGTTTTCGTACTGCAAGGAGACGTTTTTCATGGTGGAAACAGCAAATCCCGAAGAGTTTTCGACGCGGCAGAAGAAAAAGCGGCCGGAAGACTTTGAATTCCTGAAGCTGAAACTGGACGGCAGCGTGGCGCGCGTAACGTTAAACCGGCCGGAGCATAATTTATTGCATGAGCCGATGCTGCGGGAGTTGGCGGACAGCATTGACCTGATCGGGCAGAGGGAAGAAATCAAGCTGATTGTGCTGGATTCGGCGTGCAAAGTATTTTGCGGTGGAATTGAAGTGGGCGAATACACTTCACAGCGCGTGTTTCAAATGCTGGACGCATTTCATTCCGCGTTTACAGGGATTCTGGAGACGGCAAAGCCGGTCATTTGCGTGGTGAACGGGCCGGCGATCGGCGGCGGCGCGGAACTTGCGGCGTTTGGCGACATGGTGATTGCGACGCCGAAAGCGCGATTCGCGCAGCCTGAGATTTCAATCGGAGTTTTTCCGCCACTCGCGTCGACGATTCTGCCGTATCTTGTTGGACCGAAGAAAGCTCTGGAGCTGGTGCTTACGGGAGAACCGGTGACGGCGGAGCGTGCGCTCGAGATGGGATTGATTAACAGGCTTGTACCGGAGTCGGATTTGGAAAAATCGGTGAACGATTTGGTCGCCCGAATCACGGGACATTCCGCGCCGGTGCTGACGATGGCGAAAAAAGCGATTCTGAGCGGTATGGGGCTTTCGCTGAGAGATGGAATGAAGCAGTCGATGAGTATTTTCCTGAACGAATTGTACCGGTTGGAAGATTCGCAGGAGGGTTTGCACGCGCTGGTGGAAAAGCGAAAGCCGAATTGGAAGAACCGGTAAGAGCGTTTGCGCATTGAAGATTGACGCAACGCGGCGGCGCAGCTTAGACTCAGACTTCACATTTAAACCGATTGCGAATATGCGGCAATCGGAAGGCAAGCACGGGAAGCGGGGAAGGCCGTGAGATTCGGCCGCGGTCCCGCCACTGTAATCGGCGTCTTCGTCACCCACGAAGGGGCCGTAAGCCAGGCTACCCTCCCTGCTGCGGAAGCGAAACTCTTCGCGAGAAAGGGAGTCGCGCAAGCCCTACGGAATCTCGTGGGGCTTTTTTGTTCTGGATAGTGTTTGCGGATGGGACAGAAGGAATTGAAACGGGCGCAAGGAAAATTCGGGATGGTTTATGGAAGAGCCGCACTGGCTTTTTTGCTGGTGGCGGTGACGGCAGGCCTGACGGTTCAGGCGCGCGGCCAGACCACTTCGGCGACCGCGCTGCGAGAAGTCACGGACGAGACGGGCCGCGTCGTAAGGCTTCCGACACAGATTGGACGAATCGTCTCGCTTGCGCCGAGTTCGACGGAAACAATTTACGCGCTGGGGTTGCAGGACAAGCTTGTGGGTGACACGGAATACTGCGACTATCCTCCGGATGCCGCGAAGAAACACAAAGTGGGCGGCGCGATTAATCCGAACATGGAGGAAATCGCGGCGCTGAGGCCGGATGTGGTGCTGGTGGTGAAGAGTTTGAACCGGCTGGAGACAGTGCGAGCGTTGGAACAGCTTGGTATTCCGGTGTACTCGACGGATCCACACAGCGTGATCGGTGTGATTGAGTCAATGAAGAGGCTATCCGAGGTGTTGGGTGCAGGAGACGCCGGCGCGAAGTTGGAAAGAACGTTACGCGAGCGGCTTGCCGCAATTCAGACAAAGCTAAAAGACGGCACGCCAAAACGGGTATTTTTTGTTGTGTGGACGGAGCCGTTGCAATCGATTGGAAAGAAAACTTTTATCGCCGACTTGCTCACCTACAGCGGTGCGACTTCGGTCGTGGAGTCGCAGCAGGATTGGCCCAAGTTCAGTCTGGAAGAAGCAGTCCGGCTACAGCCGGAGTATTTGGTCTTTGCGTCGAGCCATTCAGATAATGTTAAGAATGACGTGGAGACTCTGGCGGTGAAGCCGGGATGGTCGGCCATGGAAGCGATTAAGCGGAGAAAAATCGCGGTCGTGAGCGAAGCGATCAACCGACCGGGGCCTAGAATTGTCGATGCGGTGGAAGAGCTGGCGCGGCAAATTCACCCGGAAGTTTTTGGAGAGAAGAATTGATGCAGCCTTTGACATTGAGCAAGGTTGCCGTACGCTGCGGAATTCTGGCGCTGATTCTGTTCGTGGTGGTAGTGGTCGCGCTGAAATTTGGCGCGGTTCCGGTTTCGTTGTACGGGCTCGCGAAGGACTTGATCGGCGTACTGATCGGACGAAGCAGCAACATTTCGAGCGAGTACGGCATGATTATTCGCGAAATTCGTTTGCCCCGGATTGCGCTGGGAATTTTTGTTGGCGCGTCACTTTCGGTGGCGGGGACAAGCTTTCAGGCGTTGCTGCGGAATCCGCTGGCAGATCCGTATGTGCTCGGCGTTTCGTATGGCGCCGCCGTAGGATCCGTGCTGGCTTTGATCATCGAGCCGCATCTCGCGTTGCAGCCCGAGATTGCCGCGGTGTTTACACCGCTGGGTGGATTTATCGGTGCGACTCTGACGATCGCGGCGGTATATCTGCTTGGGAGATATCACGGTGATATCGATAGCAAGACGCTGTTGTTGAGCGGCGTGATTGTGGGATCTTTTTTTTCGGCGATGATTCTTTTGCTGATTACGATGCTGCCCAGTTCGAGCACACGGGGAGTGGTGTACTGGTTGATGGGAGACCTTTCGACACCGATGCCGCCAATACTTGGCTGGGTGTTGCGGACGGGATTTTTTGCTGGATTTGCGCTGATCTATTTGACGGCCTCTGATTTGAATTTGTTGCTTGCCGGTGAAAAAGAGGCGATGCATTTGGGTGTGGATGTGAAGAAAGTGCAGCTTGTCGTGTACCTGGCCGCGTCAGCTTTGACCGGGCTGGCGGTTTCGGTGAGCGGATCGATAGGGTACGTGGGCCTGATCGTACCCCATGTGATGAGAATGATTTTCGGCACGGACTATCGGATGTTATTGCCGGCATCAGCTTTTGGTGGCGCGATCGCTGTCGTGATTGCGGATACGATGGCTCGAACGGTTGCGGCGCCCAGTGAATTGGGCGTGGGAGCGGTGACCGCCATCGCGGGCGCGCCGCTGTTCATTTACCTGCTGCGGCGGAGGCTGGCGTGAGCGCGTCGAGAGGTTCGGTGATGGAGCGGGGCGCACCGGACGGGTCGCGAATGAACGCGGACGTACGATTGAGCGTGGAGCAGGTGAGTTACGCGTACTCGCCGAATCCGTCGCAGGCGCCGATTTTCACGCTGGAAGCGACGAGCTTCCAGGTGAAGCCAGGCGAGATTGTCGGCGTGTTGGGGCCAAACGCGAGCGGGAAATCGACGGTTTTGAGATTGATCGCGGGAGCGCTGCAGCCGTTATCGGGGAGAATTTTACTGAACGGCGCGGAGACACACTTGATGGAACCGCGTGCTCGGGCGCAGAAAATAGCGATGGTGCAGCAGGAGAGTCAACTCTTGTTCCCGGCGAAGGTGTGGGAATTTGTGCTGCAAGGACGGCACCCACACGGGAAATCGTTGCGGTTCGAAAACGACGACGACGTGGTGATTGCGACGAACGCGCTGCGACAGGTCGGAGCGGACCACTTGACGGATCGCTGGATGGACGAGATTTCAGGCGGTGAAAAACAGCGGGTGATTCTGGCGCGCGCGCTGGCGCAGCAGCCGGTATTGCTATTGCTGGATGAGCCGACGCTACACCTGGATATCGGCGCGCAGGTGGATTTTCTGCATACGCTGAAGAAGTTGACCGCCGTGAATCGATACGCGGTCGTAATCGTCACACACGAATTGAACCTGGCGGGCGAGTACGCGGATCAGGTGGCCTTGATGCAAAAAGGAAAATGCTTGCGCGTGGGTACGCCGGCGAGCGTTTACCAACGCGATTTGCTGGAACAAGTTTTTCAGACGCGATTGATGGTCGAACAGCGAGTGAACGGGCGGCCGAAAGTGAGCGTTCTGGAAAGTAGTGAATAAGGAAGTTCAAAAAAAAACGCGCAAAGTTTTCAAGCGGGTGACATGCCGCGTGTCTGATGCGCGGCTTCGTGTAACGCACAGTGGGCGGGAACGCCCCCGACAATAACCGCAGGCTTCGTGCACGGGAAGACGGTGGACCGCCGAAATTGC
The DNA here is from genome assembly GCA_035577625.1 of Candidatus Dormiibacterota bacterium. Taxonomy (GTDB): domain Bacteria; phylum Acidobacteriota; class Terriglobia; order Acidiferrales; family UBA7541; genus Acidiferrum. The sequence continues at coordinate 13,601 of DATLVG010000117.1, forward strand.
AGGGGGTCGCAGAGCAAGCCGTCGCCGCCGCGCGACTGTAAGGCGGAAGCAGCACAGCGCAGGACACTGCAGCGAAACGTTCGCAAGACGACGCTGCGGGAAGGACGCGCTGATAAAACCGCCAAGCCAGGAGACCGGCGAAGCCCGCAAGCCACATCCGTGAATCACCGGGATGAGGCCAACCTTCAGAGCTCCCGCGCGAGAGGGAGCGGAGGAAAACATGAAACGCTTCGCGCCCGCAGTACTATTTTTCCTTCTTTTTGCCACAATTTGTCCAAGTTTTGGTTTCGCAAAAAATAGTCTTCCCGATGCGCAGTTAAAGGGAACGATTACCGACCGCACTGGGGCCGGTATCGGAGGCGTGCACGTCAGCGCGCGCAATTCAAACGATTTGCCGGGGAATCTCTGGAAAGCGACATCAACGACTGACGGGGAATTTACGTTGACGCTGCCTCCCGGGAAATACCGCATCGTCTTGCAGAAGATCCCATTCGCACAGCGCGAGTTTGATTTCGAGCTGGCGGCTGGTGAGGCGAAGACTCTCAATGCGCGGTTGGAACTCGAACAGCTTTCAGCGAGTGTGGTTGTAACGGCGGAAGCAGAGCCACTACCGGTTCAGCAAACAACAGCGCCGGTCGATGTCATCACGCAGGATGATATCGGGCAACGCCAACTGAGGACGTTGCCCGATGCGCTGCTCACCTCGCCCGGCGTTTCCATTGGTCGAACCGGTTCTGAAGGCGGCACCGCTTCGGTTTTTCTTGGTGGGGGAAATTCGAGCTACACGAAGGTGCTGGTGGATGGCACGCCGGTGAATGAGCCTGGCAACGCGGTCGATTTCTCCAATTTTACTCTGGATAACGTGGACAAAGTGGAACTCGCCCGCGGCGCCGAAAGCGCGATTTACGGCAGCGACGCGGTGGCCGGCGTTGTGCAGATCTTTACTCACCGCGGATCGACGCGAGTTCCCGAAATCAATTTGTTCGGGGAAGGCGGAACGTTTGGCACTGGCCGTGGCGGAGCACAGATCAGCGGATTGCTCGGCCGCTTCGATTACTCGGGGGCGGGTTCGTATTTCGGGACAGACGGACCCGACAACCAGAATTACTTCCTCAATCGCACGTTGTCCGGGAATTTTGGCTACCGCATCAGCGAAGACAATCAGATTCGGCTAACTCTGCGCAACAATACCAGCAACGCTCAAACGCCGGGACAAACTTTGCTTCAGCCGCCCAACCTGGACGAGCATACCGACTATGGCTTTTTCAGCGCGGGAGCGCATTGGGATTTTACCACCGGCAGGCATTGGCATCATAAGCTCGGCGGAGCGGAATCGCGCAACCGTGAATTTATTGCCGACCCGGTGCAGAGCTTTTATGCGACGGACCCCAGCATCGGTTGCCCAAAAGACCCAAACGCTCCGAATTCCGTAGCGACAGCGGAGTTCTGCGATTTTACGTTCACGGCGAGGAATCTTTACAACCGCGCGAGCGTGGACGCCCAGTCCAGCTTCTTGCTGCCGAATTTCGCGGCGACGGGCGGCTACGAATACGAAGTGGAAAACGCAGCCCTATCGCTGCTGGCCGCCGGCCATGTCCGCCGCAACAACCAGGCGGGGTATCTCGATTTTCGCTATTCACCGCATCCTCGCGCTTCATTGAGTTTCGGCGCGCGGGCGGAGGCGAACGGCAACTTTGGTACGCGTGTTGTGCCGCGCGCGGGAGCATCGCTTGCGTTGCTGCAAGGCCGTGGATTCTGGGGTGAGACGCGTCTTCGCGCGTTCTATGGCCAGGGCATCAAGGAGCCGCGCTTCGATCAGCTCTACAGCGACACGTTTGGAGATATCGGTAATCCGAATTTGAAGCCGGAAGCAAGCAAGACCTGGACTGTGGGTCTCGAGCAGAATCTTGCGGACGCTCGCGTCAAATTGACGGCGGAATACTTCTCGAACCGTTTTTACGATCTGATTGGCTTTGAATTTTGCTTTCCCGATCCCGCTTTTGCGGCGGGAAACAGCTGCAATGTGGTTGTGCCCGGTGCGCCGCCTTTCTTCGGATATTTCATCAATGTGGATCGCGCCCGTGCACGAGGTGTGGACTTCAGCGTGGATTCCCGGCTGCGACGGTGGCTCAGGCTGCGCGGCAACTATACATTGGATGACAGCCGGGTCGTCTCCTCACCGAATGCTTTGGATCCCGCCCTCGTGCCGGGAAACCACTTGATACGGCGGCCGGTGAATTCCGGGTCGATTGTGCTGCTTGCCGCATGGAGGAGAATCAGCGGCAGTTTCGCTGGATACTTTTCAGGCCAGCGCACCGATACGGACTTTCTGGGTCTCGGGCTGACCCGTACTCCCGGGTACGGTCGATTTGACATCTCGACTGCCTACGATTTTGGCCGCGGTATCGGCTCTTATGTGCGGGTGCAAAATCTCTTTGACAAGCAATATCAGGACGCGCTGGGGTACCCGGCGCTCGGGCGCGAAGTGCGGGTCGGAATGAACTATCGTTTCGGCGGAAAGCGTTGATGAGCGCGCCGGAGCCCATTGTTTTTTGCTGGAGCGGCGGCAAAGACAGCGCGATGGCGCTGTACACGTTGCTCCAGCAAAAAGAGGTGAGGGTGACGGGATTGTTGACGACAGTTACAGAAGGCTTCGAACGCATCAGCATGCACGGCGTGCGGCGCGAACTTCTGCAACGACAGGCGGAGCATATCGGCTTGCCCTTGCAAGAAGTGCGAATACCACCGCAATGCGTGAACCCAATTTATGAAGCGCGAATGGAAGCGGTCATGAGGACGGCATTCGAGCTTGGAATTCGTCGCGTGGCTTTCGGCGATATTTTTTTGGAAGACCTACGCGTCTACCGCGAGAACAATTTGGCGAAAATTGGCATGGAGGCGATTTTTCCTATTTGGAAGCGAAATACGCGAGAATTAGCGAGCTCCTTCGTTGAACTCGGGTTTCGAGCACATGCGGTTTGCATCGACCCGCGAATTCTGGATCGCAGCTTCGCCGGCCGCGTGCTTGATGAACAATTTTTCAACGACTTGCCCGCGCACGCCGATCCGTGCGGGGAAAACGGAGAATTTCATTCATTCGTCTACGACGGGCCGATCTTTCGAAAGCCCGTGAAGTGCAGGACAGGCGACGTTGTGGAACGAGATTCGTTTGTATTTTGCGATTTGCTCGCTGAGGAGGACGTTTCAGCATGAAGAACGAGATGAACGAAAAGCAGGTTCTGTGGATGAAGACGGGTATTGCGGCAGTCCTCGTGCTCCTTGCCGCGGCGCTGCGAATTTTGCCCCATCCGTGGAACTTTACGCCCATTGGTGCGATGGCTTTGTTTTCCGGATCGGCTTTCAGGGAACGGTGGCTGCGTTTTATATTTCCACTCTTGGCGCTCTTTGCCGGTGACGCAGTTGTTGGGTTCCATAGATTGATGCCGGTCGTTTATTTGAGCTTTTTGGCGAGCGTCGTTGTCGGCATGTGGATTGGCGAAGAACGTAACGTTCTTCGCATTGCCGGAGGCACGGTTCTCGGCGCGACGCAGTTCTTTCTAGTCACGAACTTTGCGGTCTGGGTGGTCTTCACGACGTATCCGAAATCGGCCGCCGGTCTGATCGCTTGCTATGTGGCAGGCATCCCGCTTTATTGGAATTCGCTCGCGGGCGACGCTTTTTATGCGGGGCTGCTGTTTGGTGGCTATGCGCTTGCCGAGCGGCTCGTCACTCACGATCGAAGGCCAGCCGAGATTTCAAGCTGACCACAGGGTGTGGCCGAGCCTGCTATAATTACTGGCTCACCATGGCGAGGAACGCGACAGAGACGACGAGTATCGCGCCGGAAATACTGGCGAAATACGAAGCCGTGATCGGCCTCGAAGTTCACGTTCAGCTTTTGACCAAGACGAAAATATTCTGCAGTTGTTCGACGCAGTTTGGCGACCCGCCGAATGCGAACACGTGCCCGGTTTGTCTCGGATTGCCCGGCACACTTCCTGTGTTGAACAAACGCGCCGTGGAGATGGGAGTTCGCGCCGCACTGGCGCTGAACTGTACCGTGAATGAACACTCGCGTTTCGCGCGGAAGAATTATTTCTACCCGGACCTGCCGAAGGGCTACCAGATTTCGCAGTACGAGCTGCCGCTCGCCGAACATGGTTGGCTCGATATTGAAGTTTCGGGCGAACAGAAGCGCATCGGCGTTACCCGGCTGCACTTGGAAGACGATGCGGCAAAGAATCTGCACGAAGGATTCTCGCAGTCGGCAACGAAGGGCTATATCGATTACAACCGCGGCGGAACGCCGCTTGCGGAAATTGTCAGCGAGCCGGACATGCGGACTTCGGATGAAGCATACGCGTACCTGACGACGCTAAGGCAAATCCTGCTTTATACGGGCGTCAGCGATTGCAACATGGAAGAAGGGTCGCTCCGTTGCGACGCGAACGTCAGCGTGCGTCTGAGAGGTGCCGGGGAATTCGGGACGAAAGTGGAAGTGAAGAACCTGAATTCATTCCGGTTTCTGCAAAAAGCCCTCGAATACGAGATTGAGCGACACATCGGCGTGATCGAAAGCGGCGGGAAGATTTCGCAAGAGACGCGGCTGTGGAACCAGAACGAAAATTACACGGTTTCGATGCGCTCGAAGGAAAAGGCACATGACTACCGGTATTTTCCAGAGCCGGATTTGTTGCCGATTCACGTCAGCGCCGCGTGGCGCGAGGAAATCAGAAAGTCGTTGCCGGAGTTGCCGTCGGCAAAGCGCGAACGTTTCGTCAGCACATTTGGCATTACCCCATACGATACGGGCGTGCTCACCGGCTCGCAGGAACTTGCGGCCTATTTCGAAGCCGCCGTGAAAGCCGGAGCGGCAGGGAAATCCGCCGCTAACTGGATGCAAACCGAGCTGCTGCGGCGCTTGAACGACAGCGGCAAAGAGATTGGCGCGAGTCCCGTTTCACCAACCGCTCTCGCGGAGCTGATCGGCCTCCTGGACGGCGGAAAAATTACAAACGCGATTGCGAAGAGGGTTTTTGCGAAAATGTTCGACAGCGGCCAATCCGCGGCCGCAATCGTCGCAGCGGAGGGATTGGGCGCTCAGGTTGGCGACGATGCGATCGAGCAGGCGGCCAGGGAAGTGATCGAAAACAATCCCGACAACGTGGTGAAGTTCAAGGCCGGAAACGAAGGCGTATTCAAGTTTTTTGTAGGCCAGGTAATGCGGGCGACCAAGGGTCAAGCGAACCCGCAAGCGATCAATGATATTTTGCGAAGGCTGCTTGCGTAGAAGTTGTGAAGACCACTTCCGTCCATCGGCTGTATTTCTAGGGCCACGAAGTGGCCTTGCGGCGAATCGAGGCAATGATGCTGAAAACTGGAGAAAAGGCCCCGGAGTTCCGCCTGCCGACCGACGCCGGCGGAGAAGTGTCCTTGGCGGAGTTGGCGGGCAAGCGCGCTTTGCTCTTTTTTTATCCGAAGGCGGACACACCGGGTTGAACGGTTGAGGCGTCCGAGTTTCGTGACGCAAAGAAACACTTTGACAGGTTAAATGTCGAGATTTTTGGCGTAAGCGCCGATTCCGTGAAAGCGCTGGCACGCTTCAAAGAAAAATACAAATTTAACTTCACGCTCTTGAGCGATCCGGACCACAAGATGATCGAGGCGTACGGCTTCTGGCGGGGGAAGAAATTCATGGGCCGCTCCTTTAAGGGAATCGTACGAAGCAGCCTATTGATAGGTAGTCATGGAAAAGTGGAAAAGATCTGGGACGCGGTCAAGGCAAAAGGCCACGCCGCCGAAGTGCTGGCGCACTTGGAGTCACTGAAGTAAGAACTTAGGGCGGGATCTAACAAAAAAGCGCGCGGCGGGCGGCTTAGATGTGACACGCCAGTTCCGCGGGATTTGTTTCAGGAATTTCTACCAACATATTGTCAAGTAACCGGGTTTTGCCGAGATGCGCGGCGACAAGCACATAGCTTCTGCGGGAGACGCGCACCACCGGTTCAAAATCATCGGCGGCGACAACTTCGGCATAATCAAGCCGCGCGAGTGGCTCGGAATCGAAGACGGCTCGCATACGACTCTGAATTTCCAATGCATCAAGCGTACCGGCGGTTAATTCTGCCCGAGCGGCCTGAAGGGCTCGATGGAGGACCGTTGCGGCGCGGCGCTCCTCGGGGCTCAAGTAGGCGTTTCGCGAAGAGAGTGCAAGGCCATCGGCTTCACGAACGATTGGGCAAACAACAATTTGCACGTTCAGATTCAAATCGCGAACCATCCGCTCGATGACGGCGACTTGCTGAGCGTCCTTGCGACCGAAGTAGGCAAAGTCCGGCTGCACGATTTCAAAAAGCTTGAGGACGATGGTCGAGACTCCGCGAAAGTGGCCAGGTCGTGAGCGCCCTTCAAGGCGGTCGCTGATGCCATCCACGTTCACGTAGCTTGAAAAGCCGGCCGGATAAATGTCGTCAGCAGAGGGAGCGAAAAGAGCGTCGACGCCGAGTTCCGCGAACTTCGCCGCATCGGATTCAAATGCGCGCGGATACTTTCGGAAGTCTTCGGTTGGACCGAACTGTTTCGGATTCACAAAAAGCGAAGCGTAAACGCGAGAGCATTCCTGTTTCGCACGCCGGACAAGTGAAAGATGGCCCTCGTGCAGTGCTCCCATCGTCGGTACAAGCCCCACGAGGTGATTTTCCGCGCGGGCCTGGCGCGCGGCCTCTTTCATCCAGGAGATGGTGCGAATGAGTTCCACGAAGGGAAGAGTCTACCAGTTCACGCTTTCGCGGCCGTGGCGCTTTCGCGGTAGAAGTGCATAAGGTCGGTCGCAATTGGTTTCGCGCCGTGCTGCCGAACCATTGTCGCAATCTGGCCGCGGTGGTATGTCCCATGGTTTGCAACATGCTGCAGCGACTGCCAGAGCGGATTGGCGTACATGCCAAAGTTGAGCGTCTTGTATTCAAAAACGCGATCGAGTTCTGCTTGCGACAGGCCGTAAACAAAGTCGAGCAGGGCTTTCGCTTGCGGTGCCCAGTGCTCGCGAAGCACGCCAATGGACTGTATATTCGAGAAATCAGGAATCCCGGGATGCGAGCGTCCGTGAAACCGCTCGAACCAAATCCATTCTGCGCCGCAAACGTGCATTAGCGTATCGCGCACGGAAGAAAAGCTTGAGCCGAGCGGCTGAACGAACTGTTCGTTGGACAGTTGAGCCGTAGCGTCCAGCGAGCGCTGGTTCGCCCATTCGTTGTATTGGAATAGTGCGCGAGCTTCTTCGGGGGTCATAGCCGCATCCTCTTTTTGAAAAATTGCACGACGCCGTTTAGTCGGAGAGTTCTACGTCGATGTTGACTTTTTGTGCGCCGCCGGCCTGCGGCATGTGATAAGACTCGTTCTCGGAAGGGAACGAGCCGCGCCGGACGTCGGAGCAATATTCGCGCACAGCGCTCGAAATTAATTCGCCCAGATTCGCATATTCTCGTGCGAACTTCGGAACCGGATGAAACGTCAGGCCTAGAAGGTCGTTCAATACGAGAATTTGCCCGTCGCATTCGGGACCCGCGCCGATTCCGATTGTGGGAATCCGCAAATCCTGCGTGATCTGTGCAGCCAGCTCGCGCGGAATTCCTTCCAGGACAATTGCAAACGCTCCGGCAGCTTCCACCGCCCGCGCGTCACGGATTAACTGTTCGGCGGCGGCAGGCGTCTTGCCTTGGACCTTGAATCCGCCCAGCGCATTCAAGGATTGCGGCGTCAATCCAACGTGTCCCATCACCGGGATTTCGGCCTCGGTCAGCCGCGCGATTAATTCCAGTCGTCGCTCGCCGCCCTCAATCTTCACGGCCTCTGCGCCCGATTCCTTCACAAGCCGCACAGCGTTGCGCACCGATTCGGAAATGTCGGCGTGATACGTGCCGTACGGCATGTCCGCAACCACCAAGGCATTGCGCGTTCCGCGGCGCACGGCACGCGTATGGTGCAGCATCTCGTCGAGCGTCACGGGAATCGTGCTGTCGTAGCCGAGCACGACCATGCCAAGTGAATCGCCGACCAGCAGCACGTCCACGCCCGCGTCATCCAGCAAGCGCGCAGTCGGATAATCATAAGCCGTCAGGCAAGTAATCTTTTGTGTGGATAAATTCGCGTCGGTTTTGCGCTGGAGCAGCGCGGGCACGGTCACTTTTCCGTTGCCCTGTTCGCGGGAAACGCTCATTGCGGCCTCCGGTGCCGTTCCCTGACTGCGGGATACAGCCCTGTACCTTTTCGCAGAATAGCAGATTCTGTGGTGACCTGTCATTTGCCAGCGGGTGCCCGTCCGGTGCATCCACGTCGGTTGATTCTGAGGGGCGAAATCGGTGTGTTCACTCTCTATTTAGGTTTTCTCCGTTACCTTTCACTACTCGTATCCGTTGCACGGCTAAGGCGGTCTCGTTGTTTCGAAGGTACATTCTAACTTGTCGGCCGTGGCTCGCAATTTGGCTTGGTCTTTTGCCACTCGGCCCTGCTGCAATATGTCAGACCGCGATGCAGAACACCGTTTTCGGCAACGTTCTGGATCCCGCGCTTGCCTCGATTAAGGAGGCGCAGGTGACTTTGGTCCGTGCAGATGGTTCGCCGGTCGCTACCACCGTGACCGACGAAACCGGTGCCTTCAGTTTCGAAAAACTGACCCCGGGGAAGTACAAACTCTCCATTATCACGGCGGGTTTCAAGCGATTCGATCGCGATATCAGCGTAGGCAGTAAGAACTTGCCGGCTCTCCGAATCGTTCTCGAAATTGCCACGCAGAACGAAAGCGTAAACGTGTCCACCGGAGATGCGGCGCCGCAGCTGAGCACCGACGTCTCCGACAATCAGAACGCCAACACGTTCGAACGGGATGCGTTGGACCGCGTCCCCGTTTTCGATCAGGATTACATCGCCACCATTTCGCGATTTCTGGATGACAATGCCGCCGGCACGAATGGTGTTTCGCTGGTCGTTGATGGAGTGGAAGCCAACGGGCCAGGAGTGTCCCCTTCGGGCGTGCAAGAAGTGAAGGTGAACCAGAATCCTTACTCCGCGCGATTCGCGCGACCGGGACGCGCGCGCTTGGAGATCACCACGAAGGGCGGCACACCGCAGTTTCACGGAACCGTTAATTTTATTTTTCGCGATTCCGTCTTCGACGCAGAGAATGCGTTTGCCCAAACGAAGCCTGACGAGCGGCGGCAATTTTACGAGGGATCCCTCACCGGCCCTCTCGGCCGCAATCCAAAAAATACGTTTCTTCTGACAATGGACCGGGATCAAAACGACGTGCAGGCCATCGTCTCCGTACCAATCGGACCGAATAACCTACCGATCCAGGACAACGTGCCCGCGCCGGAGCGGCACTTGTTCGAATCGTTTCGCGCATTTCACGATTTCGCGAACGGCGATCAAGTGTGGGTCGGCTATTTCTTTGAAAGCCAAACAAGCGAGAACCAAGGTGTCGGCGGCCTGGTATTGCGTGAAGCCGGTTACACACAAATCGGCCGCGAGCATGAAGTCAATGTGAGCTACCGCCACATTTTTTCGCCAAAGTGGGTCAACCAGCTACGATTCCTGGTCGGACACAACGACAATCCGATTACCAGTAACAACGCGACACCGCAAATGATCGTCGAAGGTTTTTTTACCAGCGGCGGCGCGCAAGCCGACTTCAATCGAACCGAATCGCACTTCGACGGCACGGATTTCCTCACCTATACAAGCGGAAAGCATGTGCTCACTTTCGGAGTCGACGTACCAGACCTCAGCCGGCGCGGGTTCGACAATCACACGAATCTCCAAGGCACCTACACCTTTGGCACTCTGGCCGACTTCAATGCAACCACCAAACGTCCCGCCACGTTCCTGCAGCAACAAGGACCGGGCCACGTAGTTTTCTGGGAGCGAACCGCAGCGGGATTTCTTGAAGAGAACGTACGGCTCAAGCCGAATCTGTCTGTTTCGCTTGGGGTGCGATACTACTTCCAAAACTATTTTCACAACGATCCCAACAATTTCGCTCCGCGCATCTCGCTCGCGTTTGCGCCCTCAAAAAAAAGTAGAACGGTCTTTCGCACTGGAGCCGGAGTGTTTTTCGACCGCACCGGCCCCCGGCCCATCGCTGACCTTCTTCTCTTCAACGGCGTGAACGTGCAGCGATTCCTGCTTTCCGGTACTCTGGTGAATCCACTGCCATTTCCCGTCACATCCGCCGATCTAACTGGAGTGCCCATCAGTACGGTGACGCTCGATCCGGCCGCGTGCATTCCTTACACGGTTCAATACAGCGCGGGAGTGGAGCGGCAAGTCACTTCAAAGAGCACTGCGAGCGTCACGTACATCGGTTCGCGCAGCATCGATCTCTTTCGCTCGCGCGACGTTAATGCACCCCTTCCGCCGGACTACCTCGCACGTCCGGATGCGACCCAGGGCCAGGTCAGGCAAATCGAATCGCGCGGCTATCAAAAAAGCAATTCCCTGGAATTCGGCCTGCGCGGGAAGCCGACAAAATTCTTTTCCGGCCAGGTGCAATACACGCTGTCGAAGACGTATAACAATACCAGCGGCATCAACTATCTCCCCGGCAACAGCAATTTTCCCGCGCTCGATTGGGCGCGCTCGGACAATGACCGGCGCCACAAATTCGATCTCCTCGGCGCATTCCAGGTTTCGGAAAGCATTTCGCTTGGAGCAGCGCTGCAGGCGTACTCAGGCCGGCCCGTGAACGTCATTACCGGACTGGACAGCAACGGTGACGGCGTGACGAATGACCGGCCGAATGGCGGGCTGGCCCCTCGCAATTCATTCCACGGCCCTGGTTTCCTGGGCCTTGATTTGAACGCCGAGCGCGATTTCAATTTCTCCAAAGATAAAAAGGCTGGGCCCAGACTCACCGTAGCGCTCAACGCTTTCAACGTCTTGAATCACGTGAACTACAGCAGTGTCATCAACGTTACGGGGCCTCCGACGATGATCATCAATCCGCGACTTGGGAATCCTAGCTCGGCAAATCCCGGCCGCCGCATGCAATTGAATCTCACTTACAAATTTTAGTGCCCCCCAGCGCGCACCTACGTTTTCTGTGCCTGGGCGCGGCCCTTCCACTGCCCCCCGCGGCCGAGCCAATAACGCACTGCCGACAAAAAAGTTGCGTACGCATAGAACACCGCAGCGACCGGCAAAAACGGGGACCAAATTGGCGAGAGCCGGTAGAACACGACCGCCGGCAAGAACGAAGCGGACATCAAGCACCACGCGAGCAATGCAGGAAGCCAAACTTTCGGATTTGTCGAAAGCGCCAGCACAACGGGCGCAACGAACGTGAGCAAGAGACCGAGAAGCGTACCGGTCAGCCGCAACACCGAGTAGTTTAGTTGTGTGAACGCGGTCCGGGCAATCATGTCCCGCAGCTCTCCGAATCCAACGTAACGCCGCAGGCTTGCGCTCTTGCGCGTCAATCCCATCCAAATCCGGCCGCCACCGTTTTTCACCGCGCCGGCCAGCGAGCAGTCGTCAATCACTTCGCCCCGAATTGTGGCGAGCCCGCCGATACGAGTGAGGGCCGAGCTCCGCAGCAACATGCAGCCGCCCGCCGCACCCGCAGTCCGCGCTTCCGTGTTGGCGATCCGGCGGGGCGGGTAGAGCATCAGGAAAAAATAGAGAAATGGCGGAATAACAAGTTTTTCGGCGAACGTGTCTGCTTGCAATAGAACCATCAGTGAAGTGAGGTCGTACGCTTCGCGCTCGGCGCAAGCAACTAACTCCGTCAGGGTTTCCGGCCCGTGGACCACATCCGCATCGGTGAACCACAAGAAATCCACGCGCTTCATCGCCGCAGCGTCGATCCCCGCTTGCAGTGCCCAAAGCTTGCCCGTCCATCCTGCAAGAAGTTGCGGAGCCTCCAGCACCTCGACCGCCGCGCGGGAGGCAGAATCTTCAGCTGTCTTGCGTGCTAAATCGCCGGTCCCGTCGTCGCTATGGTCATCCACCACAACAATGGAAAAATCCCCGCGATAGTCCTGCCGCGCGAGCGACTTCACGGCCTCTTCAATACTTGCCGCCTCGTTGCGTGCAGGCACAATTGCCGTCACGCTAGGCCACCGTCCGAGCGGTGGAACCGTGCGCCCGTCAGCGTCTGCGATCCAAATTTGCCAGAAATGTCCGTTAAAAAGGAAAAGGTAGAGCCAAATCAGAAGTGACAACGCGGCGATACCGATGGCTGCAAATTGCACACGACATTTTGCAACGGTTCGCCGCGATGATGCTAGGCGAGATCTTCCTTACGGATTGGCAACCGCCGAATCCGTTTCTTCGTCAGCGCGTAAATCGCATTGCAAACGGACGCAGTCACCACCGGCAATCCCGGCTCGCCGATTCCCGTCGGCTCTTCCTTGCTCATTACGACGTGAACTTCGGTTTTCGGTGTATCCGCGATTTTCGGCATCTGGTAGTTATTGAAGTTCGACTGCTCCACGCGTCCGCCCTTGATGGTAATCGCGTCGTGCAGGGATGCAGAGAGCCCGTAAATCGCCGCGCTCTCCACCTGCGCGCGAATTCCGTCGGGATTGATCGGCCGTCCGCAATCCACGGCATAGCAAAGTTTCAGCACCTTCACTGCGCCGTTTTTCACGCTCACTTCCGCAACCGCGGCCGTATAAGATTCAAACGAATAGTACGCGGCGATTCCGCGTCCAACGCCTTTCGGTAGCGGCCGGCCCCAGTCGCTTTTTTCCTTTGCAAGGTTCAACACGCCCTTCAAGCGTGCTGTGTCCAGCGGTTTGCCTTCTTTGGGATTGGAGAAATCCGGAATCTTCCGGTCATCGCCAATGAGCTTCAGCCGGAATTCGTATGGATCGGCTCCGGCTGCCGCCGCCAGTTCATCAACAAAACACTCGACGATAAATCCGCTCGTCGAATGTTCCACCGAGCGCCACCACGCCCGCGGCACGCCTGATTTGGCCAGCGTATATTCCACGCGATAGTTCGGTGTTGCATAAGGAATAAAGAGTGCCGTCGCAAATTCGGAATTCTCCGCGTGCGATTCGCCGTCCTTGCTCCACATCGCGTCGATCGAAGTCGACGTCTGGAAATGTTTCCACGCCGCGAGGTTACCTTGCGCATCCACCGCACCAACCATTTTGTGATACGACGAGGGACGGTAAAAATCGTGCTGCATATCGTCTTCGCGAGTCCACAAGACTTGCACCGGTTTGCCGGTCGCTTTGGCAATCTGCGCTGCTTCCATCACAAAGTCGCCCATGTACCGCCGGCCGAATCCGCCGCCCATCAACGTTGTATTCACAATCACCTTGTCGCGCGGCAATCCGGAAATGCCCACGATAATGTCCTGCGCCCACTGTGGCGCTTGCGTCGGCACCCACGCCTCCGCGCCGTCCGGGCGAATGTGCACCGTGCAGTTCATCGGCTCCATCGTGGCGTGTGCGGCAAACGGGAATTCGTAAATCGCCTCAACTTTCTTCGCAGCGCCGGCCAACGCCGCATCCGCGTCGCCGTCATTGCGTACGACTTTGCCCGTCTTCGCTGCATTCTCAACAAACTGGTTGTGCAGCCATTCCGTCGATTCCGCTGCATGCGGTCCCTCATCCCACGTAATCTCTAGCGCTTTTCGCCCCTGCATCGCCGCCCACGAATTATCCGCCAGCACGGCCACCCCGCCTGCCGTGAATGCGCCTTCGGGGACGGCATCAATCGCGATCACGTCCTTCACGCCCGGAACAGCTTTCGCTTTTACAGCGTCAAATGACTTTACTTTCCCGCCAAAAACCGGGCACCGCGCAATCACTGCATACTGCATGCCCGCCATGCGCGCGTCAATTCCGAAGACCGCTTTGCCGGTTGCCTTCGCCGACACCTCATACCGCCGTTTGTCGTGGCCTACGATCGTGAAGTCATCGGAATTCTTCAGCGGTACTGTCTTGAAATCCGGAATCGGCAGCTTCGCCGCATCTTCCGCCAATTCGCCGTAGGTCAGGAAATTCTTCCGGGCGCCATGAAGCACGCCACCATCCTTCGCTACGCACGTATCCCGGTTCACGTTCCAGCGCTGTGCCGCCGCGGAAATGAGCATTTCGCGCGCCGCCGCGCCTGCACGTCGCAACGGTAGCCACGAACCGGCTACGCTTCCACTTCCGCCAGTTCCGTGGTCGTAAATCGCCGGATTCGTCGGCGCTTGCTCAATCTTCACCTTGCTCCAGTCGAGCGAAAGCTCTTCGGCGAGAATCATCGGCAACGCTGTCATGATGCCTTGACCCATCTCGGACTTTCCGAGAATCAGCGAGACGTGGTTATCCGGGGTGATGTGCACCCACGCATTCAGCGGGTTCGGATTCTTCTTTTCCTGATCTTCGGCAAACGATGCGAAGGCTGGCAAATGAAAACCGATGAGCAGGCCAGTGCCGGCAGCGGCTCCGGTCTTTAGAAATGCGCGACGGTCGAGCGACAGGGACGTCGTCATGGGACACCTCGATTAAATTGACGGACTGAACTACGCGGATTTTGCTTTGCTGGTTTGTAGATCGGCGGCGCGGTGAATCGCTTTGCGAATGCGCTGATACGTGCCGCAGCGGCAGATGTTGCCGTTCATGAAATCGTCAATGTCTGCATCCGTCGGTTTGGGCTTCTTGCTGAGCAACGCCACCGCGGACATGATTTGTCCGGACTGGCAATAGCCGCACTGCGGAACGTCTTCTTCCATCCATGCCTGCTGCACGGGATGGCTCCCGTCGGCAGACAGTCCTTCTATCGTGGTGATCTTCTTTCCCGCTACCGCCGAAATCGGCGTAATGCAGGAGCGAGCCGCCTCGCCATTGATGTGAACCGTGCATGCGCCGCACAGCGCCATGCCACAGCCGAATTTTGTGCCGGTTAGGTTCAACGTGTCGCGGAGAACCCAGAGCAGCGGCATCTGTGGATCGACTTCGACGGTCTGGGACTTGCCATTGAGCGTAAATGTGACGGCCATAACGACCTCCTACGGAGAAACCGGGCCAGCCCCGTTATCCTACCTCAACTCCGGCTTTAGGTAAAAATCTACGAAAAGCCGTCCAGCGCCCCCTCTGTTCGGGTTCAGACGTGGGCGATTGGAATTTGTGAGCAGTCCTAGTTGCCGGTCGCCGACGCTGGTTGCGGCGGCGCAGTGGGAGCCGGTGCCCGCGGAGGATCGGGTTCAACGCCTCGCCAACCCACAGGGCGTCCCCGCACCGCTTCTTTTACTGAGCGGAACAACACGACATACATTAACTGGCGATAGTAGAACCGTTGCAGCAACACCGGAATGAGTAGCGTCCAATCTTCTTTTCGCTCCAGTGCAAACGCTACCGCGCACGTCAATACGTCGATGATGATGAAGCCCAGGAAGAAAAGCACGGAACGCTCGAGGTCCGCTGCTCCCCAATTAATTTGAGGCAGCCAAGTCAAGTGCAGTTGCAGAAGGCCCCACGCTACGATCGAACCCAGGAACATCAGGTCAATGATCGGAGAAATTAGCGGTAACAGGAGTTGGAACACGAATATGTTGGGAAGCGCGATCAGTCCCAGCGTCCCGTACTTGGGCCGGAGCAGCGTGTCCCGATGTTTCCAGAACGATTGCAGCGTCCCGAATGTCCAGCGGAACCTTTGGCGAATTAGCGCGCCCGATGTTTCCGGCGCTTCCGTCCACGCAATCGCTTCTTCGTCATACCCTATTCGCCAGCCTAACCGGCGAATCGCCACTGTCAGATCCGCATCTTCCGCCACAGTGTCCGAGGTGATTCCGCCCGCCGTTTCGATTGCCGATTTCCGCCATGCGCCTAGTGCGCCGGGCACGACCGTAATGCAGTTCAGCAAATCGAACGCGCGCTTCTCCATGTTCTGGCTCGTTATGTATTCGAGCGCTTGCCAGCGTGTCAGCCAGCGGGAACGGTTGCCAACCTTAACATTGCCCGCAATCGCCGCCAG
>DATLVG010000118.1:0-22048 GCA_035577625.1 Candidatus Dormiibacterota bacterium
CGCTGGGATCTCCAGGGTGAGGCCAAACTCGCCGAATATCAGGGCCACAAAGCCCTTCTCATCGACGGTGGCGCGGCCATCCTGAAAGACTTCGAAATGCGCGACGCCGTCATCGACGTGGACGTCGCCACTCCCGCTGCCCGCGGCTTTTTCGGTTTCGACGTGCGCATTGATGCCGACGGCAAAAATTACGAAGAGATCTATCTTCGCCAGCATCAATCCGGTTATCCGGACGCCATGCAATACACGCCGGTTCTTAATACCGGCCGCAACTGGCAAATTTTCAATGGTCCCGGTTTCACGGGCGCGGTCGACATTCCCAAGGACGCCTGGTTCCATCTCCGCCTCGAAGTCGCCGGCGCGCAAGCCAAGCTATATGTTAAAGACATGGAAAAGCCTGCGCTCGTTATGGACGACTTGAAAAGTGGCGTTCAAAAGGGCCAATTCGCCCTCTTCACGCTCACTGGCGAAACGTACTTCTCCAATTTCGAAATTCGCGCCACGCCGGACGCACCCTGGACTCGCCATCTTCCCGCAGTGCCGCCGAACACGATTACCAAGTGGAGCATCTCGCCTTCTTACGATGGGCTCGCGCGCAATCTCGAGCGCCCTCTCTCTCCCTCCGAATCCACTGCCATCCAATGGCAGGATGTGGAAGCCGAGCCGCCCGGTTTCGTCGTTCTCTATCGCTATCGCCAGGCTCCGCATCCGCGCGTCACATTTCAATCCGATTTTTCCACTCGCCTACAGCCGCAACCCGGCATGCAAGTTCTTTACGCGCGCACCAACATCCAATCCGATCGTGACCAAATCAAAAAACTCGAAATCGGCTATTCCGACGACGTCTCCGTCTTCCTCAATGGCAGAATCCTCTGGCGCGGCCGCAGCGCGCAAGCCTTTCGCGATCCCCGCTTCCTCGGCATCGTCAATCCCGAAAACGATGCCGTCTACCTTCCGCTCAAAAAAGGTCCCAACGAACTAATCCTCGCCCTCAGCGAACTCGGCGGCGGCTGGGGCTTCCTGTGCCGCCTCGTCGACATCCCGCAAGACTAAGCCCCTCACTCTTGACCCCGCACCTCCGCTGCGCTACGTTAATTGAAGTTTCTCCGAGAAGTAGCTGTTGTAGCGGCCGCCTTCCGAGGCGGGTCAAGCTGTTAACGCAGTTGCTGTTCAGGAGGAATCTCAACTTTATGGGTGACCGCGAGTCGGTCAGAAGTCAGCATCACTCTTACGTTGGAGCACACGCCGCACCGAAACTACCTGCCAGCCTGATGAAACGCAGCATCGCCATCTCCGGAAAAATTGAACCCTTCTTCGGCACGCTCGACGAAAACGTGCGTCTGCTAGAAGATTCGCTCCAGGTGCGCACCCATCTGCAAGACATCAAGCTCACCATCGAAGGCCCGCACGAAGCCGTCGACCGTGCCGTCAAAATCGTCGAAGAGTACAATCACGCCACGCGCAACGGCCGCCACCTCAGCGGCGAAGAAGTCAAAAGCCTCATGCGCATCGCTCTCGACGAGCCGCACAGTGCTCCAAGCGAAATTTTCGAGCACGGCAAGCCGCGCTCCTTCGGCAAAAAACAGGTCACGCCGAAAAACGCCACACAAAAACATTACATGGAGCAGATCGAATCGCACGATATGGTCTTCGGCATCGGCCCCGGCGGCACCGGCAAAACCTATCTCGCCGTAGCCATGGCAGTCAGCGCGCTCCTGACGAAACAAGTCAACCGCATCATCCTCGCGCGGCCCGCCGTCGAAGCCGGAGAAAAACTCGGCTTCCTTCCCGGCACGCTTCAGGAAAAAGTCGATCCATACATGCGCCCGCTTTACGACGCGCTCTACGAAATGCTCGACGCCGACAAGCTCGAAACCTTTCTGGAAAAGGGAATCATTGAAATCGCGCCGCTCGCCTTCATGCGTGGCCGCACGCTCAACGATTCCTTCGTCATTCTCGACGAAGCCCAGAACACCACCAGCGAACAGATGAAAATGTTTTTGACGCGCCTCGGCTTCAACTCCAAAGCCGTCATTACCGGCGACATCACCCAGATCGACTTGCCCGTCGGCAAAAAGAGCGGCCTCATCGAAGCGCTGGAAATCTGCGGCAAAATCGAAGGCATCGGTTGCACCCAGTTCAGCGAAAAGGATGTAGTTCGCCACAATCTCGTCCAGCGCATCATCCGCGCCTACGAAGAATACGAATCGGCACATCCGCAACGCACCAACGGCAAATCCGGCAATTGATCCATTTATTTTTGGTCAAAGCAGAACTCTTGAAGTGACGATTCTCAACAGCCAGAAGAAAGTAAGGCTCGCGCTGCGGCCCCTCGAACGATTTTCCGAAAGAGCCCACCGCGCGCTAAAGCTGAACCCGCAATCCACCGCGCTCGCATTCGTCACCGACGCTGAAATTGCGCGTCTCAACAAAACTTACCGCAAGAAAAGTCGACCCACCGACGTTCTTTCGTTTCCGGCACAACCGTCCACAAAGCGTCTGAACCGCAACAAATTCCTCGGCGACATCGCGATTGCCCCCGCTGTCGCGCGCCGCTATGCCAAGAAAAACGGCCGCACGCTCGAAAGCGAAATTTGCATCCTCATCCTTCACGGTCTTTTGCATCTATTGGGATATGATCACGAGACGGATCGGGGCCAAATGGACCGCGTCGAACACAAATTGCGGCGCAAGCTGGGACTCGAGTCATGAATTACTCGTGGCTCTACGCCATCGGCGTCGTTCTGCTCGCCCTCTTCCTTCCTGTTTTTTCTTACCTCACTCTGATTTACCGCGAGCTCGGCCGCATGACCACCGGCCCGATTCATAAGCACCTCGATATCTTTGAAGCCGAAATCGAACCGAAACTTAAAATAAATCGCCGCAGCGCTGGACGCGCTTTCCGTATTCTCGGCCATTTCTGGCTCGCATTTCTGGTTCTCGAAACCACGCGCGGAGTTTTGTACTTCGTTCCGGGAGTTTGGGAAGCCATCGTTGAACTCAGCGTCTTCATTGCCCTCGAAGTTGTGATCGTCATGCATTTTATTCCCGACCTTTTGTTGTACCGCACAACAGGAAGATGGCTCTTGCCGCTGCTGCCCGCGATTCGCGCAAGTCTCTGGCTCGTCTGGCCGTTTCGCGTTTTTGTAGAAGGCGCGGAAACTCTCGCGCGCATCTCCGAAAAAGAATCCGAAAAGACAGATGAGCAGCGTACCGAAGAAGGCATCGAAGCGTTAGTCGAAGCCGCCGAGGAGGAAGGCATCATCGAACCAGAGCAAGCCGACCTGATCGAACAAGTCGTCGAGTTCAGTGACAAGCGCGTACGCGAAGTCATGACTCCGCGGCCGGACATTGTCACTATTTCCGCGGACGTGACGCTGGAAGAGTTGCACACAAGATTCGTCGAGACCGGATTCACGCGGCTGCCCGTGTTCGAGAATACGATTGACGACATCGTTGGAGTCGCGCATGCGCAGGACATGCTCACGGTTGCCGACTCGGATTTGCCGAACCGCAAAGTTCGTGAATTCATGAAGCCGGTTCTATTCATTCCCGAAACAAAAGTCGGTTCCGAACTTTTGAAAGAGATGCGGCAAAAGGGCCAGACCATCGCGGTTGTGATCGACGAGCATGGCAGCGTGGCCGGCATCGCCACGATGGAAGATCTCGTTGAAGAGATCGTTGGCGAGAGCGGCGACCAGACCGCGGAGCAGGTCGGCGAGATTGTGAAAGAGCCGGACGGCGCGATGATTTTGCCGGGAGGTCTCGCGATTTCCGAAGTCGAAGAACTGCTCGGGATTCGGTTCGGCGAAAGTGCCGCGGAGACGGTCACGACTCTCGCCGGTTTGCTCAGTCACGCGAGCGGGAAAGTTCCGGCGCCGGGCGACAAGATTGACCTCGAGGGGCATGGTTTTGAAGTGCTCGATGCGAATCAGACGAAAGTGCTAAGCGTAAGAATTCGCAAGCAGAGAGCGCCCGATGGCGAAGCGAAAAAAGCCAAGAAAGCCTAGTCTTCCTTTTCTTCCTTCTCGCTGTTGTCCTCGTACGACTCCACTGAAACTTCCCCATCTGAATCTGCCCGCGATTCATCCGCAAATTGGTGCAAAGCGCGCAGTTTGTTGGCCTGATCTTCGCCGAGGGCTTCAAGTTGCGTGTGCCAGTCGAGGTCGCGGACGTGCTGCGGATTGTCGCGCCAATCGGGAACGACTTTCACGAACAAGCCCAAATAGATTTTCGTATCGAGAAGTTCTTCAAGTTCTTTGCGCGCCTGCGTCCCGACTTTCTTCAGCATTTCGCCTTTGTGGCCGATAAGAATTTTCTTCTGCGAATCGCGCTCGATATGCATGGTGGCTTCTATTCGCAAAAGCCTCGGTTTCATTTCCCATTTATCCACAATAACGGCGAGGGCATGCGGAACTTCGTGATAGGTGAGAGCAATAGCCTTTTCCCGAATAATTTCGCTGGCCAGAAAACGCTCCGGCTGGTCGGTTATCTGGTCTTCAGGAAAATACGAGTCGGCTTCGGGAAGTACTTTCAAAATCTCTTCGACAAGGCGATCCGTCCCATCGCCCTTGAGGGCGGAAATGGGAACCATCGCCGCGAAAGGGAATTCGTTGTTGAACGCCTCAAGTATTGGCAATAGTTTGGACTTGGGAAGCTTGTCGACTTTGTTTAACGCAAGAATGACCGCTGTTCCGCGAAAACGCTTGGCGCGATCAATCAGCATGTTGTCGGCATGCGGTTGCATGGCGATGGCATCGGCCATTAGGAGAAGGACGTCAATCCCTTCGACTGCGGCGTTGATTTCGCGGAGCATTTGTTTGTTCAGCGCGGTTTTCGCTTCGTGAATGCCGGGCGTATCGATGAAAACGATTTGGCCTTCAGGGCGCGTGACGATGCCCTGGATACGATTGCGGGTGGTCTGAGGCTTGGAGGTGACGATGGCGATTTTCTGGCCGACAAGCCGGTTAAGAAGAGTCGATTTGCCCGCGTTAGGGCGGCCGACGATGGCAACGAATCCGGCGCGATGGTTTGCTTTTGGTTTTACGGCAGGCGTGGTCATGATTTAATCCGGCGCGGCGATGCCGAGCGACTTCATTTTGCGGTAGAGATGAGAGCGTTCGAGTCCAAGCGCGCTGGCGGTTTGCGTCATGTTCCAGCGGTTTTCCTGAAGCTTGCGCAAAATAAATTCGCGTTCGTAGGCGCTGCGCGCTTCGTGCAGTGTTCCGTACGGTTGATGCAAGCTCTCGGAAACGCCGCGGAAAAGTTCCGGCGGAAGGTGATGCGGCTCAATGCGCGCTTGCGGGCAAACTATGACGAGACGCTCGACCAGATTGCGAAGTTCGCGCACATTGCCAGGCCAAGGATAACGCGTCAGGATTTCGAGCGCGTTCTCGCTGAGTTCGCGCGTCTTCTTGCCGTACTCGGAGCTGAATTCATTGAGAAAGTGGCGAACGAGAATCGGAATGTCCGCGACGCGGTCACGCAGCGGCGGAACGAAAAAGGGAATTACGTTCAAGCGATAGAAGAGATCCTGGCGAAAGGTGCCGCGCGCGATTTCCTTGTCGAGGTCTTTGTTGGTGGCGGCGATGACGCGAACGTCCACGCGGATGGTTTGATTCGAGCCGACCGGCTCGAAACGCTGCTCTTCGAGCACGCGCAAAACTTTCGCCTGCGTACGCAGACTCATGTCTCCGACTTCATCCAGAAAAAGCGTGCCGCCGTCGGCTGATTGGAATTTCCCTGTTTTGTCTTCACTCGCGCCGGTGAAGCTGCCCTTGATGTGGCCGAAAAGTTCGGACTCGATGAGTTCTTCTGGAATTGCCGCGCAATTCACTTCGACGAACGGCCCTTTGCTACGCAAGCTGGCGGCGTGCAGGGCGCGTGCAACGAGTTCCTTTCCCGTTCCGCTTTCGCCGTAGATCAGAACGCGGCCGTTGGTTGGGCCCGTTACGCCGATTTGCTGGCGGAGCGCCTTCATCGGCACGCTGTCGCCGATGACTTGATAGCGATGGCCGAGTTCGCTGCGCAGCGATTGATTTTCTTCCTCGAGGCGGCGCTGCTGCACGGCGTTACGTACGAGGACGATGATGCGTTCGAGGGAAAGAGGCTTTTCGACGAAATCAAATGCGCCAAGTTTTGTTGCGCGCACAGCGGTTTCGATGCTGCCGTGGCCGGAAATCATGATGACCGCCGGAGGATGCGGAATAGATTGGATACGACTGAGGGCTTCGAGGCCGTCTATGCCCGGAAGCCAGACGTCGAGGAGAATAACTTCGAGATCGCCGCGCGCGGTGCGTTCGAGCGCTTTTTCGGCAGACTCGGCGGATTCGACGTGATAGCCCTCATCGCTGAGGATGGCCGAGAGCGATTCGCGGATGCCGGCTTCGTCGTCAACGACGAGAATGTGCGGATGCGGAGGCATGAGAAAAGGTGTCGCATACAAGGTACAGCAAGAAGCGGAAGTGTTGCAAAGGAGAGACAGTGGGTGCGCTGCCGGGGAGGGGGTATACCCCTTTTTTTTCGTAACTCCAGATTCTAAGGGACTTCAAGTCTTCGAGATGACGTTTTGTAACTGCAGATTCTAAAGGGGTTGCAAGCCTATTTTTTGTAACTGCAGATTCCAAAGGGGTTAGAGAGTTTCTTCGAGGGCGCCGGACTTGGTCTGTGGGAACGAGGATGTGCCGCTTGGGACGGTACAAGTGCCAGAATCGGGAATTTGCAAGCACTTCATACACAACGATAGAGCGAAAAAAGGTTCGAAACAATTGGGCGAAGACGGATTTGGTTCAGCTGTCCGAATTTCGATCTTCTAGTTTCTAGGCCGGAATGAGAGTTAAGTCTAAAACTCGTTGGTATGTTCTTTATCGGCAAATGAAAAACCATGCGGCCCTAGAGGGACGGCCGTACAACGGAGAAAAGATGCGCCGGCTGGAAGCCAGCGCCACAGAGAGGCGGTTGCGGAGGCGAGATCTGGTGTTATGCTTTCGCGTCATGAAAGCAAAAGGTCTGACACCGATATTAAATGTGTCCGATATTGCGGCGAGCTTTGTGTGGTTCGAGAAGTGGGGTTGGCAGAAAGCGTGGGATTGGGGAACCCCGCCAACATTTGGAGCAGTGTATTCGGGCGAACAGGTCCAGATCTTTCTTTGCCAGGGCGGGCAAGGCGGGCGCGGCAAGGGAATGAATACGACGACATTCCAAGTGGATGGGGATGAAGAGGGCGATCGGGGCGCGTGGATGTCGGTGTGGGTGGACGATGTGGACGCGGTATATAAGGAATGCGTTGCGGCAGGGCTCGATGTGACGTTCCCGCCGCGCGACATGCCATGGAAGGTGCGAGAGATGCATTTGCGGCATCCAGATGGACATGTGTTTCGCGTGAGCCGTGGGATTGGCGAAGAGAAGTAGGGAAGTAGGCACGAAGTTATTCACGTCTGCCAGTATCAATCCGTGAGTGATGGAGTTTACGTTGACACTCGCGAAGATATTTGCCAAATCGCGCCCGAAACAAGTCTTCGCAGGTTCTAGCATGAGCCCTGGCGAACGGTTCTCCGTTCTTCATAAGCACAAATGTAGGGTTTTGATAGTGCTCCCGGTCCATACAGCAAAGTTGCGGGAAGCCTCGGTAACGGTGTCGAAGGCGGCTGGTTTGCTAGGAGAACAGGCAGCGTCAGGAGTCTCCGGAGGCTGCGGCAGCCCCTTTGGCGCGCGGGGAGGTGTCAGCTCTTTCGGGCATGACCTTTTCTGGCAGCGAGTCCGCTGACGTGGCTTCCGCGACTACAATTTTAGAAGTTGCTTCTTCCGCTGCGGCTGCACGAGGGGTTGCGACCTTGCTATGCAAGATGGCGCCGTCTTCGACAACGATGCCGCGGGTGTCCATGTCGCCCGTGAGTCTGCCGGTGCTTGAGATGTGGACGCGCTCGCGGGCCCGCAGGGAGCCGACCACTTCTCCGCGCACGATAATTTCGCGGGCTTCGATTTCCGCAGTGACATGACCATTGGGACCGACCGTGAACATGCCGTCGGGAATGCGCACTGTGCCCTCGAACGCGCCGTCCAGGAAGAAGTCTCCTTGACCCGAGATTTCTCCCTTGATGATGATGCCGCGATTCACCGTGGCGGGCCCGCCCGAAGCGTCCGCCTGAGGACTTGCTTGTTGCGCTGGGGAATTCGAGACAGACTTCGATTCAGACGGTGACTCGAGAACGGGTTCTGGTTTGCTGTCTTCCGATTTACGCCACATTTGATTTACGCCACAGGGGGCGCCTCCACGCTGCGAACTTCAAAGCCGCGGGGCTGGGTGCCGCAAGACACATGAAGCGGGCGGTGCGACCATAGTACACGGGGGATGCCGTGTAAAGAGGGAAGGCATGAATCCAGCGTTTTGGGTAGCCAACGACGAGCCGTCCGATCGGCCGGCGCAACCGGAGGCTAAATAGAACGAAGGAGGTAGCGGACGGTTTTTGTACCGTCGTGGATGGGGGCGCGGCCGACTTCGGCGAATCCAAGCGCGGCATGGAAGGCGTCCGATGCGGGATTGGGAGGAATGAGATTGACTTCACAAACGATTCGGGAATGACCTTCATGTCTTGCGCGCTCGAACAAGTTGGCGTAGAGGGCCTTGGCATGGCCTTTGCCACGCGCGAGGAGCGACGTGACCACGCGGTCGACGTAGACGAAACGATCGTAGCGTTCGCGAAACCAGAGAAAATTGGGGCTGTCGTAAGCGGCGGTTTGATCGAAGGCGATGACAAAGGCGGCGCCATCCTCCAGCGCAGCCGCGAAAAAGCTCGCTTGAATTAGCCGGTCGAAATCGGCGAGTGCCAACGGAGAAAGCTCGGTAGCGTGCGCGTTGTTTAGCGCTAGAAGAGGCATCGTTGCGGCACGAAGCTGACGGATACCGGAATTGGCCGGGGGAGTGGTTGCCACGCGCTTGTGCCTTTCGGATTGGCTGCCTGATAGATGCGTGAGCGAGCGAAGTGGTTATTCTTTATTTAGGGATGGGTTGGTTCAAGCAAGTCCCATTTGTTGCTGTAGAGGTCTTCGAAGACGGCGACGGTGCCGTACGGCTCAGTCCGCGGCGATTCGAGAAAACCAATACCGTTGGCCAGCATGGCGTAGTGGTCGCGGCCAAAATTGTTTGTGTGAAGGAAAAGAAAGACGCGGCCGCCGGACTGGTTACCGACACACGCGGTTTGCTCTGGCGTTGCTGCGCGAGCGAGTAGCAGAGCGGTTCCTTCGAAATTCGGCGGGCGAACGACGACCCATCGTTTGCCACCGCCCAGGTCAGCGTCTTGTGCCAAGGAAAAACCTAGTTTCTGAGTGAAGAATGCGATGGCTTCATCGTACTCGCGGACGAGGTACGTAATTTGTGCGATGGATTGTGGGCGTGGCGAGTTCTGCGTCGATGCTGGCATGAATTCTACGCAAGGCCGCCGGAAGAATGTGTACGGTCGAGTGCCGGCGCAATTTCCGCCGGAGGAAGCTCGAGAACGAAACGGGAACCGACCGGGGAGTTGTCTTCGACGCGGAGAAGCCCATTGTGTTCGGTGACGATGCGGGAAGCGATGGCGAGGCCGAGTCCGGTGCCGCGATCTTTGGTGGAGAAATGCGGGAGGAACAGTTTGTCCTTATCGGCTGGAGAGATGCCGTGGCCGGTGTCTGCGACGGCGATTTCGACGGAATCGGATTCGGAATTGAAGCTGGTTGTCACGTGAATGTTTCGAACCGCAGCCGATTCGAGGGCTTCGGCGGCATTGTCAATGAGATTGACGACGACGCCGCGGAGAAGGCCGGCGTCGGCGCGAATAGCGGGAAGCGATTCAGACAGAAAACTGGTGAGCATGATGCCGTCAAGACGACCGGAGAAAACTTCGAGCGCTTCGCGGACGACATCGTTGGCGCTGGCGGGTTCCAGCTTGGCTGAGGGGAAGCGGACGAATTGAGAGAATTCGTTGACGAGGGCGGCGAGTGTGCCGACTTCGCGTTCGATGAGGTGAGAGGACTCTTCGACGAGGCGAGTGAGTTCGGGATCGAGTGGCTCGGCGGTTTCGGATTCGGTGCGGCGCTGGAGATGGCGGATGAGGCGCTGGGAAGAGAGTTGAATCGGCGTAAGAGGGTTTTTGATTTCGTGCGCGATGCGGCGAGCGACTTCCTGCCAGGCGGCGGATTTTTGCGCGAGAAGGAGTTCAGTAAGGTCGTCGACGACGAGGACAAAGCCGCTGTTGGCGCGGCGCGGACCGAGAGAGCTGACGGTGACGGCAGCGTGAAGAACGCGGCCAGCGACAACCATTTCGACTTCACGAGAGACAACACCCATACGAAGCGATCGGCGCATAAGGTTCTGCACCACGCGGGACGATTCGGCGCCGAGTAAGGCGTCGAGCGTTTCGGCTTTCGGGGCGGCAGGGCCAAAGATGCGCGCAACGGCGGAATTGGTGCGGACGATGCGGGCATCGGAGTCTAGCGAAAGGACGGCAGTTGGAATACTTTCGAGAACGGTTTCCATTAGCTGACGGCGGCGCTCGAGTTCCTGCACGGCTTGCTGGAGATTGCGGGTGAATTGGTCGATCTGGCCGCGCGAATCGCGCAGCTGTGTAGTCATGGCATTGAAGGACTTGACGAGAAGGCCGAGCTCGTCTTGCGCTTGCTCGGGAACCTGATAGTCGAAATTGCCGGTGGAGACTTCGCGCGTGCCTTCAGCAAGCGCTTCGATGGGGACGGTGACTTGTTTGGCCAGATAGAGTGCGGCCCACATCAGCGAAAAGAAAAGCAGGACGGTGAAAAAGACGAGGATGAGGAGGAGCTGGCGCTTGAGTGCGCGAAGGTGCTGCTTTTCCTGGTCGTAGGCGGCTGTTTGGAGTTGGATTTCGGCAAGGCGACGCGCGAAGTCGTTGGGCACATTGCGCGCGGCGAAGAGTGTTTCGCCGTCGGCAGAGGTCGCGCTCGCGGCGATAAAGAGTTGAGTTCCGGCGGACCAGAGTTCGGCGCCGCTCTGCAGTTTTTGTTTAAAAACCGGAAGACTCTTCTCGCCATCGCAAGACGTCAGCAGTTCGAGCGACCGATCCGGGCGTTGCTTCCAGGAAGCATCGGCTTCAGTGCAGGGAATTGGCGACACGGCCGCTTTGTGCTGGGTCTGGCCGAACGAGGACGGCGCATTTTTTTGCGCGAGAGAAGAAAGTCGGGCGAACTCCGACTTGCCCATTTCCTGGATAAGGCCGCTGCTTTGTTCGGCGGCGATTTCCAACGGGCGGGGAAACCAGCGCGCGAGCGTGCGATTGAGCAGGGAGTAGCTGACGAAAAACATGAAAAGGACGGGGAGCAGGGAAATGGCCATTGCGCCGAGGACCATTTTCGATTTGAAGCGGGCACCCAGTTGTTCGCGACTGCGCTCGGCCCAGAGGCGTAGGGTGCTTCGAATGAGAACGAGGGCGAAGACGATGAGCAGTGCAGTAATAAAGGACGAAACGGCGTAGAGGGTGATGACGTCGCGCCAAGTCCGGGGTTGAAACGGCGCGTCGAGCGACCCGAGCGTAAATACGGCGGCGAGCAGAAGCGTGAGAAAAATTCCGCCGATGATGAGGCGTGTGCGCTGGCGTGGAGTGGTGGACGTCATTGGCAGGCGCTCGCGGGCAGGAACGGCTTCAGCGGGCATTCGTTACAGCGAGCGACTGATCTGCGGCAGAAGTTCTGACCAGTGTGAACGATAAGCGCATGGTACTCGTTGAAAAGTTGGGTATCGCGGGGCAACGTTGTTTCGAAAAGGCCGCGCAGGTCTTCGTAGGAACGCTTGGAATCGGCCAGCGCGTGGCGTTCGAGGATGCGGCGGGTGTAAGCATCAATTACAAACACAGGGTGTTCACCCGCATAGAGAAGAATGGAGTCCGCCGTCTCCGGACCGATACCGTGAACGGCAAGCAGTTGTTCTCGGAGTTGTGCGGTCGGCGTTCGAAACATTCGCGAAAGAGAGCCGCTGTAGTCGTCAAACAGAAAATCCACGAAGGCTTTCAGCTTTTTTGCTTTCTGGCGAAAATAACCCGACGGACGAATGAGCGAGGCGAGTTTCGCGGCGGGAATGTCGCGAATTGCAGGTGGAGTCAAGAGCCGCGCGCTGCGCAAATTCGCGATTGCGCCTTCCACGTTCGCCCAGGAAGTGCTCTGCGTGAGGATCGCGCCGACGATAATTTCGAATCGCGAACGCCCGGGCCACCAATGTTGCGGGCCGTGAGCTTCAAACAGCGCGAGAAAATACTTGTGCAGAGTGGAGTGCGCGTCGCCGGTTGCAACATCGCAAAGCCGGGAGACACTTTTCGTCACGTCCATCTTCGCGTGGACGGATTTTGGCAGAGCGGCGGTTGAAGCCATCGCAAAGCTCACGATAACCACCGCGAAAGGGCAAGTCAAGAAAAGGGGCTGGTACCAAAGAACTACGCCGTTTTTTTGCTGCCCTTTCGTACAGGTATTAGCGAATTTAGAACGGAGTACGAATTTCGGCCTGCCGCCGACGTAGGAGTTTGTTACCTTCAGCACTGGGCGCTGTTACCCAACTGGAGTGCCGTGGATGTCCGTTCGCCTTGGCGAGATATTAGTTAAAGAAAGCCTGATTACACAGGACCAGCTGCAGAAGGCGCTCGAATTTCAGCGCGCCAACGGCGGCAAGCTCGGAAGCTGCCTGACAAAATTGGGCTTCATCACCGATGATGACATCACCGGTGTGCTGTCGCGCCAGTACGGCGTGCCCTCCATCAACCTGAAATATTACGAAATCGATCCCAATGTCATCCGTCTGATTCCACAGGATACGGCGCTGCGCTATCAAGTTGTGCCGCTGTCGCGTGTCGGTTCGGTGCTGACGATCGCGATGACCGACCCGACGAACGTTTTTGCGATGGACGACGTGAAGTTCATGACCGGCTTTAACGTGGAGCCGGTCGTGGCGTCGGAATCGGCGATTGCCGAGGCGATAACACGCTGCTATGGCGGAGCGGCCTCGAACGGCGAAGAACTCACGAACTTGATGAAGGACTTGGTTGCCGAGGACGAAGAACTTGAGTTGGCAGCCGACGAAGCGGAACTGGACGCTGCTGCACTGGAAAAAGCAGCGGATGAAGCGCCGATCATCAAGCTTGTAAATTTGATCCTGACAGATTCCGTCAAGCGTGGCGCGAGTGATATTCACGTGGAGCCGTACGAAACGGAAATGCGTGTGCGTTTCCGTGTTGACGGTCAGCTGCAGACCGTGATGAACCCGCCTTTGAAATTAAAAGACGCTATCACCAGCCGTATGAAAATTATGGCAAAGCTGGACATTGCGGAAAAGCGCCTGCCGCAAGACGGCCGCATCATGATCAAGTACAAGGCCGACGGAAAGCGCAAAGAGCTGGACTTCCGCGTTTCCACAGTGCCGACGCTTTACGGCGAAAAAATCGTGCTCCGGTTGCTGGACAAGGAAAACCTTCGTTTGGACATGACCAAGCTGGGTTTCGAAGCGGAATCGCTTAAGAAATTCGAACGCAATATTTTGAAGCCGTACGGCATGGTGCTCGTCACCGGTCCGACGGGCTCGGGCAAGACCAACACTTTGTACTCCTCCGTCGCACGCCTCAATCAAGTTGACACCAACATCATGACCGCGGAAGACCCGGTCGAATTTCAGCTGGGCGGCATCAACCAGGTACAGATGAAAGAACAGATCGGGCTGAACTTCGCCGCGGCGTTGCGCGCCTTTTTGCGGCAAGACCCGAACATCATCCTGGTCGGAGAGATTCGCGACTTCGAAACGGCGGAAATTGGCGTGAAAGCCGCGCTCACGGGCCACTTGGTTCTGTCAACGCTGCACACGAATGACGCGCCGTCGACCATCAGCCGTTTGATGAACATGGGTATTGAGCCGTTCCTGGTCGCCACTTCCGTGAACCTGATTTGCGCGCAGCGTCTCGTGCGCCGGATCTGTGCCAATTGTAAAGAGCAGCTGGAGATTCCCGAGCAGGCGTTGCTCGATGCAGGCTATACCCCCGAAGAACTGAAGACAACGAAGATCTACCACGGGAAGGGCTGCACAACCTGCAATAAAAATGGCTACAAGGGCCGGACAGGCTTGTACGAAGTAATGGAAATTAACGACGAATTGCGCGAACTGATTCTCGTTGGTGCGTCGGCACTGGAACTCAAGAAAAAGGCAATCGAGCAGGGAATGATTACGCTGCGCCGAAGCGGGTTGATCAAGTGCGCCCTAGGGCAGACCACGCTGGACGAAGTCCTGCGCGAAACGGTTTTGTAAAGAAGAGGGTGAGCGATGTCAGGGATCACGCTGAGTGAATTGCTGAAGAAGATGATCGAGATGGGCGGGTCGGACCTGCACATCACGACGAATAGCGCGCCGCGCGTGCGCGTGCACGGCCACTTGCGTCCGCTGGATATGCCGCCACTTACGGCTGCGGACACCAAGTCATTGGCGTATAGCGTGCTAACCGACGCGCAGAAGCACCGCTTCGAAGAGAATCTTGAGCTGGACTTCTCGTTCGGTTTGAAAAACCTCGCGCGTTTCCGCGGCAACGTGTTCAATCAACGCGGCGCGGTGGGGGCAGTATTCAGAACAATTCCCTGGGAAATTAAGGGCTTCGACGCGCTGGGCCTTCCAACCGTGGTCCGAGGCTTGTGCGACAAGCCGCGCGGACTCGTCCTGGTCACGGGGCCAACGGGTTCCGGTAAGTCGACGACGCTCGCCGCAATGCTCGACAAAATCAACGCCGAGCGCGAAGAGCACATGATCACCATCGAAGATCCAATCGAATTTCTGCACAACCACAAGAAGTGCCTTGTCAATCAGCGCGAAGTGCACGCGGACACGCACTCTTTTGCGAATTCGCTCCGCGCTGCATTGCGTGAAGACCCCGACGTAGTGCTCATCGGCGAAATGCGCGACCTTGAGACGATTGAATCCGCGCTGCGTATCGCGGAGACCGGCCACTTGACGTTCGCTACGCTGCACACGAACAGTGCCGCTTCGACTATCAACCGTATTATTGACGTCTTTCCGGCGCACCAACAGCCGCAGATTCGCGCACAGCTCTCGATGGTGCTCGAAGGAATTCTTTGCCAAGCGCTCTTGCCGCGAGTAGATGGCCGCGGCCGCGCGATGGTGATGGAAGTCCTCATCCCCACGCCTGCGATTCGCAACCTGGTTCGCGAAGACAAAATTCACCAGATTTACTCCGCAATGCAGACGGGTACGGGACAAACGGGCATGCAGACGTTCAATCAGGGACTCGCTAGCGCGTATTTCTCGAAGGCGATTTCGCTGGACGTCGCGCTTTCGCGTTCTTCGAACCCGGACGAACTGCAGGACATGATCAATCGCGGAGTAACGGCTCCAACTATGGGCGGCAAAGCGCCTGCGGGGAAGCGATAAAGAGTTTTGCGGGCCATCCGACAAGTGATGGCTCGCGAGTTAGCGTGACCGACTGAGGAGGTAGGTTATGCCGGTCTATACATACAGAGGTACAAACCGCGCCGGTGCATCCGTGAGCGGTGAAATGACAGCAGCGAGCAAGACCGATTTGCAGAATCTTTTGAAGCGGCAGCAGATTACCGCCTCGAAGATGAGCGAGAAGGGCCGGGAATTCAACGTTCCCACCTTCGGCGGCGGCATCGACTCGAAGGAATTGGCGATTTTCACGCGCCAGTTCTCGGTCATGATCGACGCCGGCTTGCCGCTCGTGCAATGCCTGGAGATTCTCGCGGGTCAGCAGGAAAACAAGATTTTTCAAAAAGTGCTGATCAACACGCGCGAGATGGTGGAAGGCGGCTCGACGCTGTCCGCCGCCATGAAGGCGTCGCCCAAGGTATTTGATCCGCTGTACACCAACATGGTGGAAGCGGGCGAGACGGGCGGTATTCTCGACACCATTCTGCAGCGGCTTTCTGCTTACATCGAAAAGAGCGTTAAGCTGCAGCGCGCCGTGAAGTCGGCCATGGTGTACCCCATCGGCGTCATCACGGTTGCCGGCGGCGTCATCACGCTGCTGCTTTGGAAGGTCGTTCCGATTTTTGCAACGTTGTTCGCGGGTCTCGGCGTTGAGCTGCCGTTGCCAACACGCATCGTTATCGCGCTCAGCAATTTCATTGGCAGCTATTTTGGCTTGCTGATCCTGGTCGGAATCGTCGGCAGCATCTTTGCTGTCAAGGCATGGTATGGAACGCCCCAAGGCAAATACGCGATCGACGCCTTGATTCTCAAACTGCCGGTGCTCGGCCTTCTGATGAGAAAGATTGCCGTGGCGCGGTTTACGCGGACGCTTGGAACGCTGATCTCGAGCGGTGTGCCCATTCTGGAAGGTCTGGACATTACCGCGAGAACGGCGGGTAACGCGGTTGTGGAACGCGCTCTCGTGAAGGTTCGTCGTTCGCTGGAAGAAGGAAAGTCCCTTACCGAGCCGCTGAAGGAATCGGACGTCTTCCCGGGCATGGTTACCCAGATGATCGGCGTTGGTGAACAGACCGGCGCGATGGATGCGATGCTCCAGAAGATCGCAGACTTCTACGAAGAAGAAGTTGACGCAGCGGTCAAGGACCTGTTGACTGCCCTCGAACCCATCATGATCGTATTTCTAGGCTTGGTCGTCGGCGGCGTTGTCATTTCGATGTACTTGCCGCTGTTCACGGTTATCGGCAAGCTGAGCGATTCACACTAACCGGACGCTCGTCCGGAAGTGAGGCAAGAACCGGGCGAGGGGAGGCCGCCAGCCAGGCGTCCTCCCCTTGTTTCGCTTAATACGAAGGTTACGGCGTGGGAATGGACAAGAGTCAAAACGTGCAGGAGTGGCTGGGCTGGCTGACGCGCGTCCGCCTGCTCTTCATCGTGCTGATCCTCGCCGTCGGCGTGGTCTGGCCGCAGTATTTTCCGACGTCAAACGCCTATCGCCTCTTGCTCCCCGTGCTGGTGCTGTGGATAACTTTCGCCCTGCTGGAGCTGATTTTCGTGCGATGGATGCCGCACGCTACCTGGCTCGGTGGGTTGCAGGTTGCTTGCGACGCGGTGATGGTGAGCGGCGTTGTCTATGCCACCGGCCTGCAAGATAGCTACTTCAATTCGCTGTATCTGCTCGTAATTATCGTCGCAACGATTCTTTTTTCCCGGCGCTCTGCATATATCGCCGCTGTGTTGTGCCTGATTTTGCTCGGCAGCGTGACGATGCTCGTCTATTCAGGGAAGTTGCCGGTCAGCTCCATGACGGCACCGACGGAGTCCAATCTGCGCGTCTGGTTTCTGAGTAATGCGCTGGGATTCCTCGTGGTGGCCTTCCTGGGCAGTGTGCTCGCGCAATCCTTGCGCCGAAAAGGCATTGAACTCGAAGCGAAGCGAGAAGAGTTGATGGATCTGCAAGATTTTACCGAAGACATCATCCACTCGATGCGCGGTGGGCTGCTGACCACGGACGTCGAGGGACGAATTACGCTGCTGAACCGGACTGGCGAAGAGATTCTCGGCCGGCGCTATATGGACGTTCGTGGGCAAAGACTCCAGGATTGGGATAAAGAGTTCTGGTTGCCGGGCCGAGTCGACGGCCTTGAACGAACTGGTCAACGGCGGGAAGTGGAATTTCAGACGCCCGACGGCCAGCACCGCTACATAGGGATTAGCGTTTCCCCCTTGCGTTCTCGCGACGCTTCGCGCAGCGGGTACGTGTTCAATTTTCAGGACTTGACGGAACTTCGCAGGCTGGAGCAAGAAGTCGCTACCAAGGAGCGTATGGCGGCGCTCGGCCGGCTCTCCGCCGCAATCGCCCACGAAATTCGGCAACCGCTCACGGCAATGGCCGGAGCCGTGAAGGAATTGGGCCGCATGGCGCCGCTCGAAGAAGATGAAAAGCATCTTGTCAACATCGTGGGCCGCGAATCCGAGCGCCTGAATCAGATCATCACGGACTTCCTGAACTATTCCCGCGAAAAGTCATACGAATTCAAGGAAGCCGATGTGCGGTCCCTACTTGAGGAGACACTCACGCTGTTGGAGAAAAAGCCGGAAGTCAGCACCAAGTATGCGATCGAACGGACTTACAACGGAAAAGAAATTAAGGCGCGCGTGGATTCCGGGCGGATTCGGCAAGTCTTCTGGAATCTGTGCGACAACGCGCTGCGCGCCATGCCTGATGGGGGCAAGTTGACCGTCAGTGTGGATGAACGGCCATTCTGGCTTCGCGTAGCGTTTCGCGATACGGGCGTGGGTCTCGATGCCAAGCAAAAGGCAAAGATTTTTGAGCCGCTGCAATCTAATTTTGAAGGCGGCACCGGACTGGGCCTATCCATCGTGTACCAGATTGTTCAGGCGCATAGCGGGCGTATCACGGTTATTTCGGAAAAGGATAAGGGAGCGGAATTCATCGTGGAACTTCCACGAGTGGCGTGAGGACGTATGCAAGCAATTAAAACTGCCCCAAAAGACACAATGGTTCGCGACATCGCGCACATTTTGGTCGTGGACGACGAAAGGTCAATCTGCGAACTGCTTGAGATTACGTTTCGCAAGGAAGGCCACAAGGTGGAAGTGGCGAACACCGTCGACGCCGCCAAACGCAAACTCGAATCCCAGATCTTTGACATCGTGATTTCAGACGTCAGGATGCCGGGGGCCGATGGGTTGGAACTTCTGAAATTTGTGAAGGAAGTCTCTCCCACTTGCTTTTTTCTTTTGATAACCGGAGTGCCGACGGTTGAGACGGCGATCGCGGCAATAAATGCCGGTGCGGATCGCTACGTGATTAAAGATCACGACCTTGTAGATCAGATTCGCCGCACCGTAAGTGGCGTCTCGGAAAATCTGAAGTGGCGGAAAGAAGCGGGTTACCTGCGCAGGGAACTGCGCCGGCTAACGGGCCTTGACAATATTTTGGGCCAGAGCCCGAAGATGCGCGCAATTTTCGAGCTGATCCAGACGATCGCGCCACAATCGAGTCGCGTGCTGATCACCGGTGAAAGTGGAACAGGTAAGGAGTTAGTCGCACGCGCCATCCATGAAAATAGCCAGCGTTCGCAAGCGCCCTTCATTACGATCAACTGCGGAGCGTTTCCTGAAACGTTACTCGAGTCTGAGCTTTTCGGCTACATGAAAGGTGCCTTCACTGGAGCGAACGAAAACCGGCAGGGTCTTTTTCAGGCGGCGCACGGCGGCACGCTTTTTATGGACGAAATCGGCAACATGAGTCTGACGATGCAAGTGAAACTGTACCGCGTTCTGCAGGAAGGCAAAGTTCGCCCGATTGGGAGCACCGAAGAAATTGACGTGGATGTGCGAGTCATCGCCGCGACCAACAAGGAATTTGAAAAGGAAATTGCTGAAGGGCGGTTCCGTGAAGATTTGTATTACCGGTTGAGCGTTATCCCGATTCAGTTGCCGCCGTTGCGCGAACGCCGTGAAGACATCCCGCTCCTCGCGCGCCATTTCCTCGAACGCTTCCGAAAGAGCATGGAAAGGCCCATCGCTGGAATTTCCTCCGAGGCGTTGCGGAAACTGGAAGCATACGATTGGCCGGGCAACGTCCGTGAACTCGAAAACACGATTGAGCGCGCTATTGCGCTCGAAAGCGGCTCGGAAATATCCCTGGGCTCTTTGCCCGACCGCATTGCCGGTTACGCTGGCTCCTCGGCGATGGCCAACAATAACGGTCATGGCACGCAATTTCCGCCAGAAGGCGTGGACTTTGAAAAGGAAATTGCGGAAGCGGAGCGGCGTTACATTGCGACCGCGTTGGAGAAATCCGATGGCGTTCGAACCAGGGCATCCGAACTGCTGCACATCTCGTACCGGTCTTTTCGGCACTACGCGAAAAAACACAACCTGTAGAACAACCGCCGTCAAGGCGTCATTTACCTGCGCACGAACACGACGGCTTGTGGATCCGCGAACACCTGTGTGAATCGCGAGTCGCAGCGCAGCAATGCGGGCAGCGGTGACTTCGCCGGCCAAATAATCAAATTAGCCCGAGCGAGGTCTGGATCCTTCTCCCAACCGGGAAGCCCCCTCAGTGCATCGCTGTATGCCTTTACGCGATCGTCGCCGTGCACGTTTGTGCGCCCGTCGATCGATACCGGAATCGAAGGCAGCCGCCATATTAGAAAGCCGCCGCTCGTGAAATCGTTGTAGAGCGGTCCTTTTAGTCGATTCTTTTCAATGAAACGCACGGCGGCTTCGGGATACCTTCCCGCCAGTCCCATTTCAATCCAGGCATTCGTCACGTCGTAGCGGCGCCACGCGACAGCGAGCACAGCCACAACGCAGATGACGAGTGCTAATTTGTTTTTCATTGTCGACGCAGGTGTGCGATCTGAGTCCGCTGCGTTCGTGCGCAGGCTGACGGCCAGCAGTGCCACCGAAACCACGGGCAGAAGCCAGGAGTCCTTAATCGATCTGAATCCGAGCACGGCTGCGAACGCGAACAGTAGCAAATAGGCCGGCCTCAAACTTCGGCTCCAGCCGAGCGCGCAGGTGGCCGCGAAGGCCAGCAGAAGCAGCACGAAATGGAATGGCTGGCGGAAATTCATGGGCAGCATTTCGGTAATTGTTTCATAGATACGCTTTTGTCCGGCATAAACAAACACGGTCGAGTAGATGTGCCAGCCATAGGGAGTGGCCAGCGTGGCAAGAAATGACGCCGCGACCACCCACCACGACTTTGCCGGAAGCGCCTCAGACTGCGGACGATACCGCAGCAATGCATTCAGTAGCGGTTCACCCGCGAACAGCGCCAGTACAATCAATCCATGCACGAACTGAATATGGATGCTGGCCCACACTGCGAAGAGTGGAATTAGCCAATAGACACGCGAGAATTTCCCGGTGAGACTTGCCGTCAGCAAAACTTCAAGTTCAATGGCTAGGAAGATGATGGTGAACATGCCCGGCCGCGGCGCGTAGATGCTGGATATCGAATACGCCGCAAGCGCCGTGCACGCCGCCGCCGGCCAAAACGCCAGCTCCAATTTCCGCGCCATGCGAAAAAGAAACGCCGGAATCGCGACGCGGAACGCAACTTCCACCAGCACAAGTCCCGCCAGCCCGAAGGCCCGATAGACAAGCGCAAAACCAATGTCGAAGAGCCAACTGTAGTCATACCAGGGCTTATCCGCCCCGTAGACGGAGAAGGGATCGGTGTAGGGAACCGCGTGGCTTGACAAGATCCATTCGCCGGCGCGAAGGTGCCATCCGAAATCGGGGTCGCTCATGTAGAAATTTCGGAGAAACAACAACGCGGGAAGCGTGAAGAGGCCTACTAGCGCCACCAACTTAACTGTCTCACTGTTACCAAGGCGGCCTTTCCAGTTGTTCGGAGAATGCTGCTCAGGCTGAATGGGAATCGGTGAAGTCTGCGCCGGCGGCATCTTCATAATAGGTAGTTGCTCGGGTCCCCTCGAAACGGACAAAAATCAGCACGGCCAAGCCGAAGCGCTCTCGCGTCCATGACAGGCTATCTCCCTTCCGCACCGGCCTGACGGCTCGTCCTTCACCAAGTTTCCAGAACTGCAAGTATCCTGGCCATTCCAAGTCGCGAGTGGGAGGGCCTGACTATCCCGGTTTCTAACACAAATTGTCAATTCTGAGGGCCCCTGACGCTTAGCGTCGACGTTTTCCGGCATGGTTTGGTCCCGCACTGAGCCTTGCGACGTCTCGAAACTGTAGCATCCTTGTTAAGTCCTTTGTATTCAAGCGCAAAAATCCGAGTTTATAATGGAACACGTCTTGCTTCAGAAAGGGGAGCGAGCGCATTTACCAGGCAATTTTTGTCAGGAGACTGTTTCAAATGAAAAAGCAGAAGGGTTTCTCTCTTATCGAGTTGCTGATCGTTGTGGCGATCATTTTGATCATCGCGGCCATCGCAATTCCGAACTTGATTAAGTCCAAGATGGCGGCGAACGAAGCCTCTGCGGTTGGTTCGTTGCGCACCATCACCACGGCTCAGATCGCGTATTCCTCGGCCTGCCCGACGCTTGGTTTTGCTGCCACGTTGACCGAACTCAACACCAGCACGACCTGCCAGGGCGGTACGAACCA
>DATLVG010000119.1:0-17725 GCA_035577625.1 Candidatus Dormiibacterota bacterium
TGGCGTTACGTTCCATGAAGAAGGTAAAGACGCATTCGGCAAGCCTGTCGAGCGTCAAGTAAACAAAAGAATTTACTCCATGGCAGGAGAACAGCAATGATTACGAACTGGCCGGCCCTTCGGAATGGCTGCCTGATCCTCGCAAGCGTGGCATTTTCAACGGTGCCGGCGCTTGCCCAGACGCAGGAGCCCGCCGTTCCAACGGCGACCGCTTCGGTCATCTCGAGCGTGGCGATCACGCAGGGAGCGCAGCGTAGCAGCGTACGCGTCGAAGGCGAAGGCCGCCTGGACGCGCATGCGTCGCGCATGGCAAATCCCGACCGCCTGGTGCTGGACTTTGCGGGAACGCGGCTCGCCGTCCAAAGGACGATGATTCCCGGCGTTGCCGCTCCAGTGCGCGGCGTGCGCCTCGGACAGTTCCGTCCGGACACGGTTCGCGTCGTGATCGATCTTTCAGAGACGACGCCGTACCAGATTTCCCGCGACGGCAACGCGCTTGTCGTGTTTTTTGAATCGCAGCCCGCAACGCCCGCGAACCTGGGCGCGGCGAAGATTTCCACGGAGAACCACACGGCTCCGGCGAGTTTCCAATACAAAGCTGTCGCTCCCCGCGCGGCCTCCTCACATGTGAAGAATTTGCAAGTTTCCGCTCCTCGCTTCGCGCTGCCTAGCGAACTGACTCAGCCCTCAGTCGTTCTGGCAGCGTATGGCGAAAAACGGGAACCGGTTCGTCCGGACGGCACCGCCGCACAGCAAGCCGCGCAGCAGGCGAATACTGCGGCTTCGACGGTGTCAGGTGCGGCGGCTCCGGCTGCGTCATCGAAGTACACCGGTGAACCGATTTCGGTGAACCTGAAAGACGTGGATCTGCGCGACTTCTTCCGGCTGATTCATGAAATCAGCGGGTTGAACGTTGTGCTGGATCCGGCGGTAAAGGGTTCGTTGACGATCGTTCTGGACGAAGTGCCCTGGGATCAGGCGCTGGACATCGTTCTGCTGAACAACGGTTTGGACAAGCAGCTCAACGGCAATGTGCTGCGCATCGCGACACACGAGACGCTCACTAAGGAAGCGGAATCCGTACGGATTCTCGAGAAGGCGCAGTCTGACGCCGTTCCTCCGGTTACTGTGACGCGCGTCCTTAGCTACAGCAAGGCAAGCGCTTTGACCACGACGCTGAAACAGTTCCTTTCTTCGCGCGGAACAATCCTCGCGGACGAGCGTTCGAACCAGCTGATCGTTCGCGACATTCCGTCGGTTATCCCGGTGATTGACAACCTGCTGCACCAGCTCGACCGCAAGTCGCAGCAAGTTGAAATCGAAGCGCGCGTCGTGGCTGCCTCGCGCTCCTTTGCGCAGGACATCGGAACACAACTCGGTTTCGGCTCGCAAACGACCAGTGGACGCTCGATTTTCGGTGGTAATTCTGCGGTCGGGACCAGCCTATTTAATCCTACGACTGGGAACATTCCGGGTTTTCCGAACCCGCCGATCGTGGTTAACGGAACTAACGCTCTGCCCCTCGCGGTGGATTTGGCTGCTGGTGTTCCGACGAGCGGCCTTGGATTCGTACACCGTTCGCCGAACTTTGCTGTCGATTTCTTCATTAGCGCGGCGGAATCACGTGGCGTCGGCAAACTTCTTTCAAAGCCGCGCGTGGTGACGCAGAACAACGAAAAGGCCGTGGTGAAGCAAGGTACCAAGATTCCGATCCAGACCACGATCAACAACACGATTTCGATCACCTTTATTGACGCAGTGCTGAAGCTGGAAGTCACGCCGCAGATCACCGCCGACGGGACGGTATTCATGGACGTTCTGGTGGAAAACACGCAGATCGATCAAGGTATTCCCCGCGTGCAGGGCACGCCCGCATTGGACACGCAATCCGCCGAGACCAAAGTTTTGGTCGAAGACGGTGGAACGGTGGTCATCGGCGGTATCATCATCTCGTCGCAGCGCGTGGACGTGAGCCAGGTGCCGATAGTGGGCAGCTTGCCGGTCATTGGACGTCTGTTCAAGCGGACCAACGTCAACACGCAATCGCAGGAACTGTTGTTCTTCCTGACGCCGCGCATCCTCCCGGGCTAAATTTCGCGTCGCACGGCGGACAGACAAACGATTCAGAATTCTCTACAATCGAGGAGGCGAAAGCCTCCTCGATTTCTTTTATGACGACACCCTATGCCGCCCGGCAAACCAAGCTAAGGCAATCGCTCGCGTCCCAGAAGCTAGACGCACTGCTAGTTACCCACCCGCCCGATTGGTATTACCTGACAGGCTTTACGGGCGAAGCTGGCGCATTGGTCGTTCAGCGAAATAAAGTGACACTCATCACGGACGGCCGGTTCATCGTCCAAGGCAGGGACGAGACGTCCGGCGTTAGCATTCTGCGGCACCAGGCGGGACTCCACGCGGCGGTCGGAGAATTTCTGCACGACGCACGCATTAGGCGCGTCGGATTTGACGCCACCCAATTGACGGTTGCGCAGCACACCCTGCTTCGCAGAGCTTCCGGGCGCCGTTGTAAGCTGGAACGGGTCGAAGGACTGGTGGCGAGCCTCCGGAGGCGAAAAGACGGTCAAGAACTGGTGCAAATGCGAAAGGCAGCCGTTCTAGCGAGCGAAGTGGTGGAGCACGCTATCGGCTTGCTGAAGCCTGGAGTGCAGGAACTTGAGGTTGCCGCAGAGATCGAATTCCAGATGCGCAAGAGAGGCGCGTCTGGCCCAGCGTTCGAATCGATCGTGGCGTTCGGCGAACGGGCCGCACTGCCGCATGCGAGGCCTACGGCCAAGCGATTGAGGAAAAATGAGTTGGTCGTCCTAGACCTGGGTGCTATACTCGGCCACTATTGCAGCGATATTACTCGGACGGTTTACGTAGGAACTGCTCCCAAACGGGTCAGGGAGTGGTATAAAGCCGTCCTGGAAGCGCAGTCAGCGGCGATTGCGGCGGTTCGGTCGGGGGCCACCGCCGGAGAAGTGGACAGCGCCGCTCGCACAACTCTGGCGAAATACAAGCTGGACCGGTTCTTCGTGCACAGTACCGGGCATGGGCTGGGTCTGGAAGTTCATGAGGACCCGAGGGTGGCACGCGGCCAGAAAGCAAGGCTGGAGCCCGGTACGGTGATTACGATCGAACCCGGTGTTTACATGGCAGGGGTTGGAGGAATTCGAATCGAAGACGACGTTGCAGTTCATGAGGATCGAAGCGAAATCTTGACCCGCTCTCCGCGGGATTTCATCGAGCTTTAACACCTAGAACAGGCATGAAACGCAAAAACCCTTCGAAGTCAGCAGCACCCAAGCAAACCGCAACTCCTGAGCTGGAGCAGATCGAGCAGATCCTCAGGACGATGTCGGAACACAACCTTGAGGAGTTCGAGTATTCCCGGGGTGACCTTCGGATTCGAGTGAAGAAACCTTCGCAGGGAATGGTCCTGGCCGCGCCTCGGGCTATGGCCGCGCCCGAAATTATTGTAGCGGGTTCCTCTCTTTCGACCGCACCAGCGACTACTCCGTTAGCAGCTCCGGAACCGCGAGCGTCCGAAGACCTGCACCTCGTAAAGTCGCCGATCGTAGGTACTTTCTATGGCTCGCCCAGCCCGGGCGCAGAGCCATTTGTGAAAATCGGCGGTCACGTTGATACTGGCCAGACGCTTTGCATTGTGGAAGCGATGAAGCTGATGAATGAGATTGAATCGGACGTCAGCGGCGAAGTGCTGCGCGTCTTCGTAGATAACGGCCAGCCCGTCGAGTATGGGCAGCCGCTCTTTGGCATCCGGCCGAGTCGCAAAAAGTAGGCGTCTCCCAACTCTATGTTCAAGAAGATTCTCGTAGCCAATCGCGGGGAAATCGCCCTGCGCGTGATTTGTGCCTGCAAAGAACTGGGAATCGGCACGGTCGCTGTCTATTCCGAGGCCGACAGAAATTCGTTGCACGTCCGGTTCGCCGATGAAGCCGTTTGCATCGGCCCGGCGCGCAGCAGCGAGAGCTATTTAAATATTCCACAGGTGATCAGCGCGGCGGAAATTACGAATGTTGATGCCATCCATCCCGGATACGGCTTCCTTTCCGAAAATGCCAACTTTGCCAAGGTGTGCGAAGCGAGTGAAATCACGTTTATCGGTCCGCGCCCGGAAATAATTGAAATGATGGGCGAGAAAGACCGCGCCCGGCGCGAAGTGAAAACCGCGGGCCTGCCTACGATTCCCGGCAGCGACGGCGCAATTGAAGGCGAAGAGCAGCTCGCAAAGGAGACCGCGAAGATTGGTTACCCGCTAATCTTGAAAGCGGTCGCGGGGGGTGGCGGTCGCGGCATGCGCGTTGTACGCAAGCAGGAAGAGCTGCTTTCGGCGTACGAGACGGCGCGCAGCGAGGCGCAGCAGGCATTTGGCACACCGGACGTTTATGCGGAGCGGTTCCTTGAGCATCCCCGGCATATCGAATTTCAGGTTTTGGGCGACCAGCACGGTAAAGTGATTCACCTGGGCGAACGTGAGTGCAGCATTCAGCGGCGCCATCAGAAACTGATTGAAGAATCGCCTTCGCCGGGAATTGACGCAAAGCGTCGCAAGGAACTCGGCGCGCGAGTTGTGAAGGCACTCGAGAAGATAGGTTACACCAACGCAGGCACGGTTGAATTTTTGATGGACCAGGCTGGCGAGATCTATTTCATCGAAATGAACACGCGTATTCAGGTCGAGCATCCAGTGACCGAACTGATTACGAACGTCGATCTTATTAAGGCGCAGATTCGCATTGCATCCGGCGAAAAAATGGAAGACGCGGCGGGCGAGATCGTATTCTCCGGTCACGCGATCGAATGCCGGATCAACGCCGAAGATCCGGTCACATTTGTTCCGTCGGCTGGACGAATTACGACGTTCCAGGCGCCGGGAGGCACTGGAGTGCGCGTGGATTCGGCAGCGTACGCCGACGCCGTGATTCCGCCGTATTACGACTCGATGATCGCGAAGCTGATTGTGAAGGGTCGCGACCGCTCCGAAGCGATTGGGCGGATGAAGCGAGCGCTCGAAATGTTCGTGATCGAAGGCATCAAGACGTCTATCCCGCTGCACCGGCGAATTTTGGCTGATTCCGATTTCGCAGCTGGCAAAATCGACACGCACTTTATCGAACGCTTGCTGGGAACAAACGGAAAATAGCGCCTATGAGCCTTGTGCTGCCGCCACTCTACGTGATATTAGACGCAGCATTGCTCACCACCTCTGAACTAGATGTAGCCAAACAATTGACCGATGCCGGCGTGCGTCTGTTTCAATACCGCAACAAGCGTGGATCGTCGCGCGAACTGCTGCAGGCGTCGTCCGCATTGGCTGCCGAGCTTGTGCCGGCCGGCGCAAGTTTCTTTGTAAACGATCGCCCGGATGTCGCGTATCTGTCCGGCGCAAGGGGCGTTCACGTAGGGCAACACGATTTGCCGGTGGCGGAATCGCGTGCCCTGCTAGGCTCCGGCAAATTTGTCGGCGTGTCTACACACAATCTCGAGCAATTCCGCTCGGCGGCTGCGACGGACGCCGACTACATCGCGCTAGGTCCCGTTTTCGCAACAGGCTCAAAGGCAAATCCCGATCCCGTGGTCGGCACGGCTATGATTCGAGAAGCGCGGAAATTAACGCAGAGGCCGATTGTGGCGATAGGCGGAATCACATTGGAGCGCGCACGCGAAGTCATCGAAGCCGGAGCGGACTCGGTCGCCGTCATCAGCGACATCTTGCGTGCGCACAATCCGGGGAAGCGGGCGCGGCAATTTCTGGATTTAGTGCAACCGCCCATACGGTCGGCAAAGAATTGAGGCGAATTGTCCATGGCTGAACTCGAATCACGGTCGGTGCAGGCGTCGGGAAGGGAAGAGCCGAGCTTCGTTCGCGCGATTGGCTTGTTCGACGGAACGATGATCGTCGTCGGCTCGATGATTGGCTCGGGCGTTTTCATCGTCGCGGCGGACATCTCGCGGCAGACGGGATCGGCGGCAGGCGTAATTTTTGCGTGGATTATCACTGGTTTTCTGACAATTGCCGCGGCATTGTCCTTCGGTGAACTCGCCGCGCTTTTTCCGCGCGCTGGCGGGCAGTATGTCTACTTGCGCGAGGCTTATTCTCCGCTTTGGGGCTTTTTGTATGGCTGGACGCTGTTTTTGGTCATTCAAACGGGAACTATCGCGGCCGTCGCGATCGGTTTTGCGCGCTACCTCGGAGTTTTGTTTCCTGCGATTTCTCCGCAAGTGTGGATCATTCATCCGATTAATCTCGGTTCGAAATATGCAGTCAGTCTGAGCGTGCAGCAGTTTGTCGGCATTGTGATGATTGTGCTGATTACGTTCTTGAACACTCTCGGCGTGCAGCTCGGCAAATGGATTCAGAATATTTTTACATCCGCCAAAACGCTTTCGCTGGTCGGCTTGA
This sequence comes from Candidatus Dormiibacterota bacterium, assembly GCA_035577625.1. Lineage (GTDB taxonomy): Bacteria > Acidobacteriota > Terriglobia > Acidiferrales > UBA7541 > Acidiferrum. The sequence continues at coordinate 6,428 of DATLVG010000119.1, forward strand.
TCTTCCTCGGCGTCTTCGTTGGACGGAATCATGCAGCCATCGCCGATAATTTTTCGCATTTCTGGGCTGTACGTAACGCACAGCCGATTGAACCAGGCGCGAATTTTCTGAAGAGCTTTATTCCAACAGTCACCGCGGCCAGCGGGTTTTTTGGCTTGTTTGTTGCGTTCGGCGTCGCTCAGGTCGGTTCACTGTTTTCTTCGGACGCATGGAATAACATCGGCTTTACCGCTGCCGAAGTGAAGAATCCCAAACGCGACGTGGCATTGTCCATGGCGTTCGGCACGGTGATCGTGACCGTTCTCTATTGCCTGGCGAATCTTGCGTATCTGTTTGCGTTGCCGCTTTCGCAAATTCAGAATGCTCCGGACGACCGAGTTGCCACAGCCGCCCTCAGCGCCATTCTCGGTTCGAAGGGTGCCGTGGTGATGGCCGTGGCCATCATCATCTCTACCTTCGGATGCAACAATGGGCTGATTCTCGCCGGCTCGCGCGTCGCCTACGCTATGGCAAAAGACGGTCTTTTCTTCCGCGCCACCGGCAAGCTCAATTCGCGCGCCGTCCCTGGCACGGCACTCGTCTTTCAGGGCGTCTGGATCGCGGTTTTGCTGTTGCTGCGTACGCGCAAGCCGGACGGCACGTACGGGAATCTCTACAGCGACCTGCTCAACTACGTCGTCTTCGCCGTTTTGATTTTTTATGTATTGACCATCGCTGGCATTTTTGTTCTTCGCAAGAATCGGCCCGATGCAGAGCGCCCGTACAGGGCATTCGGCTATCCAGTTTTGCCGCTGCTCTACATCGTCGCGGCGGTGGCGATTATGTTTGTGCTGCTTTTGTACCAAACACAGACGGCGTGGCCCGGACTCGTCATCGTGTTGCTTGGCGTGCCGGTCTACCTGCTTTGGTCGCGCAAGAATTTCACGAATTAAGAATTATTTTGTAGGGCGGAAGGGCCTCCGCCACTACAATGACGGCATCCAATTTGGCTGAATTCGGATAGACGCAGCAGATCACTTTCTGAAGGAGGAGTTGCATGGGCAACCCCTTGTTTGCGACGAAGTCGCTTGACGTACTGATGAGAGAGGCGGGCGACACGAGCGAGCACAGTTTGAAGCGTGCGCTCGGCCCGATCAATCTCGTCACGTTGGGCATCGGAGCCGTCATCGGCGCGGGTATTTTCGTGCTGACCGGTTCCGCCGCAGCGCTGTACGCCGGCCCCGCGATTATCTTGTCGTACGTGTTGGCTGGAACGGCATGCGTCTTCGCCGGCCTATGCTATGCGGAATTTGCTTCCATGATACCGATTGCTGGCTCGGCCTATACCTATGGCTATTCGACGCTCGGCGAGATTGTCGCCTGGATCATCGGCTGGGACTTAATTCTCGAATACGCATTCGGCGCAGCGACTGTCGCCAGCGGTTGGAGCAGTACGCTTGTGGCGTTTCTGCAGGACTACGGAATCAGCCTGCCCCCGCAAATTTGCGACGTGCCGGGTGCCGATTGGGCGCTGGTCGACGGCCGATGGGGACCTGCCGGTTCGTTTGGTATATCGGCCGCTCAATTAGCCCTCGTTCCGCACGCGACGGCTAAATTCAATCTGATCGCGTTTTTGGCAATCATGGCCGTCACCATCATCCTGATCATCGGCATCAAGGAGTCGGCCAATTTCAACACAGGTATCGTTTTCGTGAAATTGGCGGCGGTGCTTACGTTCATCGCTGTCGCCCTGCCGTTTGTGCTCAAGCATCCGGCACTTGCTCATGACAACTGGAAAGTATTTTTGCCGCCGAACCAGGGATCATTTGGCGCCTTTGGCTGGTCGGGCGTGGCGCGAGGGGCGAGCGTGGTGTTTTTTGCTTACATCGGCTTCGACGCGGTTTCCACCGCGGCGCAGGAAGCGAAGAATCCGCAGAAGGACATGCCGATCGGCATTCTTGGCTCGCTCGTGGTCTGCACAATCCTATACATCGCGGTTTCGGGATTATTGACGGCGACGGTGCACTACTCGCGATTGAACATCGGAGCTCCGGTGTCGCTGGCGATTCGCGAAACAGGCGTGCGGTGGGGAAGCTACGTGGTGAACGCAGGCGCGCTCGCTGGACTGAGTACCGTGATGCTCGTTATGTTGCTGGGGCAATCGCGCGTTTTTTATTCAATGGCGCACGACGGGCTGCTCTGGAAGTGGGCGGGGGACGTTCACCCGAAGTTCCGCACGCCGTGGAAGTCGACCGCGGTGACTGGCTTCGGTGCAGCCGTGTTTGGCTCACTTGTTCCGATTGGCAGTTTGGGGCAGATGGTCAGCATCGGCACGTTACTGGCGTTCGTCATCGTTTGCGGTGCGGTCATAATTCTGCGCAAGCGTCGTCCGGATTTGCCCCGGCCGTTCAAGACGCCGATGGTTCCGCTGGTGCCAATCCTCGGTATTGTCGTCTCGTTCGGACTGATGGCCAGCTTGAATCGCGTCACCTGGTACCGCCTCTTTATTTGGCTCGCAATCGGCATGGTCATCTACTTCACCTATAGCGTAAAACACAGCAAAGTGAGAAGCGCGCAACCCAAATAGGGTATTTGGTCAATTTAGTTCGTCTAACGTGTGGAGAAAGGCGGGACATCAATCCCGCCCTCTTCTTTTTGGCCCCAGCAGCACACTCGTCATAGCTGCTCTCTTCGGGTAAAGTATTCTTTCTCATTCGTACATGAGTCCCCTTCGAGTCCAACTCAAAGAGTTTTGGCGGCGGCTGTCTCTCCCGGACCTATTGGCGGCGGGCATGGTGCTCGTCGGTGCTTCGCTGCTCGTACTGGGAAAATCCGGCGTCATCTTCAGTTTTCTCAAATACATTGCGTTGCTTTGTGCGGTCTATCTCGCCGTTCGATTCATCGGGTGGTGGCGTTCGAGACTCCTCTGGAGCCTTCGCAATCGCCTGATCGTGGCTTATCTCTTCATCGCACTGGTTCCCGTTGTTCTGACTATTGTTTTGGCTTTCCTCTCCGCAACAATTCTTTACCGCCAATTCGGTGGCTACATCCTCTATCAAGATTTGCAGCGTCGAGTGGACATGGTGGCCGCCGGAACCGATCAGATTGCGGCGGCATTGGAGAGCGCCGCTCCCACGATGCAGGAAGAGGCAGTAGACCACGTAATTACGGCCCAGGAACATGCCGTCTATGATCCGCAACTTCCTGGCATGCGCATCGAGATAAGTCAGCGCCTACCGTTGTTGGACCGAGTCGCCGACGCATCGAAGAGAAAATTTGCGGGGTTCATTCAGCAGGATAAAAACCTGTTTCTGGTCGGCTTGCGTGCCGTGAAGACGCCATATGGTGAGCGCTACGTGCACATTCGCGTGCCGGTCTCGGCTTCATTTGTTTCGTCTCTGGCGCCAGAGCTGGGCCCGGTGGAGTTTCAGTTGCTACAACCGCTTGACGGTTCGAATCAGTCTGCATTGCAGTACACGCTGAGCGGTCGCGTCTTTCAGGTTGCCGCCAGCGTGGTAGACCGTCACCGTGTGCTGCGCGGGCCGCAGGGATTTTGGGATACGGACGTAACTGGAGTGACGCGGTTCGACGCAAAATATGAGTATCCTGACGGAAATGTGGATCCGGTCCGGCCGGTTGTTGCGGTTTTCACGACGCGGCCCTCTCATCTGAACGTCCGAATGTTCTCGTCTGTTGGTGATCTCGGACTCGTATACGTCTACTTTTTGGGCCTTCTGGCGGTGGTTTTCTTCTCGCTTGAAATTGCTGCTCTAATCACGGGCGTGATAATGACCCGCCGTATCACCTCCGCCGTGGACGGTTTGTATAAGGCCACGCAATTCGTGCAGGCGGGCGACTTTTCGCACCGTGTAAAAGTTGAAAGCCGCGACCAGCTTGGCGTGCTCGGCGAATCGTTCAACTTAATGACCGACTCCATCAACAAGTTCATCGAGGACCAGAAGCAGCACCAGCGGCTGGAGAACGAAATCTCCATCGCGCGCGAAGTGCAAAATCAGTTGTTTCCGCAAAAGCTCCCGCTGCTTCCTGGGGTGCAGTTGGAGGCGATCTGCAAGGCGGCGCGCATGGTTAGCGGCGATTACTACGACTTCATTCAGCTGAACCCGACGACGATCGCCATTGCCGTCGCCGACATTTCCGGCAAAGGAATTTCCGCCGCACTCCTGATGGCCAGTTTGCAGGCCGCGCTGCGCAGTCAACTGCTGGCGCCGGGCAACGCCACACTAAGCACTGCGGAACTCGTTTCGCGTCTGAATAATCACCTCGTGCGCAACACTGGCGACGACCGCTTCGCGACATTTTTTATCGCCGTTTACGATAGTTCTTCCCGCATCTTGCGTTACACCAACGCTGGTCATCTCCCCGCGTTCTGCATTTGCGAAGGCGCCGCTGTTGCGCTCGAAGATGGGGGCATGGTGCTGGGTGTAGTCGAGGACTACGAATACGCGGAGGGGAAGCATCTCGTTCCGAAGCACGCGACGCTCGTAGGCTACAGCGACGGTTTGATCGAGCCGGAAAACGTCTACGGCGAGGAGTTTGGCATCCACCGCTTGCGCGACGCGGCGATTCGCCTGCAGTCTGGCTCGCCGCGTGCTGTCGCACTCGGCCTGATGCAAGCCGCCGACGAATGGGCCGGCACTCCCGAACAAGCCGACGATATGACGGTAATCGTTGCGCGGATGGAATAGTTGCCGCGAAATGCCTGCGCTATACTGTCTCTTCTACAGCAATTCACTTAGAGGCTCCGAATGGCTTTGCGCAGTCGAGTCGCACTGATTACTGGAGGAACGCGCGGTATCGGCCGCGGCATCGCGTTGCGTTTGGCGCGAGATGGCGCGCGCGTTGCGATCGGCTATCGTTCAAATAAATCTGCGGCGCAAGCCGCGCTGCGCCAATTGCAGGCCGCCGGAGCGGATTGCGTCGCCGTCGAGGCCGACATCACGAGCGGCGTCGGCGCCGAACAGTTCCTGAAGACCGTGACAGATCGTTTTGGCCGCCTCGATGTGCTGGTCAACAATGTTGGTGATTTCCGCTGGGGAACGCTCGCGGAAGGTTCGCTGGACGACTGGCAAAATATTTTTTCGTCGAACCTCATGAGCGTCGTCTTCATGAGCCGCGCCGCGCTGTCGCACATGCGCCGCGGCCGCTGGGGCCGCATCATCAATCTCGGTGCGGTCGGAGCCGAACGTGCGTTCGGCCAAGCAAAAATCTCCGCTTACGCTTCAGCGAAGGCAGCGGTCGTCGCGCTTTCTCGTTCGCTCGCCTTGGAAGAAGCGAAGAACGGTATCACCGTCAATGTCGTCAACCCGTCCAGCATCGACGAGAAAGAACTGACTCTTGACGAAGCGCGCCGAATGAAAGACGCGCGGTTTCCCATTGGCCGCCCGCCGACGGTCGAAGACGTCGCCGCTGCCGTTTCGTTTTTTGCATCGGAAGAAGCGGAATACGTCACCGGCCAAGTCGTAAACGTCAGCGGCGGCTGGATGTTGTAGCCTCGGTTTGCCACTTCAATGAAAGCACTCACCGCAGCCGAAATGCGCGAAGTTGACCGGCTCACAATCGAGCGTCACGGAATTTCCGGCCTGAAGCTGATGGAAAACGCCGGTGGCCACGTAGCCAATCGCATAAAACACTTCTTCGCGCACTGGCCTGCAGACCTCCCTCGTCGCGTCGTCATTCTCTGCGGCAAGGGGAACAATGGTGGCGACGGATTCGTCGTCGCTCGGCGACTGAGTAATGACACCCAAAATATTGAAATTCGAGCTTTCCTCTTTGGAAAATTAAACGAACTCCGCGGTGACGCACTCAAGAACGCCCAGCGTTGGAAAAAATCAGGCGGGTCCCTTTCCACTATTTGTTCGCAGAACGACTGGGACAAAGCTCGCCCACAAGTTGCTGTCGCCGATGTCGTCGTCGACGCTCTATTCGGGACCGGCTTGCGAGGGCCTGTGACAGGCCTCCCGGCGCAGGCGATTCACGATCTTAATCGACTCTCGAACAACGCGACCCTGCCAACGCCGGCTTTCATTCTTGCAGTCGATACTCCTTCCGGATTGCCCGCCGGCGACGAGCTCAATGCGGGCCCCGTTGTCCGCGCGCACGAAACCATCACTTTTACCGCTCTCAAAATTGGCCAGCTCGTTCCGCACGACTCGTCATGCTGCGGCCGGCTTTACGTCAAATGGATCGGTTCCCCCGCGGGCTTAGTTGAACAAACTGGAAAGGGAACATTGCGGTGGGCCGGCCCCGACGAGTTCGCGCATCTTCCGCTCGTCCGCGCCGCCGATTCGCACAAGGGCAATTTCGGCCACGTGCTAATCGTTGGCGGCTCAACCGGTAAATCCGGCGCTGCCGTTCTGGCAGGCTACGCATCGCTCTGTAGTGGCGCGGGCCTCACAACCGTCGCTTCGCCGGACGTCGTCCAATCCGTCATCGCCGCCGCTCATCCCGAGTACATGACTGAACCACTCGCTTCGACCAGTCACGGTTCGATTGCTCGATTCAATCTCGCCTCGGGGCGCCTGGAAAAGATTCTCCCTGGCAAAACCGTTCTCGCGATCGGTCCGGGCCTCGGCACCGATTCCGAAGCGCAAGACGTCGTTCGTCATCTCGTGCAAAACGTTCTGCACCCAGTCGTGCTCGATGCCGACGGGCTGAATGCCTTTGCCGGTCGCCTCGACGCACTCCGCGACCGCAAATCTGAATTTCTGTGCATCACGCCGCATCCCGGAGAAATGGCGCGACTCTTCGGCATTTCGAACGCCCAAGTCCAAGCCGACCGAGTTAAAGCCGCCACGGAATCCGCAAAACGTGCGAACGCATACGTGATTCTTAAAGGGTTTCACTCAGTGCTTGCCGCGCCCGACGGCCGCGTCTGGGTCAACACTACCGGCGGTCCAGCCCTCGCCAAGGGTGGCTCCGGCGATGTCCTCACAGGCGTCCTCGCCGCCCTCACCGGACAATTCGGCACAAGCGACTGGCTCCGCGTTCTCGCCCTTGGCGCATTTCTCCACGGCGCCGCCGCCGATATTCTTTCTCGCGAAGAGGAGCCCAGCGGTATCCTCGCGCAAAAAGTAGCTGCGACCATTCCCGTCGCTCGCGAGCATGTTCTTCGGGAGATTCAGTTCGGTGCCTGAAGAACTCCTCACCCAATCCGCCGAAGAAACCATCGCCTGGGGCAGGGAATTTGCTGCGCGCGTAAAAGCGCCACTGATGATTCTTCTCTCCGGCGATCTTGGCAGCGGCAAAACCACGCTCACCAAGGGAATCGTCAGCGGCCTTGGCGCCGCCGCCGAAGAAGATGTCACGAGTCCCACGTTCACACTCCTCCACGTTTACGGCCCAGAGAGCGCCAAACAAAAGGTCTTTCATGGCGACCTTTTCCGCATCGAAAAATTCCACGATTTCGAAACGCTCGGCATGGAAGACATCTTCGCCACGCCTTCCATTGTCATTCTCGAATGGTCGGAACGCTTTCCGATTCCTTCGCCCTGGCCACAAATTCGCATTCGGCTCGAACACGCAGGCGGCGACGCCCGCCGCATCACCGTAACTTCCTGATTTTACAGTCTGTTACACCAGCTAACTCTCTAGCTACCCCCAAACTGCGGTTCTGTTGCCGACCCACTCCCCGGCTGCTACGTTAAAAGGTACGCCCCACCGGGTGCGCGAATGGCCACGGAAACTCTATTCTCTGCCGCGACGGAAGCGCCAAGCACAGGACTCGGCAGCTACAACCTCATCCTCCCGATGACTTCACTTGCCATCGGCGTCGACAACATTCATCACGACGTTTTTCTCAGTCCCCGCTTTTTGCAGCTGACCCGCGATTATCTTTTCGACCTGATCCGCCAGAACGCCAGCCGCAACTATCTGCCTGGCATCGAATTGCGGACAGCCAAGGCGCTCGACGGTACCGCGTTTCGCAAATTATTGGCTGACGTTCTCAACAGCTCGTTGACCAATGCCAAGTATCACAAAAATATTGAGATGGATTTGCTGTTCCGTGTGGCCATTTTGAAATTCCTCACCACCGAACTCGGCAGCCAGTTCGCGAACCTCATTCATGAGGGCAAAGAGTGGATTCGCCAGCGCGGTGAACATTTCGAACGCAGTCAACAAGCGCACGTCATCAAGGCGCGCCTCTCCGAGTTGCAATCGGCCCGTCGCAGTGTCATCCGCGCGGTAGGCCAACAAGTCGCCCAAAGCTGGATCGACGTCGAGGAAAACATTATCGCCAAAGCGCGCAAAGCCCTTTTTGGCGAAGAATTCACGCCGCTTTACGATTTACTCAAGAACCGCCTCATTTTTCTGGACGGCGGAAAAGACGACTCCTACTTCCTCGAACACTACGTTCTGCTCGGCAATTATGCGCGCGACGCGGACCGTTTCGAAGCGATGGACGCGCTCTTTCAGGAATTTCTGAGCCACGCGGGTATTGTCGTCCAGCAAGATCCTGCGTTTCAGGAAGCCGACAAGGCATGTGCCGAAGCCATGCATGAAGCGCAGGTTATGCGCGACGAAATCGCCAATCTCGAAGAGCAGAAGGAATTGCTCCGCAAGCGGCTGGACCGCAGCGACAGTTTCTTGAATCGCTTCCGCGCCCCGGCCGATCCCGCCGACCTTAAAGCGTCGCTCAACGACATCGAGCTTCGACTCAAGCATCAACAATTCAAGCTGGAAGAATTTGGCGCCGTCCTCGAAGCTGCTCGGCAGAAACTGGATTACTTCCAAAAGGATCAAAAAGGCAAGCTAAGCGATTACTTAAACGAACCGGAAAATGCTCGCCGCCTATTCGATCCGTCCGCCGAGCCGGAATCGACGCGGACCCAGCGTGCAAAACTCCTGGCACAACTGCTCGAACGCCTGGAACAGCAGGATGTGCTCTATCACGTGCTCGCCAGCTACGAAATCCGCGCTATCGCCGCCACGTATCACCCGCCGGTGCACTTGCAGCAATTGCGCAAAGCATTGGTTTCGAAGGACGAATTAAAGCGAGTCGAACAAGTCCTCAAACAAGTTCCGGCTAAACAATTATCCGAAAAGCCCATCGACGAGCTTTCCCGCAAGATTCGCCGCTACTCCCGCGACGAGCTGCAAAACCAGGTGTTGCGCTTTGCCACCGACTTCTTCCGGTTGCACCGCGATTTGCGCGATGCGGAGCATCTGACGAGTTGCATGGATCGCGTCAGTCTGGTCGAAACCGAGCAGGCTCGCGACCTCTCGCGCCTCAACAACAAGCTTTATGAGTGCGTTCTCCCCGACGAAGCCAAGACGAAACAAGACCCCGTCGTCAGTCACGTCATTATCAAGGCCGACGTGCGTGGTTCCACAAAAATGACGCAGGATTTGCTTTCGCGAGGCCTCAGCCCAGCCTCTCACTTCAGCTTGAATTTACACGAGCCTGTCAAAAAATTGCTCGATCGCTATGGCGCCAAAAAAGTTTTCATCGAAGGCGACGCCATCATTCTTGCCATCTTCGAAACCGAATCGAGCCGCACTTACGCGCGCTCCGTCGCGAAAGCCTGCGTCCTCGCCCGTCAGATTTTGAATGTCTGCAATTCCTACAACGACGGTGCCGCCAATTCTGACCTTCCCGCATTGGAGCTTGGCCTCGGCGTTGCGCATCAAGGCGATTCGCCGACCTACTGGACCGATGGCGAGTCTCGCGTCATGATTTCGAAGGCACTCAACCTTTCTGACCGCTTGTCCGGCTGCGCAAAACTCGCCCGTCGCATGCTCGACCGCCAGAAGTCACACTTCGGTTTGTTTCAGTTTTTGCAGACCATGCAGGGCGCCTCTGCCGAAGAGCTCGATGAATTTCTTGTTCGTTACAATCGCAACGGCATCGAGTTGAACGAAGAAGGCTTCCTCAAGCTCTACGACGAAATTTCTCTCGAATGTATCGAAACCAAGCTCGATCTGCCCTGGGGCAAGGAAAATGTCACCCTGTACTACGGTGAAGTGCCGATGGGTGAATCGGTCGAGCTGCTCGTTCTTCGCAAGGGTTTTGCCCGCGAACTCTCGTCAGACGGAAAGATCGGTGCGCATTCCACTCACATCTACTACGAAGTCTGCACCGCTCCGAAATTGTACGAACTCGTTGCCGCTCTTCTGCGCACCAAGCACGCCGCCGTGGAAGCTTCCCGCGCTTAGTAGGTCCGCCCTTCAACCAGCGTTCTAACTTCAACAATATAGTTCCATCCGCCGCACATACGGAGTCTCGCCGCGAATTCCCGGGGGTTTCTTTTTTAGTTGATCTAAAGAAACGATATGAAACACTTCCATGCGCCACGTTTGACTCGGAGGAGGCCAATGAAAGCGCGCGCGATGTTCATCTCTTTGTTCCTGACAGCTGCATTTACGGTGTTTTCTGCTGGCCGCGCCGCATCCCCGCAGGATAATCGTCAATTCCGCCGCCGCGTCATCCTCGACGCGCACAACTGTTATCCCTATTACGAATGGTGGTTTGATCGAATCGACCGCGCTCTTTCCGCAGGAACGCCTGTGGCAATCGAACAAGACTTGCTCTGGGCGAAAAATCCTCGCACAGGAAAAATGGCGTCGGTGTTAAGTCACGGCGCACCACCGACCGGCACCGAGCCGGGCATGCGCGAATACTTCTTCGAACGCGTCCGGCCAATCGCCGAGAAGGCTCGTCGCGACGGTAACCACGGAGACTGGCCGTTAATCACTCTGAATCTGGATTTGAAATCCGAAGAAACCGAGCATTTGGAAGCAATTTGGGCCTTGCTTTCCGACTATGGGGACTGGCTAACCTCCGCCGAGCGGACAAATGATCTGGCCAAACTAGAAGCGCTGCAACTCCGGCCCATCCTGGTTTTGACTGGCGAGTCCGATGCGCAGAAGCATGTTTTTTACGACGAACTTCGCGCCGGCGATCGATTGCTTGTTTTCGGCGCGGTAAGAACGAACACGAGCAATCCATCTGCAGCGCCCGAAGTTCTTGCGCCGGATGCGGCGGATAATTATCACCGCTGGTGGAATAACGCCTGGCGCGTGGTCGAGCCGGAGGGCCAGCAAAACGCTGGCGCCTGGACGGCAGAAAAGGAGTCGCGGCTGAATCAGCTGGTCTCGCACGCACACAAACGGAATCTCTGGATTCGCTTCTACACACTCGACGGCGCAGACAAAGCCGAACTCAACTGCAATGGTTGGTTCCGTACCTACAATTTTGGTTCGAGGGAGGCCGTGCAGAGCCGGTGGGCAGCGGCCGTAAAAGCCGGCGTAGACTACCTTGCCTCGGATCAATACGAGGAGCTCGGCAAATTCCTGAAGGCT
>DATLVG010000120.1:0-3865 GCA_035577625.1 Candidatus Dormiibacterota bacterium
CCTTCGATTCCCGCTTCGCGCAGCGCGTCCTTCACGGATTCAAACCGCGACGGCTGAATGATGGCTTCCAGTTTCATCATGAACGTTTCGCTCCGGCCTCTTTTTCCCCAGCCCCGTTCGTCTCCACTTTACGATTCCAGGTAATACGCTTCTTCGCCATGCTGCGTAATGTCCAATCCTTCCACTTCTTGTTCTTCCGTTACGCGGAATCCGGTCACCAGATCCGTAATCTTCAGGATGACGATCGTTCCGACTAGCGCGAATCCCCACGCAATCGCAATTCCGACCAGTTGATTCCCGATCTGTCCCCAGTGGCCATCCATTCCGCCCACTGGTTTCCCCGCTCCAAAAATCGGGTTGATAATTTGCTGCGCAAAAACGCCGGTCAACAACGCGCCAATCGTTCCGCCCGCGCCGTGAACGCCAAATGCGTCCAGTGCGTCATCATAACCGAAGATGGCTTTCACACGCGTGACCATGAAGTAGCAGAACGCTCCGGCCACAAAACCGATTGCCAACGCGGGCATCGGCCCGACAAATCCCGCTGCCGGAGTAATCGCCACAAGTCCTGCCACCGCCCCGGAAATCGCGCCCAGCGCGCTCGCCTTTCCGTTCTTGAGCCACTCCGCCGCGCTCCAGCTCACCGCCGCGGCCGCCGCGCCAAAGTGCGTCGCCACAAATGCGCTCGAAGCTAGACCGCCTGCGGCAAGCGCGCTGCCCGCATTAAATCCAAACCATCCCACCCACAACAAACAGGCGCCAATAAAACTCAGCACCAGGCTGTGCGGCGGCATCGGTTGTTTCGGAAATCCGGTGCGCTTGCCCATGTACAGCGCGCAAACCAGCGCCGAAACGCCGGACGAAATGTGCACGACCGTTCCGCCCGCAAAATCCAGCGTCGGGAATCTTCCGCCGAGCGAAGCGTTCAGGAATCCGCCCTTGCCCCAAACCATGTGCGCCAGCGGCGCGTACACAATCAAAAACCACAGCGTCATGAAAAGCACCGTGCCACTGAACTTCATACGCTCCGCCGTCGCGCCCGTAATCAAAGCCGGCGTAATCACCGCGAACATCAACTGGTAAATCATGAATGTCGTCTGCGGAATTGTTCCGGCATAATCCGGATTCGGATCGACGCCCACGCCACGCAAAAACGCGTGCCCAAAATCGCCAATCACCGGACCGCTTCCACCAAAACACAAACTGTATCCCACGAGCGCCCACAACACCGTGATCAGCCCCATCATCGCGAAGCTTTGCATCATGATCGCGAGAGTGTTCTTGCGTCGCACCAATCCGCCGTAGAACAGAGCCAAGCCCGGGCCCGTCATCATCAACACCAGCGCCGCGCTCACCAGCATCCATGCGTTGTCGCCGGACGATTGCGCCGCGGTCACGCGCTTGTCCAAATCCGCCAGCTTGTCATTCAACGCTTTGGAATTGTCCGGCTGTGCGGCACTGCTGGAGGAAGGAGCGGAGGAGGGAACAGCGGACTGCTGGGCGCGGAGCGGCATTCCGCAAAACGCCAAAACCATAAGCAAACACAAACACTTCGCAACTCGCTTCATCACTCGCTTCACCCCATTGCCAAGTTGTTCGCGGCGGTGCGGGACAGCACGGACGGTTCCAGGAGGAATGCCGCATTTGGCATGCGAAATTATACGCGCGCGGGCTCAGGGGCCTCTTTCGAAAAATTTATCCCTAGCATCTATTTTTCTAATGCGACGGCGCAAATCGTCGGCATCCTTATGAATTCTTTATGCCTTTGCGCTTCGCTTCGCTGACGAATTGGTCCGCCGCGCGCGTTGGCCTCGGAATCCGCAAGCCGTCGCTTACGGCCAGAGTCAAGCGAATCGCACTTTCCAGCGAAACACGGTGCCCCTGCGAAACATAAACTGGCTTCACTCCATCCCTCGTTCGTACGGCTGCACCGATTCTTTCACCGCCAGCTTTGGCGTCGGTGAGCGCCGCCCAGCTTCCAGCTTTTTCAGCTAGATCAGCGTGGGTTCCAATCAAAATGCTTTTTGCACAGCCAATCGCCGGCCGGTCCAGCAAAATTCCGAGATGGGTCGCCAATCCCATCCTTCGCGGATGCGCATACCCCTGCCCGTCACAAAACAGCAAATTCGGCGTTCGTTGCAATTTCGCAAGCGCGGCCAGCAAAACCGGTATTTCCCGGAAGCTCAACAATCCCGGCACATACGGAAATCGCAGCGGTACGACGGCATAGGCGCGTTCGATCTCCACCATTTCTGGAAACAGGAACACCACGACTCCGCCAATCGCGCGATTCGCTTCGCGCAATTCGGTCCATCGCGATCGCTTCTTCAGCGCTTGCGATCCGCTCAAAACGAATGCGGCGTCCAACCCCGCCACCGTTCGGATGTCGCCCAGCCGGTCTTCGCCTTTCCACTTGGCCTGCAGCCTTTCCTGTATTTCACGGGCTTCGGCCGGCGTGACGTTCCACTGATGCAACTTCTTAAATCTCATTTAGCTGTTTCCCCGCCGCGTCATCGTATAATGCCTTGCGGCGCGGGTGCTGCTTCATCGTCCCTAGCCTATTGCGATGACCTTTTACGCCCCAATCGAAATCAACGTACGCGAGGACTCCGGCGTTCAAGTCTTCGACGTACACGGCCGCCTAACCATCGGCGACTCCAGCGAACAGCTCACCATGGCGCTGCAAGCCGTCTTGCAAAATGGCGCGCGCAAAGTGGTGGTAATGCTCGACGGCGTCCCGCAAATTGACAGCTCGGGCATCTCGTCGCTGGTGCGCATCTCGATCGCGCTCGGCCGCGAAGGCGGCAAGCTGCATCTCGTTTGCAAACCCGGCCGCGTCCGCGACGCGCTGACTGTGACACGCCTGGTCGAAGCCATTCCCACGTTCAATTCCGAGGCCGAAGCCCTCAAAGGCTTCGTGTAAATCGCAAGATTTCCGGTGCGGCACGTTCTGTGTATGATGACCGTAAGGTCGCTGGAGCGTACCCATGCCCGTAACCCGTAGTCTCGTTTCCCTGAGCTTTGTTGTTCTGATTTTTCTTGTGTCCGTCACCTCAACAGTTTCCGCGCAGCTCAACGAGTCTTCCGTCACGCTGACCGCAGGACAAAAGTCGCAATTGCAGGACCTCGCTTCACGCGTGCTGAAGCACAGCGACGCGGCCGGCTGCAAAAGGACGTGCAGCATACTTGTCGCGGATTTCACTGGTGAGAGCGGTTCAACTTCCGAAATCGGCATGGCGCTGGCCGACGAACTTTCTTCGCAACTCGCGGCGCAGGCCCATGGCATTCAGATTGTTAACCGGCACGCTCTACGGCAATACCTCGAACGAGAGCGAATCGCCTCGAAGTTGCTGGAAGACGACAACGCCGCTCGCTGGCTGGCCACGGAAAACGGTGCGACGGCGGTGCTGATCGGTTATCTGAAAATCGGTTTGACGCAGGCGAATCTGCACGTTCAATTGCTCGATGCGCGTGATCTTGCAAAACGCACCCGAGACATGCCAGGAAAGTCTTTCGTCGAAGAAGAAGTCTTTCGCGACGTTAGTAACTTTGGTTCGTTTGAGTCCGCCGAACCATTCGGCGAGCCTGCTGCCCTGAAGAACTCCGACGACGCAGTGGACATGTCGCGGGGCGGCTCCAGGAAAATCACGTCTGTTCCGCACTGCACCTATCAACCAGAGCCTTCTTATACGAACGCAGCGCGAACGGTGAAATTTAGGGGAAACATCGTACTGCGCGTGATTATCGGGAAAGACGGTCTCATTGCCGATTCGCAAATACTCAAAGGCGCGCCGTTCGGATTGAATAAGCAGGCGCTGGAAACGGTGCGAACGTGGCGGTGCCAGCCTGCGGAGATTGACGGACA
>DATLVG010000121.1:0-5346 GCA_035577625.1 Candidatus Dormiibacterota bacterium
TCCCAACCAATTTTTCCAAGCTGCTCCCTCTCGGTAACACCCGAATGCCTTCGGGGTCTTGTCGCCGGGCTATGTCTTCCGGCAGGTCTAACCATGGACTGCCGTAGCCAGCGACGAATGAAAAATTCACCGGGCTCCACGTAACAGCGAAGCTGTCAGTGACAGGGCGCTTGCCCGCCTGTTGTTCAGAGGAAACTGCAACCCGATGATTCGGTCGCGATTGTCCACTAAGGGGCATCGTCACGAACAAGGACAATCCGTACAACGGAGTCGATGCCGATGGGCCGCAAAAATTTCCAGCCACCCGACTCTCGATACACGTGCGGCGCAAAGCCGCTTCGCGCACCACCCACGGGCCACTCGGCGATTACATCTTCCCGGTTGGGCAGGCGCACACGGCTGTGGACAACTACCCACTTCGGCTGTCATCGGACCCGAAATAGCCTTCCTGTCACGAATCTCACTATATCCACAATATTGTCAGCAACTTACGGGCTGTCCCTGGTTAAAGACTACTCTTCTTCAGCGTCTTAGACAGCCTTGGCCGAGCCTGGCAAACGCGGTCCCCGAGAGCCTCGGAGAGAGCCTCGGATTGACGCCGCATTTGGCCTCTGCTAGCATGCGCGCCATGGCGAAAGTGAAAAAGTCATCCTCCCGCTCTTCCAGCGCGGCCAAGTCATCGAAAATGAAGAAAAGAAAAGCCTTAACCCCACCGCCCCCCGTGCAACGGGGAGGCGTCGAACTTGTAAATCCGCTGGTGCAGGCGCAAATGAAGACGTACGACGAAGCGCTGGCGCTGTTTCACCAGCAGAAATACGCGAAAGCGAAGCAGGAACTGGAAAAAGTTTTGGAAGGTCCCAGCAAAGAACTGGCGGATCGCGCGCGCATGCACGTCAAAATTGCCGAGCAGCGCATGAAGCCGCAGGCCGAACAAAATCCGCGGACCGCGGAAGAGCATTATCAACGCGGCGTGGCCATGATGAATCTGGGGCGGTGGGACGAAGCGCGGGAAAGTTTGGATAAAGCGCGCAAGCTAGCGCCAAAAGCGGATCATATTGTTTATGCGGTGGCGGCGCTCGATTGCCTGACGGGTGAAGCCGACGCCGCGCTGGCGAACCTGAAAATAGCGATCGATCTCCGCTCCGCCAATCGTTATCACGCGCGCAACGATGAAGACTTCGCGTTCCTGCAGGAGGATCCCCGTTTTACGGAACTCCTTTATCCGGAAAAGGACGGCATCGGCCTCTGATTGAAAATTATTTTGGCCGTAACAAAATTGGGTCGTCTCGTTTTTATTTGCTTCCATTAAACTAAAGAGTTCTTCAATCCACGGAAGTTTTGTGAGTGCTTTTTTGAGAGAAAAGAAGCAGCATCGCGGACTGCGCGTCGTCGCGCTGGGCGGCGGAACGGGACTTTCGGCACTGCTGCGCGGATTAAAACATCACGTGGTGCCGCGCAACGATCCGAGGCCGACGGAAAAACGGCCGATCACCGATCTCGCAGCGATTGTGACGGTAACGGATGACGGCGGCAGCTCCGGACGTCTAAGACGCGAGAACCGGATTTTGCCGCCGGGCGATATACGGAACTGCATGGTCGCGCTAGCGAGCGATGAAGCGCTGCTGAGCAGAATGTTTCAATACCGGTTTCACGCGGGACGCGGACTTATCGGCCACAATTTCGGAAATCTTTTTTTGGCGGCGCTGACGCATGTGACCGGAGACTTCGCGGAAGCGGTCCGCGTGTCCAGTAAAGTGCTCGCGATTCGCGGACGAATTTTCCCGTCGACGGTGGCGAACGTTACGCTGGAAGCGGTGCTCGAAAATGGGAAACGCGTCCACGGTGAAACCAGAATCACGGCGAGCCGCGCGGCGATTCGCCGGTTGCATCTGAGTCCGCGGCGTGTTCGACCGGTGCCAGAGGCGATCGAAGCCATCCGTCACGCCGACCTCATACTGATCGGGCCGGGTTCGCTGTACACGAGCATTTTGCCGAATCTTTTGATACCGGAAATTGCGCATGCGATTGCACGTTCGAAAGCGCCACGCGTTTATATTGCAAACTTGATGACGCAACCCGGCGAAACCACGGGTTATGCGCTCTCGCAGCATCTGAATGCCATTCAACGCCACGTGCGCGGCGGGATTATTGATTTTGTCGTGGCGAACCGGAAAAGCATTTCGCCGGAAGTGGCGCGCCGCTATTTGAAACAAGGAGCGGTCCGCGTGACGGTGGATTTACCGGTTTTGCAGAAACACGGTGTACGCGTGATCCTCGATTCGCTGCTGGAAGAGCACGGGGTCATCCGGCACGATTCCGAGCGGCTTGCCCGGTTGTTGCTGGAAGAATTCCTCGCACTGCGTTGAAAAAGCGAGCCTTTTTGCTAGCCAGAAGGCCTCTGAGCGCGTCCAAGAAAATGGGTTGGAGAGGGAACTTCGACCCCCGCCATCGCGTTACAAGAGAGAGCCGTCCGGGAGAAATCATGAACCGTTCCAGCTATAGCACCAACTTGCTTCGTCACCTATGTGTTGCCGCTGTTGCCGTCGCGGCACCCGTTCTGGCCGCCGCGCAGACTTCGACTGTGACGGCGGCGCAGGCGCCGATCTGGATCAACAAGCCAGATATCGCGGCGTTTGAAAAAATCGAAAACGACCATCTGGCGGCGGGGCAGCGCGCGATCGATCAACTGCTTGCCGTAAAAGGCGCGCGAACGATCGATAACACGCTCGTTCCATTTGACGAAATTACCCGCCAATACAATTCCGCGGGTTACCTTTCGGGCGTGATGCAACAGATTCATCCCGATGCGAAGTTTCGCGATGCGGCAGTGGCGATGACTTCGAAAGTGGGCGAGGCCGCATCTTCACTGGCGCTCAACCAAGGGGTGTACAAGGCGCTGGCGGCGATCGATTTGAGCGGCGCGGACAGCGCGACGAAATATTATGTGCAGCGGCAGTTGCTGGAATTCCGTCTGGCAGGCGTCGATAAGGACGACGAGACGCGCGGACGTCTGAAGAAACTTTTCGACAAATTGACGGACCTGCAGTCGGCGTACGACCGGAACATTTCCGACGATCAGCGGAGCATTACGATTGATTCCGCCGCGGAACTGGACGGCATGCCGAAAGATTTCATCGAAGCGCACAAGCCAGGTCCGGACGGAAAAATCAAACTTACAACGAATTATCCGGACGTGTTTCCGATTTTGACGTTTGCGAAGAGCGATGCGGTGCGCAAGCGGCTGTATTTGGAATTCGACAACCGCGCTTACCCGAAAAACAAAGAAGTACTGATGGACATGATTCGAACGCGGCACGAAATCGCAACGATCATCGGGTATTCCTCGTGGGCAGATTTCAATTCCGCGGACAGGATGATCCAGTCAGCCAAAAACATCGCGGACTTCATTCAGTCGGTGGACACGGCGGCGCGGCCGGTGGCGCAGCGCGAATACGAGCAACTCGTTGCGGAAAAGCAGAAGACGCAACCAGGCGCGAAGGAAGTTGCGGACTACGAAAATTATTCGCTTCGGGAGCAGGTGCGGCGGTCGCAATTCAACTTTGATTCGACGTCGGTGCGTCCCTATTTGCCGTACGAGCGCGTAAAGAAAGGCGTTCTCGACACGGCTGCGAAATTGTTCCAACTAACGTTTGAGCAGGAACACGGTGTGCCGGCATGGGACCCGACGGTTGAAACGTGGGATGCGTTCGATCAGGGAAAAATGATCGGTCGCTTGTACCTGGATATGCACCCGCGAGAAGGGAAGTTCAGCCACGCGGAAATGGTTCCGGTGCTGGATGGGATTCGCGGGAAGCAACTGCCGGAAGCGGTACTGGTTTGCAATTTTCCGGTGCCGACAGGGGACGATCCCGGTTTGATGGATTACAGCGACGTCGTGACGTTTTTCCATGAATTCGGCCACTTGATGCACTGGATGCTGAGCGCGCAGCAGTGGGCGGGAATCAGCGGCATCAGCATGGAATCGGACTTCGGGGAAGCGCCGTCGGAGATGCTGGAAGAATGGATGCACAGCCCGCAGGTGCTGGCGACGTTCGCCAGGCACTACAAGACGAACGAGGCGATTCCGGCTGAGCTGGTGGCGCGGATGAACCGTGCCGATGCGTTTGGCCGTGCGAGCTGGGTGATGCGGCAAAATGTTTTTACGGCGACTTCGTTCGATCTCTACAATCGCAAACCCGGCGATGTGGATCCGGACACGACCGTGCTGGCAGACGAACGACGGTATAACTTGTTTACGCCAACGCCGGGAATTCATGACTACGCTTCGTTCGGACACCTGGCGGGCTACTCTTCGGCGTACTACACGTATTTGTGGGACAAGGTGATTGCGGAAGATTTTGTGACGAAATTCGATCGCAAGGATTTGCTGGCGCCCGGGCCGGCGGCGCGTTACCGGCACCTGGTTCTGGAGCCCGGCGGATCAAAGTCGGCCAACGACTTGGTGAAAGGCTTCCTTGGCCGCGCGCAAAACATGGACGCACTCAAGGCCTGGATGTCGGAAGAGTTCGAAACTGCGCCGGTAAAGTAGAGGAAGCGCGCCGCAGACGGGTTGTAAAGTTCGACGCAGCGAAACACAGGAAGGCCACCACGCCATTCCGGGCGTGTTATAAAGGGATAAATCGAGCTTTCGCGACCTTAGAACGCTCTAACACGGCCCCCAAAATGTAAGCCCTGAGGTGACGCTGTGACTGTGGATCGACGCCGAACTCCGCGCTACCCGTTTGTGGCAGTGGCGGAACTGATTGACGAAAAAGCGGGCATAAAGATGGAGATCCGCGTCACGGAGATCAGCCTGAACGGCTGCTATTTCGACATGGTGAATCCATTGCCGGACGGCACGCCGATTCACTTGAAGATTTTCTTCGAGCACGAATTTTTCGAAGCGAAAGGCAAAGTCGTTTACAACCAGCCGAATATCGGCATGGGCGCAACGTTCGAAGAGTTGCCGGCGTATTCGGTGCCGGTATTGAAAAAATGGCTGTTGCGCGCGATGGTCGCCTCGAAGCCAGGACACTAACAAAAAGCGTCGAACGGCTCCGCGCGCGAAGATCTCTGCAGACCGAGCGCGAATTTCACAAAATCCTTCAACGCGAAATTTGGATTGCCCGCGGGCTGCCAATCCGCCGACCGGTACTGCGCCGTTTGCGCTCGTCGATGCGCGGCGACTAATCGAATTTCGCCGTAAGTGATTTCCACGGAGAGAAGTTCTTTTATCGGCTTTAGGCGCTGCCAGCCGGTTGCGGCACCCGCCGCGGAAATCTCGTTGTAAACGGTCGTGAGGCAACCACTCCGAACGATAGGGATATTCGCGCCTGGCGACAAGTT
>DATLVG010000122.1:0-3158 GCA_035577625.1 Candidatus Dormiibacterota bacterium
CCATCGCCTTACGCCCGAGTAAAGCCGGGCTGGAGTATCCGCGCGAAGCGCGGCTGGTGCAAAAGGCGCAGTTTGACGCCGTGTATCGAGCCGGGAAGCGCCGCTCGAGTTCCCATTTCACTGCTTTTCTAAAGGCGAACAACCTGCCGCAGAGCCGTTTTGGCTTCAGTATCAAGAAGGCTCTTGGTGGTGCGGTTGTGCGCAATCGAATCCGGCGACGCTTGCGAGAGATCGCGCGGCTGCACCGGGAGGAGTTACCCGCGGGATGGGACATCGTCATTCATCCGAAGAGTTCTGTGGTGAAAGCGCCCTTCGCGGCGTTGGAAGCGGATTTTCTGCGGCTGCTCAAAGTCGCGTAATGGCGCGGAGTGTCTCGGTTCGCTCCGCGCTGTTCGCGCTTCGCTGCTATAAGGCTTACCTCTCTGTGCTCTTCGCGGGAAGCTGCCGGTTTGAACCCACCTGTTCGATGTATGCATACGAAGCGATTGAGCGATTTGGCGTGCTGCGTGGCGTGTGGCTTGGAACAAAACGTTTGCTGCACTGCCATCCGCTTTCCAGAAAATTTGGCTATGACCCCGTTCCGGAGACTTGGGACGAAAAGAATCCGAATCCAGTTGACGAAAAGACCGAGGTACATTCGTGAGCGAAGCTCCCCAGAAGAAAGATTTAAGGCCCGAGCTACGCATTTTTATCGCGTCGGCCCTCTCCATCATCGTGATTCTGCTTTGGGCCAAATTCTTCGCGCCGAAGCCGCCCGCGCAAACGCCGCAAACAAATCCGCCGGCTGCTGCTGCCCCTTCCGCGCCGGGACCTCAGAACAATGCAGCCGCCAGTGCCGCGCCAGCCGTTGTTAAAGCAGCTCCGTCGGCCGCCGTGCTGGGCGACAAGAGCGAGCGCACGATCGTCGTCGAAAGCGATTTGTATCGAGTAGAGTTTTCGAATCGCGGCGGCGTGGTAAAAAGTTGGGAATTGAAAAAGTACCTGGACGATTCAAAGCCGCGCAAGGTACTCGATCTTGTGCACGCTGAAACGGCGAAGGAAGTAGGCGGCTGGCCGTTCTCCGTTGCGCTCGACGATCAAAATCTGGAAAACGCTGCAAATTCCGCTCTTTATGTCTCGGCCGCTTCCGGAGACTTGACGGCACCGGCCAACCTGACCTTCACTTGGAGCGACGGCCACCTCGAAATTACGAAGCACTTTCATTTTGAGGAGAGCTACGTTTCGACGGCGGAAGTCAGCGCAAGGTTCGACGGCAAGCCGCTGACAGCGGGGCTCGCTTGGCTCGGCGGCTTCGGCGACCTTACCGTTACGAATCCGCGTCCGATTGAAACTGTCAACGTCGTTTATAGCGACGGCGGAAAGCTCAACGCGCTGCCTTACAAGAAAGTTGATGATTGGGACAAAGTAGCGCGCGGCCTCTGGTTGGGCGGAAAAGATTGGACCGGCATCGAAGACCGTTACTTTGCGGCCGTTTTTTTGCCCGAATCGAACGCGCCACAGGGTAAATTGGAAGCGCGGTATTGGAAAGTCTGGCATCCCATACAGATTGACGGCAAAGCTGAAGCCGAGCCGGTCCCTCAAATCGCAACCGCCACTGCCTCGCCGACGGCGCTGCGCGTGTACGTTGGCCCGAAAGATTACGACGTACTCAAGAAAATGAATCCGCCGCTGCATTCGCTCGTGAATTTCGGCTGGCTGGAATTTATTTCGGACCCGCTCTTCCACGGCATGAAATGGCTACAAAAATACATTCCGAACTGGGGATGGGCGATCGTCGCCATGACGCTCATCATCAACATGCTGCTCTTCCCGCTGCGCATCTCCAGCTACAAAACCACGCTGAAGATGCAGCGCGTCGCCCCGGAAATCAAAGCCATCAACGAGCGCTACAAAAAGTATTCCATGCGTGATCCGCGCAAAGCCGAAATGAACAAGGAAGTGATGGCGGTTTATGCGCGCGAGGGCATTAACCCCGTCGGCGGCTGCTTCCAGATGCTTGTCCAGATGCCGATTTGGATCGGCTTGAACACCGCTCTGCGCAACGCTATCGAGCTGCGCCATGCGCCGTGGTTCAGTTGGATCACAGACCTTTCCGCCAAGGATCCCTATTACATTTTGCCGGTCATCATGGCGGCTTCGATGTACCTTGCGACAAAAATGACGCCGATGACGACGACCGATCCGCAGCAGCAGGCGATGATGAAGTTCATGCCCCTTTCCTTCGCCGGCATGTTCATCATTTTCCCGATCTCTTCAGGACTCGCCGTCTACATTCTCACGAGCAGCCTGGTCGGCATCGTGCAACAGTATTATCTGAACCGCACTCACCCGATCGTACCCGCCGGTAAGCCGGCCAAGGCGAAAAAAGCGTAAGCGAATCCCGCCCGCTTGGCATACGATACCGCGTCCGAGCGACACATGAAGAATCCGCCTATCCGCGAGGGCAAGCTCGACCGCGCTGCCGCGGCCGAAGCGCTGCGGAATTTTCTCGCCGACACCATTCGTGCGGGCGGCTTCCGGCTCACCCTGCAGGTGTCCGTCTTGCCGGAGAATGCGTCTGCCGCCGAAGGTGAAGCGGAAGTTTTGGCCGACTTGGATGGTCCGGACAAGGAATTGCTCCTGGAGCGCGGTGGCGAAGTGCTGAAGTCGCTCGAACACCTGGCACACTGCGTTTTACAGCTCGAGCCGCAATGGCACGAAAAGATTCAGATCGATTGCGCGGGTTACCGGGCGCTGCGATTTGAGGAATTAAGAATGACCGCCCGAGTCGCAGCAGAGCGCGTGCTGGCAACGCGCCAACCGTTCGAACTTAACCCCATGTCGTCTCGCGAGCGGCGCATCGTGCATCTGGCGTTGAAAGAAGTTTCGGGAATTCGAACCGAAAGCATTGGCTCGGGCGAGCGGCGGCAGGTAGTCATTTACCCTTCGACAATTCCGCCTAAAACCACTGCTTAGCGATTCGCCCAGCCTTTTGCACTCACGTTTCCCTCTGCGTCAAAGCGCACCCGATAGGTGAATCCACCTGGCCGGTCTGGCCGCATTCTCGGAAAGCGTGCGTCGGAAATCTCCACCACTGCCTGTCCGTTCTCCATATGAAAACGCGTGACAGGAAACCGGGCGAACCAGAAAACCTTTTGCACCTCGGGCAATCGCTTCGC
>DATLVG010000123.1:0-18361 GCA_035577625.1 Candidatus Dormiibacterota bacterium
GCGCACCAAAACTCGTCCAATTGCTCACGGATACGGAATTTCGCGGAACGATACCACCTTGTACGCAAACGGCTTCAGCGAAGCCGCTACCAAGCAGGAGTTGTAATACACTCCCTTTCCTCCGGGCGTCGCCACAATGTACGTCGGCGCGCCAAAGGCAGCGGCGCCGGTCGTAAGATTCGCCAAGTAAACTGCGCCATCAAATTCGCCGCCGTCTTGCGAACCAGTCTCCGTGATCGTGCCACCCAACACGATCACAATTCCCTTCCAGCCTGAATCGCCCGTGTACGTAAGGTTTCCTCTCACGACCAGCAGTCCATACCCCGTGAAACTAGTCAGGGAAAGATCCCCATTCACGTACACCGTCATCGGATTCGACGAAGACATTGCCGACGGCATGTCGGCTTCCGTCCGCGGACCGTTTAACACTGAGTCCGCGGCGTTTTGAACCACCGGTAAAAAAAGAGAAAGTGAAATCGGGTCGGTCATATCCACGGTCGAGTTATAAGGATGGACATACGGCGACGGCGAAACATTCGGCAAAGTTCCTCCGGCGCCTATGTAGTGGTCTTGGTTCGGGCTCGGCGATTTAAGGCTTTGGTTTACGCTCGTGTAGTCGTTGGGGTTTGTTACACCCACTCCCGGCAACGTCGGCTGCGGCGTGGCACATTGGTCGTTGCCATTCACGTAGAACGAAGTGGCACCTGGCGGCGGATTGAATGTCGCGATGTTCCCGACGGAGCCGGGTCCAGCGATCGTCAACGCCGCCGAAACCGGAACTTGCAGAGTCACCGGGCCGACAACGTATTGCAGCACCTTTGTGCTTCCATCCGGCAGCGCCGCAAGTGCTGTGATCGCGAACGCCTGATATGGCGTTACCGTCCGTGTCAGGTTCTTTCCATCAAAATAGATCGGCTGGGCGAAATTCAGTTGGGGAAACCAATCCGATCCCGAATTCGAGTTGTTTACGTCAACCAGAATTGCCTCTTCGTCGATTCCGTTGATGCGAACCCACTTGTACAAAGGATTCGCGAACCCGCCTAGAACCTGCACCGATGGCACTTTGGTGATCGACGAC
Source organism: Candidatus Dormiibacterota bacterium (assembly GCA_035577625.1). GTDB lineage: Bacteria > Acidobacteriota > Terriglobia > Acidiferrales > UBA7541 > Acidiferrum. The sequence goes on from DATLVG010000123.1 coordinate 1,079, forward strand.
GGCGGATTGTAGGCATCACGAAACTCCGTCGCGTACTCCGTATCCGGATATGCTCTGGGATCTCCGTAGTTCGTTGGATCGGCGGTAACCGGATCGCCAGCAAGAGGATTCGTTATATAGATGACGTGTCCCAGCGGCAACGTGGATCCGAACGGCGGAAGACAACAACTCAAATAGTTCGGATTTTTTGGCAGCAGCCGTCCCCTGCCTTCCTCCAGTCCGGCGAGCGCAGCGTAATACGCGGACGTCGATGACCGGTAATTTGCAGTCAGCGATGTTTCCGTGCCGGATGCGGCCATCATCGCAATTCCGACGACCGCGACCAACAGCAAAACGAAAATTGCCAGCAACAGAGCGACGCCCGCCTGTTTTCGCCTGCTCCGAATTTTCCTTTTCTCTATCAAACGCCCGGCCTCTTCTCGACCATCAGTTATCCGGATTCAACCGCCGCCCCTCGCCTTTCAATTGCACAAGTTGCAGCCGCCCGGTCGTCATGTCCGACGTCGGCGCTTGCACAATCAGCGTTACGACCACCGCTACGACGTGCGCTGGATCGTCTGTCGTTGGCGGGGGCGATGTGCTCGTGCAGTCAATAGGTTGTGGCGTCGATTCGCAGAAATATTGAAAAACCGGAACGGGACCGCTCGGGAACATCGCCGGATATTGCGCTTGCAGGGTAGCTAGTTGCGCCGCGGGAGGATTGTTCATCACGTTCTGAACGTACGGCACCAGAACCGCGCTTGTTGTTGCATCCGGATCGGTTGCGGGGTTGCTATTCTTCGAGAAAACTCCTCGATAGAGCGTCGTCCCAATTAATTCGTAACGAACCCATTCCACGATTCCCAGATGGTTCTGTGGATCAATGTCTGTTTCGACAATCATGTCGTACCCGTTCGGCGTCGTGCAGCTCGACCCGATCGCGCACGGTGAATTGGGATACGTTCCCGCCGGCCCCCACGCGAACGGCGCCGCCGCATAGCGCTGAAACGGAGGCGAGGACGACGCTTGAATGGTGGTTCGCGAAGGAAACCCTGAATCGTTGATGTCGCGTACCATCTGGTCCAACCCAAACCGCGCTTCTTGAAACGTGTTCAACAGCTGCGAATCGGAGTGATACTTCTTCATCGAAATCGTCAACAGCTCGAACGCGACGCCACAGACGATGAGCAGAATGGCCAATGCCGTCATCAGCTCGACTAAAGAAAATCCGCGGGCACGAGTTGGTCTGCGCGCGTTCATTGTTCGATCATCGCGTCCAGCGTAACCGCCGGAACAAAATTGCTCCCGTTCAATTGCCGTACACCAACGAAAAATCGTTTGCCCGTAATGGACGAACCATTTACGGTCGTCACAACAGCCCAGCGCACATCGTACGTCACGGCAAAGGGATCGTTCGGGTCGGTGTACGTAAAACTGAAGTTGTCTACTGCCGCTCCGGAGAAATCGATGAACGGCCGGTTGCTCACCCAAATTACGTTGTTGCCCTCAACGGTGCCCGGCGAGGACGCGTCGCCCAAGCTGCAGAACCCGCCGAGGCAGAATGCGCCGTTCGCTTCGAGAAAGCTGGTATCCGTCAACGGGTGCACCAGCATCTGGTCCATTTCACGCTGCGCAAACACCAGCGACGTCGAATCCAACCTGCCCCGTTGGTTAATCAAAATCGAAGCCGGAACGAGTTGCGCAATCCCCACCAGGCCGACCAACAAAATGACCGTCGCGATGAGCAATTCCACCAGCGAAAAGCCGCGCGAACTTGTCCCGTATCTCCGCCGCAGGCCAGTGAACTGCTCCCTCTTGTTCCCACGTTGCACCTTAGCTCACCCTCGTCCACGGGCCGCCCACTCCCGCGCGCCAGACCTGAACGGTTCCGGACGGCATAAGCACGATGGCGCGAAATCCCAAATCGCCGATCGAAGTATTCCCGAGGTAAAAAACATCCACCGATGGCGCTCCGGGAAACTGCCGCGCTCCCCTTTGGTCAAACCTAACTGCGGCGTTGCCGGGCGATAGCACGTTGATCCCCGGACTGGCCGGGCCCACCGCCGTCACAATCGCATCCGGTGGCGGCACCGAGCCTGCGTCCAGCATCTGCACCAATCCAGTGATAAGAATCTGTGGCTCGGTCGTTTCCACGTTGCCGTCATTGTCCAAATCCGCCCAGACCGTCCACGACGTTCCGTTCTGCTGAACCACACAGCTAATTGGCGTGTTCTTTCGAATGGCGCTGAACCGCGTGGTCTTCATCATCCCGGACAATTTCGACGCCGCGTCGCTCAGTTGATACGACCGGTAGGCCTGCAGCAAAGTCGGCACGGAAATCGCCGCCAAAATCACCAGGATAATTACCGACACGAGCAGTTCGACGAGGCTGAAGCCCCGCGTCGAACGGCGCTTCGCCGCGTATTTGAAGATGCGTGTACCCAACGTCGTTGCCCCGTAGAGGGAAGCGTTGCCGGCGCCCAGCTGGCGCCGCCGTTTGCCACTCTCTCTGCCGCAGGTGTCGCAGCCGGAGTCGTGGCCTTGAACGGTCAATTTAGATTCTACCGGGGACGTAGGGCGCGATTGTAGTACAAACCTTTGTTTCTTGCGGGAATTGCACCCTGGCGGTTTTTTGCCATTTCTTGCCTTTCTGAGAACGCTTTGGCAAAAGGTAAATGGCAAATCGCCGCGCCCGCTCGCGAACGTCCCCGGCCGAAGCCAGCCTGTTGTACAATCCCTCTCCGCAAATGAGGCCATCATGAAAACCTTGCTGACCGCTCGATTGGTTATACTTCTTGCCTGTTCCCTGTTCTTCTCTGCCCACTCCTCCGCTCAGTCGCCGGCTGTGCCCATCCAGGACTTCTTCAAAAGCTATTTTGAGGAGAGTCTGAAGGACGAGCCGGAAAACGCCACCGGCGTTGGCCGCCACGACTATGACGATCGCTGGAGCGACCTGTCGAAGGCCGGCCGCGACGCGCATCTCGCCCATCTCCGCTCGCGCCTCGCCGATCTCAACAAGTACGATTTCTCAAAGCTCTCCGAGCAGGATCAGCTCAGCGCTCGCCTGCTGAACTACGAACTCACTTCGCAGATCGAATCCAACGACATCAGCACACACCTTCTCCGCGTCGGCCAGCTTTACGGCTTTCACAATCGCGTCTATCTCACCATGGACCGCATGCCCGCTCGCACGCTCAAGGACTATCAAAATATTCTCGCCCGCCTCCATGGCGTCCCGGCTCTCATTGACCAGAACCTCGCCATTCTCGACGAAGCGATTCAGGAAGGTTTGACGCAGCCCGCCATCGTCGTGGACCGCGTGACCAAACAAATCGACGCGCAAGTGGCGCAAGAGAAAAAGGACTCAGCGCTTCTCGCTCCCTTCCGCAACTTCCCCTCCAACTTCACGCCGCAGGAACAAGCCAAACTGCGCGCCGACGCCGAGGCGGCGTACGACACCGAATTTCTTCCCGCCTGGCGCAAGCTGCAAAAATACATCAAAGAGACCTACGCGCCGCACGTCCGTAAAACCGACGGTATCGGCGGCGCCCCCGGCGGCAAGGAAGCCTACGCCATTCTCGTCCGGCGGCTCACCACCACCAGGGCAACTCCGGAAGAAATCCACAAGACCGGCGAAGCCGAACTCCAGCGGCTCGAAGCGGAAATGCTCGCCACCGCCCACGAAACTGGATTTAACGGAACGCTCGCCGAATTCGAGAAAAAACTCGACGCAATGCCCGAACAGCATTTCCGTTCAAAAGAGGACATGCTGATCTATTCCCGCAATGTCGCCAAAATTATCGAGCCGCAATTGCCGACTCTTTTCAAACGCATCCCAATTCTTCTTTATGGCGTCCGTCCCATTCCGTCGGACCGCGAAGCTGCAACCGCCACGAACGCCCAAGCTCCTTCACCCGACGGCAGCACGCCCGGCTGGTTCAACCTGAATACGTATCAACCGGAAAAGCAGGTTCGCTACGACAAACAAGCTCTCGTCTTACACGAAGCCGTGCCGGGTCACGTCTTTCAAGGTGCGGTCGCGCGTTCTATGACCGGTCTGCCGGAATTCCGCAGATTTTATGGCAACAGCGCGTACGCCGAAGGCTGGGCACTGTACGTTGAATCGCTCGGAGGGCAGTTGGGTCTCTATACGGATCCTTACGACCGTTTCGGCCAACTCGCCAGCGAACGCTTCCGCGCCGTCCGCTTGGTCGTGGACACCGGTATTCACTCCATGGGTTGGACGCGCGAACAAGCGCTCGCCTTTTTCCAGGAGCACGCGCCCCAGGAATCTGTCGCCGAGATCGATCGTTACATTTCGTGGCCCGGCCAAGCGCTCGCCTACAAAATGGGCCAACTGGAAATTATGAAGCTGCGCAAAGAAGCCCAATTGAAACTCGGCCCCAAATTCGACATCCGCGAATTTCATGACGTGGTTTTGCGCGATGGCGCGCTTCCGCTGGAACTTTTGGACGAGCAGGGCCGGAAGTACATCAATTCGAAGTAAGTTTTGCAGCGAGCGCCCGCGCATTGCGATGCGCAATCGCTTCGATGGAAATCATCGGATTCACGCCGGACGCGGACGGAAACGATGCGCCGTCCATTACGTATAGATTTCTCACTTCCCACGTCTCTCCGTCGGGATTCGTCGCGCTTGTAGCGAGCGAATCGCCTAGCCGCGCCGTTCCCATAATGTGAAACGAAAACAGTGAAACCTCGCCGTTACCCCAGCCGGCGCGGTCCATCTCCTGTTCAAACGTTTCAATGGAGCCTCTCTTCCCGGGCTCATACGAACAGAACTTTGCATGCGGCGAGTAAATCATTTTCGCGCCGGCCGCTTCCAGAATTTGCGCCGCCCCCAAAAACCCGCGCCGCAAATGCGCCCGGTCAAACTCCGACAGCGAATAGTGCGAAACCGGATTCCCCTCCGAATCGATTTTTACCCGCCCGCCGAAGCGGTCCCGCAACAGCACGCCAATTGCGGACGTATTTCCAAATTTCTCCATCAACTCGCGACATTGCCCCGGATTCCTCCAAGGCAGCGGCGCCATCGCGATCACAGGCTGCAGCGCAGTCGTCTCGAACTTCACGCCGTAGTTTCCCGTCATCTGCCGGAATTCATCCGAATAAATCGCCTGCATCGTCCCTTCCCACGGACGAATCTCTTCCTCAAAAATGCCGCACACGTTCGAAACCGGATGCAAATGCAGGTGCCGCCCAATGTGTTTGTTGTCGAGTCCCGATCGCAGCAACAGCGCCGCCGTATGAATCGCCCCGCACGCCACCACCACTGCTTTGCATTTCACGCTGACCCGATGCCCGCCTTTCGAAACCGCATCCACCCCCGTCGCCCTGCCCGCTTCGATGCGAACCCGCTCCGCACGTGTCCCCGTCAAAATCCGCGCACCCCTCGCCTGCGCATCCGCCAGCCACGTTTTCGTCGTCGACTGTTTGGCGCCGATCGCGCATCCATATCCGCAGTACCCGCAAACTTTTCCCTGATCGCACCCCGTCACATTTCGCGGCATCGCGTCCACATGCCAACCGAGCGCCTTGAGCCCGCACTCCAGCGCCCGCTCCCGCGCCGAAATCCGGTTCTGCTCGCGATTCACATGTAGCCGCTCGCACACCGCATCCAAACTCCTGGTGTACCCCGCGCCCGCAATCCATTTCGCCCCTGCCCCGGCCCATTCTTCACGCACATCGTCCGGCGTTCGAAACGACGTGCAGTAATTCACTACAGTCCCACCGCCCAAACACTCGCCGGCCAAAAATCCCACGCTCTGATCCTGCGTCCCCGCAAATCCGCCTTCCAGGTACAATCGCTGAAATCCCGCGAGCTCTGCTCCATCAAAATCCGCGTCGTCGTAGTAAATCCCTGCTTCCACCACCAACACATCTTTTCCAGCCGCAGCCAGCTCCGCCGACGCAACTCCTCCGCCCGCGCCGGATCCAATCACACAAACATCGCACGCGAGTGAAGTCTCTTTCTCCGGCACAATCACTTTCAATCCGCGCGCAGCCGCTGGCCTTTGCACTCCCAGCGGTCCGGGAAATCGAATCTTCCTCCAGACGCGGCTGGTCCCGCCGCCTTCCGGCAACATCACGTACAAGAACCCAATCGCTTTCCGCAATGTCTGGAATGCCGCTCTCCGCTTACCGAGAGAACTATCCGCCCACGACCGCAGCATTCCTTCGCGCACATCCCGATTCAATTTCGAAAAATGCTCGTACTCCCCCGCCAGCAAAAATCCATGCAGCTTCGAATCCCAAATATCCAGCAAATTCAGAAATTGAGCCCGGTCGCGCGTCCGCGGGTTAGAGTCCAGCGCCTCCGCCAACGCCCCAGGCACACCCATTTCCACAGCCGAGGGCCAGCCGTCACTGCTCGGAAAAAATGTTTCGCAAATTGCTTCCAGTGCGTGTTTTTGGCGAGGAGTCAGCTGCATGGCGAGGGTTGCAGTCTAGCGCGGCATTCCCGCCAACTTCAATCCTGCAATTCCCTCGCGGCAAGACGGCCGCGTTACCCACTAGTTGTCGCGCTCTTCTTTTTCTCGTTGCTTCGCGGCCTTTTCGCGGTCCTTCTTGCTGAAACTTTCCGAATATTTCTTTTCGAGCGACGCCTTCGTAAAAAAATCCGGCGGAAAATGCTGGTCGAAGCTACACGCATCGAAAAATGCCTGAAATAATCTCCGCCCGTCGCGCTTTCGCTCCACTTGCAGCGGCGCCATCACCTGCCCTTGCATGTGATAATTTCCGTACGACGTGATTTCTTCCGTTCGCTCGCGTGTCGTTTCATCTCTCGTAATCACGATGCTCCGCGCCAGCAGATGCGAACTTTGCAACACTGCGTAGCGAAACGTGCGGTCGTCCCGGTCCACCAATTCCACCCACTCCACCGGCTTCATATCCACCAGATCCATTCCACCGTATCGGAACAGCATTCCCTCTTCTTTTAACCGGAACCGCAGCACATTATCGATGTCACGCTTCGTTTGTTCCTTAAAATCGGCGATATTCACTGCGGACTGCTCGCTCACGCCGCTGCGATCCATCGTCCATCCGTCGTCGCCGTTGTACATCTCAATGATCGTACCGCCTTTAAACGGTATGCTGCCGATCAACACGCCCAGCAGCCCGCCCTTCGCGCCCTTCACTTCATATTCGGTTCGATTCTTGTCCGGCAAATGCCAGTAGTCGCGAAAATTCGTGTACCCGGATAAATCCCCATTGTGTTCGAACTGCGCCAGCCGCCCCGTGCAATCCGTTTCCCGCGTCTGCAAATACGCGTCACCGCCCATCGCGCTGATCAATTGCTTCAGCACCTGCTTGGCCTTCGCCGCGCTCTGCTCCGGCATCATCGTTTCCGCTTGCTGCGCGCTTCCGCGCGGAGCCGCCAAGCCGGCGCAAATCGCCAGCGTCATCACCCAATTTAAAAATCTTATCCGCACAAAACAGAGCCTCCATTTACATTGATGACCTCTCCGGTCATGAAGTTGGCCAGGTCCGAAGCCGCAAACAAAATTGGGCCCGCAACCTCCTCCGCCGTCGCCGGACGGCCCAGCGGAATTGCCGCTGCCGCCATCTTCTGCCCCGCTTTCGTGTCTAGCACCGGATTCGACATATCCGTCGCCACCCAACCCGGCGCCACCGAGTTCACCAAAATCCCGTGCCGCGCCAGTTCGGTCGCCAATCCCTTCGTCAAACTCACAATTGCGCCCTTCGACGCGCCGTAGTGCGTGTGAAACGCTTCGCCCCGCTGCGCCGCCGTCGACGCAATCGGAATAATTTTCCCCGACTTCTGCTTGATCATCTGCGGCACGCTGAAATGAATAATCGAGTACACGCTTTTCAAATTGACCTGCATCATTTCGTCCCACTGCTTTTCCGTCATCTTCTCGATCGGCAAATCGTCCACGTTCCACACGCCCGCGTTCGCCACCAGAATATCCAGCCGCCCCAATCGCGCAATCGTCTGCTCCACCAGTTTCTTGTTTTCCGAATGCTTGCTCACGTCCGCTTTGAACGCTTCCACTCGCGTTCCGTGCTTTTTCGCTTCCGCTTCAATCTGAGCCGCTGCGTCTTTCGCTTTGTTGTAATTGAAAATTACGTCCGCACCGGCCTGCGCAAACAGTTTTACGGCAGCCGCTCCAATCCCGCGCGAACCTCCAGTAATCAGTGCAGCTTTGCCTGCCAAAGAAATCATGATTCCCCCAATGAAATTTAGAAAAATCCAGTGTCGCAGGCATTCTTGTTCACCCCGTAGGGGCCTGCGCACGCGTCCGCAATGGGCGCAAAATCTACGCTTCGCATGTGCCTTTACGATTTCGGAGCAATCGTCGCGCGATTCCGTTCCGCGGCCGCGACAAACTCCCCAAAAATTTTCTGCGCAAACGCGTCCTCCGGCATGCGTTCTGGATGCCACTGCACGCCAACCACCCAGTTGCGCTCGTCTTCCAATTCCACGCCTTCCACAATTCCTTCCGCCGACCGCGCCGTCACCCTCAATCCATCACCCGGCCGGTCAATCGACTGGTGATGGCTGCTATTAATGTGCACTCGCTGCGCGCCTGCGAGTTTCGCCAGCCGGCTTCCCGCCGCCAGCGTCGCGTCATGCTCCGCGTCGCCTTTCTTTACTCCCGCCGCCAAATCCGTAGTCCCGTGCACTTCATTGCCCGGCCGCTGCGCCGCAATGTCCTGCACCAGCGTTCCGCGCTGGTGCACGTTCAAAATCTGGCAACCATAGCAAATCGCCAGCACCGGTTTCCGCTCCGCAATCGCGTGATCCAAAATCGCGCTGTCCGTCCGATCCCGTGCCGGATCCAGAGTCTTCGTCTTCTCATGCCGCGCAGCCCCATACCGGCTCGGCTCCACATCCGCCGGGCTTCCCGGCAAGACGAACCCGTCCAGCCCCTCAATTTGTGCCGCAAGTTTCTCGGCCGGAAGATTTAGCGAAATCTCTGTCGGCTCTGCCCCTGCCCGCCGCACTGCCGCGAAATAATTCTCAAGCTTCTCCCGCACACCGTTTCGCTCTTCCTCGCTTGTGCGCCAGGGAATGCCGACCCGCAGTTTGTGGGAGTTTTCGAGGGACATGGGAAGCGTCAAATCGTAGCATTGGCCGCATAAGGGCGGCAACCACAAGCCATCCGGCCTGAGGATTCCCCTGTAACACTTTGTTTTTCAGTGAGTTAGCACTAGCTGGCGGTAGCGACAGGGCGCCCCGGCAAACAAAACTCTGGCCGTTGAAAAAATCCCGGCAATTTCGCCAACCGGTCTTTCAACTCTCCGAAATTCGCCGCTCGCAGCGTTAAGTGCCCCACTTTTCGCCCCGGCCGCAAGGACTTCCCATACAAATGGAGGTGCGCATCGGGAATCGCCAGCACATCCTCCGGTTCTGGCACCTCGCCAATCAGGTTCAGCATCGCGGAAACGCCCAGCGTTGCCGTCGAACCCAGCGGCAACTCCATCACCGCCCGCAAATGATTCTCAAACTGGCTCGTCGCCGCCCCTTCAATCGACCAATGTCCCGAGTTGTGCACCCTCGGTGCCATCTCGTTCGCCACCAACTCGCCGTTGCATTCAAAAAATTCAATCGCCAGCACTCCGACGTAATTCAACTCTTCCATCACGCGCCGTGCCGCCGACTCCGCGGCCTGCTGCCATTTCGCGCTCGAGTTCGGCGCCGGCGCAATCGACAACCGCAGGATTCCCCCGCGATGATGATTTTCCACCAGCGGATAAAACGCGGTTTCACCGGAACGGCTGCGCACTGCGAGTACAGAAACCTCTCTCTCGAACGCCACAAAATTTTCCAGCAGCAACGGTGTCGTGGGGAATTCCCGCTTAACGAATTCCACGTCTTCCCGGGTTCGCAGTACCCACTGCCCTTTCCCGTCGTATCCCATGCGCCGCGTCTTCAGCACCGCCGGCAATCCAGTCATCTTGACTGCCGCATCCACATCGCCGGCGCCGTTCACTTCAGCAAATGAAGTCGTCGCGATCCCCAACTTCTTGAACAGAGCCTTTTCGTTCAACCGGTCCTGCGCCGCTTCCAGCGCCTCCGGCGGTGGATACACGGGCACATGCTTCGCCAAAAATCGCGCCGCCTCGACCGGAACATTTTCAAATTCGTACGTCACGAGTTCCAACCCGTGCGCGAATTTCTCCAGTGCGTCGTGATCCGAATATTCCGCCGTCACGCGGTGTGCGATTCTTCCCACCGGCGCTTGCGGCGAAGGATCGAGAAAACGAAAGTGCATTCCCAGCGGATAGCCCGCCAGCGCCAGCATGTAACCAAGCTGCCCGCCGCCGAGTATCCCAATCGTCACGCGCCTACCTCGCGCTCTTTTTCGTGGATTTTTTCGTTGCGCCGCTGAGCAACGCTTTCGCAGGATCGCGCGTGGCCAAAACTTTCTTTGTCTGATTCGCCCGAAACTTCCGCAGCGCTTCACGAATCTCTGGATGCTTCGCGCCCAATGTCGCCGCCGCGAGCAACGCCGCATTAATCGCGCCCGCTTTTCCAATCGCCAAAGTGCCCACTGGAATTCCACCCGGCATCTGCGCAATCGACAGCAACGAATCCAGCCCCTTCAGCGCTTTCGATTCCACTGGAACGCCCAACACCGGCAACACCGTCTTCGCCGCAGTCATACCCGGCAAATGCGCCGCCCCACCCGCGCCGGCGATAATCACTTCAATCCCGCGCTTCTCCGCACTCTCTGCATACTCAAAAAGCAAATCTGGCGTCCGGTGCGCCGAAACCACGCGTGTCTCATGCGGCACGCAAAGCTCTTCCAGCGTCTGCGCCGCATGCTGCATCGTCTCCCAATCGGAAGTCGACCCCATGATGATCCCTACCAGCGCGCCGCGACTCTTGTTATTCCGCTTTTCAGCCATTCGCCCTCAGCAAATGTACGTCTCTCAATCCTGACTTACCATTCCGCTCGACCAAAATCCTGCATTCCCGGAAACGCATAAGTCTATCGCGCGCCATGAAGTTATGGGAAACAGTTAGCAACAAGACGTATTGACGAACTAGATTCGGAACAATTGCTGAGCGTTCTTACGCGCGATCTTCAACCGATCGGCCTCGCTGATTGCCGTTCGGTCGAACCATTCGCCAGCGATGCCCATGTCTTCAAATGGATAGTCGACCGAATACAGGATGCGGTCGGCGCCAACTTCCTGCATTACTTCTGTCAGGGTTTGTGTTCTGAAGTTGCCGCTCGTCGTGATGTAAAAGTTTTCCCGCAAATAGTGTCCGATCGGCAACTTTGCCTTCGGCCTCGCAGCCAGCGTCCTCGCGATTCGGTTGTCGATGCGCCAAACGCTGCAAGGTAGCGCCTCTCCCAAGTGTCCAAGAATCATCTTCAGTTTGGGAAACTCATCAAACAGACCGCTGCCCATTAGCCGCAGAGCATGGATTGACGCTTCCGCCGTAAACCCCCAAATCGAACCGCTCAACCAGTCATTGCCCTCATAGACCGCGTACTTCTTGGGGAGTGGCGATCGCGGATGCAGATAGAACGGCATATCGAGCTCTTGAACCGTGGCCCAAAAGTCCCTGTAAGAAGGCTCGTCATAAAAAACGACGGAGTCGGGCTGGTTCACCTGCGAGAAGCCATTCACAAGGGCGCCGCAGAACTTAAGGTCTCGGATGCAGCGAGTTAGCTCCTTTGCCGCAGCTTGAGCGTCTTGCATGGGCAATGCAGCAAATCCATTGAATCGTTTGGGATTTTTTCCCACTCGTTCGGCCAAATGATCATTCGCCTTACGCGCCGTTTCGATTGCCTGGGACACCGATGGAATAGCCTGAATGCCCTGCCCAACGAGGGATAGGATGCACACTTCCACTCCACCCCGGTCCATTTCGGCAATTCGCCTGTCTGCGATGTCCGTCAATTGAAACTGAAAATCGGCGTTGCCCGCGGCGCCGTAGCTCGCTCCCAACGTCTCTGGAATCACAAAATGCTCTTCCAGAGCAATTTTCCCGGGCCTTGGCTTCGCATCGGCATTCGCCAATGCAAGATTCGGGCTGATTACTTCACCGAGCGCGCCAGGCAGTAGTGTGGAACTTGCCAAAGCACCAACGCTTCTTTCAAAGAAGTCTCGCCGCGTGATCGGGTCTTGCGTAAGTTTTGGTTCCATGGGCGTCTCTCCCTTCTATCTTCCCGCAGCCTTTTCGCCGCGCAGAACGAGGCACGTCGAATTCGACTTCGCAATCAATTTCCCGTTTTCATCCACCACATCGCACTCCACATACCCAATCGTCCGCCCGCGATGCACAACCTTTCCTTCCGCTCGCAGCATGGCCTCTCGCACCGGCCGCAAAAAATTAATCTTCAACTCCACCGTCGTAAACGTCTCGCCCGGCTCCAGTGTCGAAGAAAACGCTATCCCCATCGCCGCATCCGCGATGTCGCACAAAATACCCCCGTGGATCGTTCCCATCGGATTTGCATGCTGCGGCCCCGCCTGCAGCGTCACCACCGCTCGGCCGCCGCCGGACTCCGGCACTTCAAACCCAATCAGCCGCGCCGCCGGCGACCCAACCTCCCGTATATGCTCGCCCAACGTCTTATCTTTCCCCGCCGCTGGTTCCACCGAATGTTCCTCCTCGTTTTCCGGCCGTTGCAGGGCTGGCTTTCTGAAGCCGGCCGTGGCGCGATGTCAGCCAATCACCGCGCGGCAACCCGCGAACGTGACTTCCAATATTGCCGCAACTCCCCCACAAGATAGAGCGAACCCGTAACGAATATCGCGTCCCCAGAAGGCGTATGAGCCAGCGCTTCCTCCAGCGCCCGTTCCGCGCTTGAAACTACGCGAAACTTTGCCGAATACTCCCCAGCGATTTCCGCGAGCTGCTCCGCGGAAATCGCGCGCGAAATTTTCGGCTGCGTGAAAATCACTTCGCTGGCCAACGGAAATAAAATGCCCGCGATTTCGTCCACGGCTTTGTCGCGCATCGCGCCAAAAATCAGCGTTACGCTCCGCTCCATGAAATTCTCTTTCAGAAAATCCGCCAATTCCCGCGCCGCGGAAGGGTTGTGCGCCCCGTCCAGATAAATGTCCGGATTCGACCAGAGTTTCTCGATTCGCCCCGGCCAAACCGCGTTCGCAATTCCCTGCTCTATCGCATCATCCGTAATCTTTGCTCCCCGCGCTTGCAACAGGCGCGCGACGGCAACGGCGTTGATCGCATTCCCCACTTGAAACCGCCCGCGAAGCCTTGGAGCGACGTGGATTGTTTTACCGCTCTCCCGTTCTGCCACCTCAGCTTGCATCCGTTCATCGCTGGCTAAGCAACCCAATATTGCATATCGCTTTTCCGTCTCCACGACGGGCGCTCCCAATTTCATCGCCTGCCGTAAAATGGTTTCGCGCGCCCCCTTCCGCTGCTCCGCCAATACCAAGGGCACGCCCTGCTTGATGATTCCTGCCTTTTCTCCGGCAATTTCTTCAAGCGAATGGCCGAGAAAGCTCTCATGATCGAAATCAACGTGCGTGATCACCCCGACTTCCGGCTTCACTATATTCGTCGCGTCGAGCCGTCCGCCAAGTCCCACTTCGAATATCGCAAACTCCACGCGGGCTCCCGCAAAATGCTCAAACGCCAGCGCCGTTACCACTTCAAAAAACGTCGGATGCGCCCGCAATTTCCCCTTGGCCAGCAACTCTTCGATCAGCGCCTGAATTTTCGTAAACGATTCCGCAAAGTCCGCGTCGGAAATCTCTCCGCCATTTACGCGGATCCGCTCGTTGATTCTTTCCAGATGCGGCGACGTGTAAAGACCGGTTTTGATTCCCGCGGTGCGGAGAATTGATTCAGTGAACGCCGCCGTGGAACCTTTTCCATTCGTTCCGGCAATGTGAACGCTGCGATATTTTTTCTCGGGATGGCCGAGGGCTTCCGCGAGCGTGGAGATATTCTCTAAATCGAATTTTGCGGCAGCGGCCTGCGTGGGTGCGGCGAGTTCCCGTCCCAAAGAAAAAAGATACTTCAGAGACTCGTCGTAATTCATTTCAGCCAATCAGGAGATCGAGCGAGGACGCGACGAACGCTTTCAATTCTTTGCGGGGCACGACTGCATCCAAAAATCCGTGTTCGAGCAGAAATTCCGAGCGCTGAAATCCCTCCGGCAATTTCTGCCGAATGGTTTGTTCGATCACGCGCGGCCCGGCAAATCCGATCAGCGCCCCCGGCTCCGCGATATTCAAATCGCCCAGCATCGCAAAACTGGCCGTCACGCCGCCCGTAGTCGGATCGGTCAAAATCGAAATGTAAGGCAACTTCGCGTCATCCAGCTTTCCAAGAGCCGCGGAAACTTTCGCTAGTTGCATCAAGCTGATGGTGCCTTCCATCATGCGCGCTCCGCCCGAGCAGGACACCGCGATGAACGGCTGCCGCGTCGAAAGCGAAAGCTCAATCCCGCGCGTCACTTTTTCTCCGACCACTGCGCCCATCGAGCCGCCGATAAATCCAAATTCCATCGCGCAAACGACCACTGGCCGGCCGTTCAACTGCCCCTCGGCGGTGATCACCGCGTCGTTCATTCCCAGTTTTTTCTGCGCTTCCTTGATTCGTTTCGCGTAAGGCTTCGTGTCCACAAAATTCAGCGGATCGGTGGACACCATACCCTTGTCGTGTTCCGTCCAGCGATCGTCCAACAGCATTTCCAGCCGCTGCGTCGCGCTCACCTTGAAATGAAACTGGCATTTCGGACAAACAAAAAGATTTTCTTCGAGGTCTTTGCGAAACGTAATCGCGCGGCAACTCTCGCACTTGGTCCAAAGACCTTCCGTGCGCACACGCCGCTCTTCCGGCGGCGTTGCTTCGTCAATTCCTTTTTTCTCTCGTTTAAACCAAGCCATGCACGGTTCCCTGGCTTCGCGCCCTCAGTAGTCTATACCACGCTGCGCGAGAATGCCTTTCGTGTACGGGTGTTTCACTTCTTTCATTTCGGTCACAAGATCCGCAAGTTCGATCAATTTCGGATGCGCGTTGCGGCCCGTGCAAATCACATGAATTCGTTCCGGGCGGTCTTTCAGCGCCGCCACAATTTTTTCGGGATCGAGCATTTTGTAGCTGATCACATAATTGATTTCGTCGAGCACCACCAAATCGTATTTCCCCGAATAAATTGCGCTTCGCCCCGCGTTCCAGCATTCTTCCGCCAATTTAATGTCTTCGGGATCGGTTTCCGCGCCGCCGATTTTCACGAAGCCGCGCCCCATCGGACGAATTTCAAATTTGTCGTCGCCCAGCATTTTTGCCGCATCGAGCTCGCCGTAATGCCAGGAGCCTTTGATGAATTGCACCATCAACACGCGCAGACCCTGTCCGACCGCGCGAAACGCGGTGCCGAGTGCGCAGGTAGTCTTTCCTTTTCCCGGCCCGGTATAAACAATCAACAATCCTTTTTCTTCCGGCATGTTTTCTGAATTTCCTAGAGTTCCAATCGCTTTATCAACTGCCGCGCGATGCCTTCGACGCGCTTGCGGGCCACTTCCGTCATCGGTGAACCCGCTTTGCAACGCATGTCGCGAATCACGATCCACAGACCGGGGCGGTAGACGTCGTCTTCGTTTCCCGGACAAATCGCGCCGGTCAGTTGCACCAATTCCAAGTGGCATGGATCGTGATCGGTCAGGTGCAGCGGCGCAAGCGGCGATTCTCCCGGCTCAATTCCTGCGATGTCCGCGGGCGAAGCCATGAGTTCCAGCAGGATGCCGCGCGCGTCGTCAATCAAATCGCGGAAGCCTTGCGACACGAGAATGGAGTCGACGTCGCGCGGAGTCGGCTGTTCAACTTCGTGGATATCGTAATCGGGCAGCGGCGCTTCGAGCGCAATTTCGATCGCGGTGTACGGCTTGTCGTCGTCTGGAATCAATCGTATGGACATGGAGAATTAGTGTTGCACGAGTTCGGCTATTTTGGGTACGGGCTGCCGGAGAGAATGGCGAAGCCGCGGTAAAGCTGTTCGACAAGCATGACGCGGGCGAGTTCGTGCGAGTACGTCATTGCGCTCAAAGAGAGTTTCTGCGAAACGCGTTGGCGCAAGGAATCGGGAAATCCGTCAGCGTCGCCGCAGACGAAAATGACTTCACGCGTGCCACGGTCGCGCTGATCGCCAAGCCATTTTGCGAGCGATTCGGAATCGTGCTTTTTTCCGCCGGCATCAAGGAGAAGCGCTGTTGCAGCGCGGTCCGCGTCGAGACGCTTGATGGCGGCTTCAGCGTCGCGCACTTCGTTTATTTCGATGGGGCACGAATGTGAAATGCGTTTTACGTAATCTTCAAAGACTGTGCGCAGTTCCGCGCGCCGAATTTTTCCCAGTGCTAGCAAGCGTATCTTCATGGCCGATTATTGCAGACCGTATTTTTTTCGTTTTTCCAAGAGAGTTTTGCGGCTGATGCCGAGGATCTCCGCCGATTTGGAAATGTGATAGCGCGTGGCTTCAAGCGTTTGCAGGATGACGTCGCGCTCGATTTGTTCAAGCGAACGCAAACCTGAAAGGACAGCTGTTCCACCGGAAGCGGCGCGAACATTTTCTGGAAAATCCTCGGGCGTGAGTTCAGGGCCTTTGCCGAAAACGATGCCGCGTTCAAGTGCGTTGCGCAGTTCGCGGATATTACCGGGCCACGAATATGCGGCAAGGAGGCGGCGCAATGCATCAGAAAGCGTCCAATTCTCGCGGTGGTGAATGATGCAGAGTGCGGCGAGAAGATGATCGGCGAGGGGCAAGATGTCCGCGCGGCGTTCTCGTAGCGGAGGAACGACGATGGGGAGAACGTTGAGGCGGAAGAAAAGATCTTCGCGGAACTGGCCTGCGGTGACGGCGGCAGCCAGGTCGGTGTTCGTGATGGCGATGAGGCGCGCTTCGATGTGCAGCGTTTCGGTGCCGCCGAGACGCTCGAATTGGCGCTCCTGCAGCACGCGGAGCAATTTTGTTTGCGCGTTGGGGGAAAGCGCGGCGACTTCGTCGAGGACGATGGTGCCGGCGCCACCGAGTTCGAGACGGCCGAGTTTGCGGTCGACAGCGCCGGTGAACGAGCCGCGTTCGTGACCGAAGAGCTCGCTTTCGACGAGCGCGGGCGGAAGCGAGGCGCAATCGATTTTGAGGAACGGAGCGTCGCGGCGCGGACCGAGTTCGTGAACGAGACGCGCGAGATGGTCTTTGCCGGAGCCGGATTCGCCAGTGATGAGGAGTGTTGTAGGGGCGGCAGCGACTTTTTCCGCAAGGTCGAGCAGACGGCGCGAAGGGGGGGCTTCGGCGATCCAGGGAAGGCGGTCGGGCATGGGTC
>DATLVG010000124.1:0-2963 GCA_035577625.1 Candidatus Dormiibacterota bacterium
TGCTTCGACATCATCACTTGCTCGCGTTGCTGTTGCAGCGCCTCGCGATACCGCTTATTGGGAACTTCGTCTGCGTGATCCAGCGCCTTTTCGACGCTTCCATATTTGTTAATGAGCTCCGCCGCGCCTTTTTCCCCAATTCCTTTCGCGCCCGGAATGTTGTCAATCGTGTCGCCCAGCAGCGCCATATAGTCCACAACTTTGTCCGGCGGCACGCCGAGAATTTCTTCCACTTTTTTCTCGTCGACAAGAATGTCGCCCTTCGCACCGCCCGATCCCGTGCGCAGCGTGCGTACATTCTTCCCGACGAGCTGCATCATGTCCTTATCGTTCGAAACGATCAGCACCTCCAGGTTCTGCTTCGCGCCCTTGACGGCCATGGTGCCAATCACGTCGTCCGCTTCGTAACCCTTCACTTCCAGGATCGGCAGTTGCATCGCCTCGCAAAGGCGTTTCACGTACGGCAGCTGCACGCGCATCTCATCCGGCATCGGCTGGCGCTGCGCTTTGTATTTTTCAAAAAGCTTGTCGCGGAACGTTGCGCCCGGCGGGTCGAAAACAATTCCGATGTAATCCGGCTGATAGTCCTTGATAAGACGCTTCAGGATATTTCCGAACAGGTAGGGAACATTCGTGGGTACGCCGCCCGGCCCAGTCAGCCGCATCGGCATCGGCGCAAAAAACGCACGGTAGATGTGCGCCATCGCATCCACAAGAAACAGTTTCTTTCGATCAGAAGGCATCGGGCGAGTATAGCAAACGCTCTTCGCTCCCCGTCGCTAGAGGCCTTTGACCAAAAAAATAATGGGCCGCCCGTGGTGACCTCCCGGGCGGCCCTTTTTCCCAAATTAATGATTATTGGTTTTTCTGCTTTTGGGAATTCGGTTTCGGTTCAGGTTTTTGTGCACCCGCGCCAGTCGATTTTGTTTCTCCGGCTTGCGTGCCGGAAACGATCAGCATGCGCGTGCCGCTATCGAGGCGAACGTTCTTCCCACTGGAAGTTATCAGCGAGCCTTCTGTGCTGTTCGAGCCAGCCGCATTCAGGTTCAGTCCATTCAACCCGAACACGCCGCGGCTGTTCGACGCAAACTGCCCCGCCGCATTCACGCCGCCGACTGCTCCGCCCGCTGAGCCGGCAACGCCGCTGGTCGTACGCGCCGTCGCATCCACCGCTCCACCTGCAGCGCTCGTCGCGCTTCCGGCGGTGTTCGTCACGGTTCCCGCTGCTCCGCCGGCCGTCGACGTTACTCCGCCCAGTGCTCCGCGTCCGCCGCTCATCGCACGGCCACCACCGGTGGCGCCCACATCACTCACGGCGTCCAGATCGGCTCCACTCGCGCGCGCGGCCGTTTCAGCACTAGCCAGTGCCTGGATGCTTCCATTCAATGCGACTTCCTGGCCGTTCTTCAGAATCGCTTTATCAAACGCGATCCCCAGCGCCGATTCCGCATCGCCTCTGCCGCGAGCCGACGCACGCGTCACGTGCCCGACGAGCTTCGCGCCTTTCGGCACCACCGTTTTTCCTTCCGCCTTCACTGCTTCCGTCGTGCGTGCTGTTACTTCATCGCCCGGCTTCGCTTTTTTTGAGTCCAATGGTCCACTCAGCGCCGCGTTAATCGCCGTGCCGTCGGCGATGGTCGCGCTCGATCCGTTGCTTTGTACTGCGCTCGATGACGAAGCCGACGCGTTCGCCGACGCTGGCTTCGTACTCGCACTTGCATCCGCCTGCGCCCCGGCCTGAGCCCCCGCTTGCGTTTGCGCGTTTGCCACCATCGCCAGAAACGCCGCGCCAAAAAGTGTTAGGAATTTGCGGTCCATAGTGATCTCTCCTCTTGATGAATCCCCGTCTCACGCCGAACTGGAATCTAGCCCCTGTGAATAGGGGTATCCCTCCGAGGGTTTGATTGCGCAAACCCTTTGCCAATAAATAAGTGGTTTATTTTCAGTATGTTATACGATAGCGCGTATCGTATTCCGCGCGCCAGGGCACGCGAAATTACGCCATACCCATGAGAATTTACTCGGCCAGATTTGGCTCTTTTTCTTGGTAAGACGCTGCGTTTACTCGCTTCAGCGGGTCACCGCAGGATCAGCAGCATCCGCGTTCCAGCGTCGAGATGAACATTTTTCCCGCTCGAAATCACCGCCGACACGGGAATCTCTTTCGAAGTATCTTCGGCGAGGCGCAAGCCTGTCATTCCGTAAACACCACGGCTCGCCGGCGTCAATTGTCCACCTTCATTCAAACCGCCGTTCCCGCTCGCTTCATTGCCGCCAACTCGCTGGTTTCCCGCGGCTGCGTCGGGGCGCGTGTCGGTGTTTCGGCTGCCTGTCATCGGTGACGACGTCGCGCCTGCTCCTACGCCGGCCATCGGGTCCCGCCCGGGCGTCTCGCCTGGTTCGAACCTTGTCGGCGGCGCCATCGCCCTGATCGTCAGCTTCACCGGCACTTCCTCGCCGTTCTTCAACACGGCCTTTTCGAACTGAATGGCCAGCACCGAGTCCGCGCCGCCCTTCGCTCGCGCCGACGATTGTGTAACGTGCCCCGTGAATTTCGTTCCCTTAGGAAAAATCACTTTGCCGTCGGCTTTCAACGCTTCCGTGGATCGCACCACAACCGCGTCGCCAAGCTTCGCCTTTTTTGAATCAAGCGTCCCATCGAGATCTGCGGTGAATCCAAGTCCGCTCACAGAGGGAGCACCATTTCCGGCAGCGGAAGCTTTGTCTTGGGCTTGCGACCGCGCGGACAACATCAGTCCTGCCAGAAAAATTACGCACAACAACGGCACTTTTCTTGCAAGCATGAGCATTTCCTTCGAGCGAATCCCGACGATCAGGACACGGAACTTCACGAACGCTACGACACGATTCCCAGCGGCTTCGCCACCTGCTCGAGAATTTCCGCCGCTTTCAATAATTGTTCGCGCTTGTGCGCCGCGCTCACGATAGCCCGCAGACGCGCC
>DATLVG010000125.1:0-2341 GCA_035577625.1 Candidatus Dormiibacterota bacterium
ACTGATTGCCAATCGCGGTGAAATCGCCGTGCGCATCCTGCGCGCCTGCCGCGAGTTGGGCATCCGCTCCGCCGCGGTTTTCAGCGACGTCGATCGCAAATCGCTCCACGTTCGCCTTGCCGACGAAGCCTATCCGATCGGCCCCGCTTCTTCGCGCGAAAGTTATCTTTGCATTGACAAGATAATCGACGTCGCGCGCCGTTCTAGCTGCGACGCCCTCCATCCTGGCTACGGCTTCCTCGCGGAGAACGCAGCGCTTCCGCGAGCCTGTGCGGACGCAGGCCTCACCTTCATCGGGCCGAGCGCCGAAGCCATGGAAGCCTTAGGCTCGAAAACCGCCGGCCGCCAGCTCGCGCGACGTTCCGATGTGCCGACCGTTCCCGGCGCAAACGATCCCATCGAGAATCCCGAGGATGCCCAGGCCCTGGCCCAAAACATGGGCTACCCTGTGATGCTCAAAGCCGTCGCCGGAGGCGGTGGCAAAGGCATGCGCGTTGTCACTCGCGATGCCGAGTTTGCCCCCGCCTGGCGTGATGCGTCTTCGGAAGCTCTGAATGCTTTCGGCGATTCCCGCCTCTATCTCGAAAAATATCTGGAAAAGCCCCGCCACATCGAGGTGCAAATCCTTGCCGATACTCATGGCCGGGTCGTTTCCCTCGGCGAACGCGAATGCTCCGTTCAGCGCCGCCACCAAAAAGTAATCGAGGAGGCTCCCTCGCTCGTCATGACGCCGGAGTTGCGCAAGAAAATGGGAGACGCTGCCGTCCGCCTCGCGCGCGCCGGTGGCTACGTAAACGCCGGAACGGTGGAGTTTCTGGTCGACGCCAATCTCAATTTTTATTTTCTGGAAGTGAATACGCGTCTTCAGGTCGAGCATCCCGTTACGGAGCAAGTCACCGGTCTTGACCTCGTCAAGTTGCAGATCGCCATCGCCGCCGGCCATCGCCTTCCCTTTGCCTGGGAGACCATCACTCCCCGCGGCCACGCCATGGAAGTCCGCCTCTACGCCGAAGATCCTGAAAACAATTTTTTCCCTTCCCCCGGAAAAATTCTCTCGCGCCATGCGCCCAGCGGCCCGGGCATCCGCCTAGATGAAGGCGTTTACGAAGGCTGGACCGTGCCGATGGATTACGATCCTCTCTTGAGCAAGCTGATCGCCTGGGGAAACAGCCGCGAAGAGACTATCGCTCGTCTGCGTCGCGCCCTTCAGGAGTACACCGTAACGGGCATCAAGACCAACGCTGGCCTCTTCCGCCGCATTCTCGCCGAGCCCGATTTTCTTCGCGGCGACATACACACCAAGTGGCTCGACGAATTACTTCATCGTGCGCCTTCTGCAACTCCGGCCTCCCTCGAGCCCGCACCTTCGGACCACGCCAGCGATGCCGCCGCTATTGGCGCCGCTCTTTGGCAAGCGAACCAGTCACAGCGGAATTCCGGCCCATCCTCTTCAAGCCAGGATTCGTCTCAACCTTCCCGATGGAAGCAGGAAGGCCGTCGCCAACAATTGGACCGCCTGCCATGAAATTTGAAGTCTGGCTCACAGGCCCTTCCGGTAAGAAGCTCCGCACCGTCGAATTAGAGCGCGACGCCGGCCGCCTGAGAATCACGCTGGACGGACGATCTGTCGATGCCGATGCCGTCGAAATTGATCCAAACACTCTCTCCCTTTTGCTCGAGGGCCAATCCTACGAACTTCGCTTCATGCAGCTGCCGGATGGTCTGCTCAAAATCCAAGTCGGTGAACAAGAGTTCGCTGCCGAGGTTGCCGATCCACGTGCCTGGCGCGGCCGGCAGCATGGCTCCCTCGAAGCGGAAGGCCGGCAACAAGTCATCGCACCAATGCCTGGCAAGATCATTCGGCTCCTTGTCAGCCAAGGAGACAGAGTCGAAGCCGGGCAGGGCCTTCTCGTCGTGGAGGCCATGAAAATGCAAAACGAAATTCGTTCGCCGAAGAGCGGTATCGTCGGGCGCCTTCAAGTCAAGGAAGGCCAGCCCGTCAACGCCGGGGATGTTCTTGCCTGGGTGGAATAACCGAAGGATTGAAAAGCAAAATAAGTGGTTTAGTGCCCGGATGGTTTGGCTGGGAAATCTGTCTTTGCCGCGCCGGGCAATTTGCCCGCCGCCTCGATAATTTGCTGCGCCAGATAATTCGTCACGCGTGAGTCATCGCGCGCGATCGTGAGGTAAGCCGCCCGCAACAATTGTTCCTTGTGATTGCGCAGCGTGTCGCGAATCGTCTGCTGGACTTGGGGATCGGAGATATTACGTTGTCCAGGGGATTCCCGCGAAATGAGCTTCAAAATCACGATGCGTGGCCCATCCTTGGATTGGATCGCCA
>DATLVG010000126.1:0-10321 GCA_035577625.1 Candidatus Dormiibacterota bacterium
TCTAAATCTATGCCTGCGACGGAAACGGCGCGGCACGCGGCTCACGCCGCAGTGAGGTAACAAGACGAAATGGCGACAACAACTTTGGCAGCGCCTGTTCTGGTCTCGAACGATCTGCTCACCGGAGCGGAATGGAGTCCGGCGCACACGCGAGAGCTTCTCGCGATCACGTCGGACATCAAGGCCAATCCCGCCGGCTACGCCGACACGCTGCGCGGCAAATTCATCGCACTCATTTTCGAAAAGCCCTCGCTCCGTACTCGCGTGACCTTCGAGGTCGGAATTCAAAGCATGGGCGGTCACGTCGTTTTCCTTGATCACACGCAAGCCCGACTCGGCGAACGCGAATCCATCGCCGACGTCGCCCGCAATCTCGAACGCTGGGTACACGGCATCGTCGCGCGCGTTTACGAACAGCGCGTCCTCGACGAAATGGCGGCGACTACCGACATCCCCGTCGTCAACGCGCTCTCCGACAAATTCCACCCCTGTCAGGCGCTCGCCGATTTCTTCACGCTCGAAGAAAAGTTCGGCTCGCTCAAAGGGCTGAAACTCGCCTACGTCGGCGACGGCAACAACGTCTGCCACTCCCTCACCTATCTTGCCGCGCGTCTCGGCGTTAACCTCCGCATCGCCACTCCGGAAAATTACGCACCCGACGCCGACGTCATTGCCGATTCCAAACGCGTCGCGAAAGAAACCAAAGCCAAGATCGAACTCTTCACCGATCCCCGCGAAGCTGTCACTGACGTGCAAGCCGTCTACACCGATTCCTGGACCAGCATGGGCTTCGAAGCCGAGGAAAAAGTTCGCAGCGAAGTCTTCAAACCCTATCAAGTTAATCGCAAATTGATGGCGCTCGCCGGCCGCGATTCCATTTTCATGCACTGCCTACCCGCGCATCGCGGTTACGAAGTCACCAACGAAGTGCTCGATGGCTCACGCTCGGTCGTTCTAGACCAATCCGAAAATCGCATGTACGTCCAGAAAGCGATTCTGCAAACGCTCTATCGATAGATTTTTTGTCGCTTTGAAATTGTGTTGTCCTAAACTACGCATATCTCCAGACACGAAAGAGGAATTGTGAATAGAACTGCTCCAAAACCGAAAAAAGTCGTGCTCGCCTATTCCGGCGGCCTCGATACCAGCATCATCATTCCCTGGCTCAAGGAAAATTACGGTTGCGAAGTGATTGCCATGATCGGCGACGTCGGCCAGCAGGAAGATCTCCAGGCCGCATACAAAAAAGCGCTCGCCACCGGCGCCTCGTCCGCAACCATCGAAGATCTGCGCGAAGAGTTCGTCCGCGATTTCATCTGGCCCACGCTACGCGCCGGCGCAGTCTACGAACACACCTACTTGCTCGGCACTTCGATGGCGCGTCCCGTCATCGCCAAGCGCCAAGCTGAAATCGCGCTCAAGCTCGGCGCCGACGGCCTTTCCCACGGTTGCACCGGCAAAGGCAACGACCAGGTTCGCTTCGAACTCGCCTACAAAGCCATCGCCCCCAATGTCCAAATCATTGCTCCTTGGCGCGAATGGGACATCGACTCCCGCGAAGACGCCATCGCTTACGCCGAAAAGCACAACGTCCCCATCGAGCAAAGTAAAAAGAACATCTACAGCCGCGACCGCAACATCTGGCACCTCAGCCACGAAGGCGGCGAACTCGAAGACCCGGCCAACGCTCCCAGCGAAGCCATGTGGCAATGGACCGTTTCTCCCGAAAAAGCTCCGGACAAAGCCGAAGAAGTCGAAATCGGTTTCGAATCCGGCACGCCTGTCTCCGTCAACGGCACAAAACTCGGTCCTGTCGACCTCCTCAACACGCTCAACGAAATCGCCGCGCGCCACGGCGTGGGCCGTACCGACCTCGTCGAAAACCGTCTCGTCGGCATGAAGTCCCGCGGCGCCTACGAAACTCCAGGCGGCACGCTGCTCGTCACCGCCCATCGCGAACTCGAGCGCCTCACCGTCGATCGCGAAACCGCGCACTTGCAGCAATCGCTTTCTGTCCGTTACGCCGAACTCGTCTACAACGGCGTCTGGTTTTCCACGCAGCGTCAAGCCCTCGACGGCTTCTTCAACGTTTCGCAGGAGCGCGTCACCGGGTCCGTCGGCCTCAAACTTTTTAAGGGCTCGCTCAACGTCACCAGTCGCAAATCGCCCTTCTCGCTATATCGCGCCGATCTGGCCAGCTTCACCATGGGCCGTTACAACCCGAAGGACGCCGAAGGCTTCATCAATCTCTTCGCGCTTCCTGTCACTGTCCGTCCCAAAGCCAAAGCCGAAGGCAATTCCTGAATGGCCGAACGCAAGGACGACAAACTCTGGGGCGGCCGCTTCGACAAAGCGCCCGACGCGCGCTTTGACGTCTTCCAGCGCTCGTTCTCGTTCGATCGTCGCTTGCTGCCTTACGAAATCGCGGTGGACCGCGCTTGGGCCACAGCCCTCGAACCCACCGGCATTTTCACCGCCACTGAAGTAAGGCAAACCCTCGCCGCTCTCGACAAAATCGAAGAACGCGCCAAAACCGATCCCGCTTGGTTCGAAAAAACGGGCGCCGACGCCGAAGACGTCCATCACTTCGTCGAAAAAGCCCTCGTTGAAGAACTCGGCCCTCTCGGCTGGAAACTCCACACCGGCCGCAGCCGCAACGAACTCGTCGCCACCGATTTCCGCCTCTTCGTCATTGACGCAGTTTCTGAAGTGAAGCGCGGAGTTCTTGCTCTCTGCAACTCGTTGCTCATGCAAGCCAAAGCAAAACTCGGCGTGCCCATGGCGGGCATGACTCACATGCAGCATGCGCAGCCGATCTTGCTCTCGCATTTTCTCATCGCCCATGCAGAAGCTTTCACGCGTGACATCACTCGCTTGCAAAACGCCGCCGCCAGCGCGGACGCGTGCCCCATGGGTTCCGGCGCGCTCGCGGGAAACTCCTTCGCCATCAATCGCGATGCCATCGCCCGCGATCTTGGCTTTTCCAAAATCACCGCCAACAGTCTCGACGCCGTCAGCGACCGCGACTTCGCCCTCGACTATCTTTTCGCTCTCATGGGAATCGCTATCCATCTCTCTCGCCTCGCAGAAGATTTCGTTCTTTTCGCCTCCCAGGAGTTTTCCTACGTCATCCTTCCCGACGAATACTCCACCGGCAGCAGCCTCATGCCGCAAAAGAAAAATCCTGATGCATGGGAACTCATCCGCGGAAAAACCGGCCGCATCACCGGTGCTCTCATCTCGCTGCTAACTACGCTAAAAGGTCTCCCGACGAGCTATCAGCGCGACTTACAAGAAGACAAGGAAGCCCTCTTCTCAGCGCACGATCAAGTCGCGGATATGCTCGCGGTCGCCTCAGGCGCCGTCACGACGACCCAATTTCGTGACGACAAACTCCGCGCACTCGCCGCCAATCCTGCCCTGCTCGCCACCGAAGCCGCCGACTATCTAGTTCGCAAAGGCATTCCGTTCCGCCAGGCCCACGATCTGGTTGGAAAAATCCTTCGCGAAGCCGAAAAGCAGGGCAAAAATTGGATTGAATTGCCTCTTGCCGAACTGCAGAAGATTTCTTCGGAAATCGGCGCGGACTTCGCCAAAAGCCTCACTGTAGAAGCCGCTCTCGCTGCGAAAAGACTCCCCGGCGGAACCTCTCCAGATTCCGTTCGCGCCGCAATCGCCGATCTGGAAAAGCAAATTCGTGGCATCGGAGCCTCCAAGTGACGCAAGCTCCCAACGAAGCTGCGCTCCCCAAAGGATTCCGTTTCGCCGCCACCGCCTGCGGCCTGAAAAAAACCGGCGCGCTCGATCTCGCCATTCTTTCCAGCGACGTGCCCGCCTCCGCGGCCGCAGTCTTCACGCAAAATCTCGTCGTTGCCGCCCCGGTCATCCTGTCCAAAAAACATCTCGCCGCATCTAAAGGCCGAATGCGCGCCGTCGTCGTCAATGCCGGCAACGCCAATTGCGCCACCGGCGCTCAAGGTGATTCCGCGTCTCAACGCACAGTCGACGAAGCCGCTCGACGCCTCGGTCTCCCGCCTCACGAACTCTTCGTCTGTTCCACCGGTGTCATCGGTGTGCAACTCCCCGTCGAAAAAATTCTCCGCGCTCTCCCGATGCTCGCGCGCAACCGTCGCCCGTCCGCTCGCTCTTTCGCCGAACTTTCACTCGCTATCTGCACCACGGACACACGCCCCAAAACGGCCTCCTCCTCTTTTCGCATGTCCGGCAAACGCATCCATCTCATCGGCTGCGCCAAAGGCGCCGGCATGATTCACCCTAACATGGCCACCACGCTGGCTTTCGTCGCCACCGACGCCAACATTTCTCCGTCTCTCCTTCAGCGAACTCTGCGCGACGTCACCGGCCGCACCTTCAACGCCGTCAGCGTCGACGGCGACACCAGCACCAACGACACGCTCCTCGTTCTCGCCAACGGCGCAGCCGGCGCGCCCACAATCGCGAACGCCTCCAAAGCTCACCGCCGATTCTCAGCCGCTCTCGAACAAGTCTGCGGCTCCCTCGCCCAACAAATTGTCGCTGACGGCGAAGGCGCGCAGCGCGTCATCGAAATCGAAGTCCGCGGCGCCAAAACTGAATCCGCCGCAAAACGCATCGCCGAAACCATCGCCACTTCTCCGCTCGTCAAAACCGCCTTCGCCGGTGGCGATCCCAACTGGGGCCGCATCTTCGCCGCCGCCGGCCGCTCCGGAGTCAAATTCGATCCCTCCCTCGTCGAAATCACCATGGTCGGTATCAAAGTCCTCAAGCGCGGCCAGCCTCTCGATTTCAACGAACGCGCTGCCAGCAACAAGCTTCTCGCCGACCACGTCCCCATCGTCATCCATCTCCACGCAGGCCCCGCCGTCGCCCGCTACTGGACCTGCGACTTCACCGCCGAATACGTCCGCATCAACGCCTCTTACCGCACCTAACTGCATTTCAAAATTGGTGGGACCCGCGTAAACTCCTTCCGCCGGAGGTATCCTTCGCCCATGTCGAGTCGTCTCCAGGGTAAGGTCATCGTTGTCACGGGTGCTGCGCAAGGCATTGGTTTCGAATGTGCTCGCATGGCCGCCGCCGAAGGTGCGTCCGTCGTGCTCGGGGACATTCAAAAAGAGCGCGGCGAGGAATCTGCCGCGAAAATCCGTGCCACTGGCGGACAGGCGATCTTCCAACTCGCCGATCTTACCGAAGAATCCCAATGCGCCGCTCTTGTCGCCGCCGCCGTAAAAAAATTCGGCAAGCTTGACGGCCTGGTCAACAACGCCGGCTGGTTCCCTCGCGCCCGCCTCGAAGAAACCACCACCGAACTTTGGGACAAGGTCCTCAACGTAAATCTTCGCAGCGCGTTTTACGTAACCAAATTCGCCGTCCCCCGCATGCGCGAATCCAAAGGCGGCAGCATCGTCAACATGGGCTCCATCAACGGCATACAGGGCTTACCCAATCTCGTCGCTTACGCCGCCGCCAAAGGCGGCCTGCTCTCGATGACGCGCACCCTCGCTGGTGCGCTCGCCGCCGATCGCATTCGCGTAAATTTCATCATTCCCGGATGGATTGCCACCGAAGGCGAACTGACAATCCAAAAAGGCGAAGGCCGCGGCATCGAAGACCTCGAAAGAGCCGGCAAGCGTTTGCCTCTTGGCAGAATGCAAACCGTCGAAGACACGGCCTACGCCGCAATCTATTTACTCAGCGACGAAGCAGCGCAAGTCACCGCCGCCGTCCTGAACGTCGACGCCGGCGGCTCCATGCTCCCCATCCAAAACGACCTGTATCCCGGCTAAGTCTAAAGTGTGGCACAGCCATTCCTGGCTGTGCTCCTACGAGCATCATTCGAAATAGCAGCGCGATTCCCCGACGGATCGAACCGCCTGCCTCACTGCTTCCAATCCCAATCCGCAAACTGCTGTCGCAACTCGATCTTCTTGAATTTCCCCACGCTCGTCCGCGGAATCGCTTCCACAAACACAATCGAATCCGGCAACTGCCATTTCGCAAATGTCGCCGCCAAAAATTGCCGCAGCTCCTCAACGCTCACCGTATGTCCCGGCTTCAAAACCACCGCCGCCAGCGGTCGCTCTTGCCATTTCGGATGCGGCAATCCCACCACGCACGCCTCTTTCACCGCCGGATGCCCCATCAAACAATTTTCCAGATCCACCGAGCTGATCCACTCTCCGCCTGACTTCACTAAATCCTTCGCGCGATCGATCAACCGCACATATCCTTCGTCATCCATCGTCGCCACGTCGCCTGTTCGAAACCATCCATCAGCTGTCCACCGATGCGCCTGATCCGGCGCGTTGTAATATTCCGACGCAACCCACGGCCCGCGAATTTCCAATTCCCCAGCTGTCGCGCCGTCCCACGGACATTCCACGCCTTCGGGCATCGGTTCGCCCGGGGCAAAATCCGCGCGCCGCATTACGCGCAATTCAATGAACGGTCCCGCCCATCCTTGCTTGCACCGTGCCTCGTACTGCTTATCCTCTGGCCAATCCCACATGTGTTGCTTCAGCAAACCAAGCGTCGCCAGCGGCGTTGTCTCCGTCATTCCCCACAAATGGATCAGCCGAATCCCAAATTTGTCCAACCCGCGAATCAATTGTTCCGGAGGAGCCGACCCGCCGCACGCCAATCGTATCGGCTTCGAAAATTTCCATCGCGTAGGATTCGCTTCCAACGCCTGCAGCACGCCCAACCATACCGTCGGCACGCCGCCCGCAAACGTCACCTTCTCCTGCTCCATCAAATCCAAAACGCTCTCTGCGTCCACATTCGGCCCTGGAAGCACCAGCCTCGCGCCCACCATCGCGCATGTGTACGGCAAACCCCACGCGTTCGCATGAAACATCGGCGCCACCGCAAGCACCGTGTCGCAGTGGCTCAGCCCCATCGAATCCACCATCGCTTCCGCAAACGAATGCAGCACCAGCGCGCGGTGCGAATAAATCACGCCCTTCGAAGATCCCGTCGTCCCCGACGTAAAACACATCGCCGCCCCGTCATTCTCATCAATCTTTGGCAACGGCGTGTACGGCGAAGCATTCGCCAACAACTCTTCGTAATTCAAAAATCCGCTCGGCACTTCGCCGCAGCCATACGGCACCACAATAATTTTTTCGAACGCCACATCCGCCCGGAATTTCTCCAGCACCGGCAGCAGCACATCGTCAATAATCAGAAATCGATCCTCAGCGTGTCTCGCAATCGCCGCAATCTCCTGCGCATGCAGCCGCAAGTTCAGCGTGTGCAGAATTCCGCCCGCGCACGGCACGCCAAAAAAGGCTTCCAGATGCCCTCTGTGATTCCACATCATCGACGCAACGCGGTCGCCCGGCCGCATTCCCATTCCGATCAGTGCCGAAGCCAGCCGCCGCGCTCGCTGATAAAAATCTCCGTAGCAAGTCCTCACAATCGACCGGTCCGGCCGTCGCGAAACTATCTCAATTCTTGGAAAAAGTTTGCCGCTGCGCTCAAAAATATGTTGTAGCGTCAACGGAAAATCCATCATCGTTCCGCGCATGCGTTCCTCGATGGGCCGAGACTTGCCCGCATCCTAGCATCAAAAAGCCGCTGCGCCCTATCGGCTGCGCCACCCTTTTGGCTCCCCACACGCCCCAGAAAATTCGTTGCAAAAGTCGTCAATTTCCGGGAGTATGCAACTGACCGCTGAAGTGCACGGTCCGCGCCCGTGGTGGAATGGTGTCTCTGCCCGTGGACGGTAGCTGATGCTTCGGCGCGCTCCGCGACTTGCAAGTGGGTTCCGGGCAGAAGGAGTCGGTAAGTGAAGAAGCTCTATGTTGGTAATCTTCCGTTTTCCGCGACGGAGGATAGCCTGCACGAATTTTTCGCGCAGGGCGGTGTAAATCCCTCGGCAGTGAATCTGATTCGCGACCGTTTCACCGGGCAATCGCGCGGGTTCGCCTTCGTTGAAATTGCAAATGACGAAGAAGCGGATCGCGCGGTTAACTCGATGAACGGCCAGAATTTCGGCGGACGCAACCTGGTGGTGAACGAAGCGCGGCCGCAGACCGAGCGCGGCGGCGGTGGTGGCGGAGGCGGCCGGGGTGGCTACGGCGGTGGGCGTGGCGGTCATGGCGGCGGTGGTGGCGGCAGAGGCGGCGGTGGTGGTGGACGCGGCGGCGATCGTGGCGGTGATCGCGGAGACCGTGGCGACCGCGGAAATCGCTGGTAATAATTTTTCCTTGAGTTCGAGCGGCGGGCCGCCCAGGCTCGCCGGGTTTACCCCTTTGAAAGGTGCTGCGGGGCAGGTCTGTGTCTGGCCGCGGCCCTTTCCACAATTCCCTGTTTGTACCGGAATCGTTCGAGTGAAGTGGATTGCAATCCCCGTTCGACCAACGCGGGCGAATCGCACTGCGTTTCGGCGGCATCGAGCTGCTCGGTCGTCGCGAAAAGCGCCGGCGATTTTGGTTGCAGGATTACGCAGCAATCGTGGAAACGCTCGGCGGAAATTTCGTGCGTGCCGATTTTTGTGGCGAGATCCTGAATCTCCAGTTTGTCATCGCCAATCAGCGGGCGATAAAGCGGCAAACGCGCGATCGCCCCAACTGACTGCAGATTGCCCAGCGTTTGCGAAGCCACTTGCCCGAGGCTGTCTCCCGTCACCAATCCTTTCGACCGTTCCCGCAGCGCGAGCCGCTCAGCGATGCGCAGCATGAGCCGGCGATAAAGCAAAGTGCGAAACGATTCGTCGGCATCGGCGACAATTTGGCGCTGCAACGGCTCAAACGGAACCAAATACAATTTTGCCGTGCCTTGCCATGGAACCAATTTCTCCACCAGCCGCCGCGCCACATGAATCGAAGATTCGCCTGGCTCCGCACCGCCTCCCCAGAAATGCACAAAGTTCAAATGCGCGCCGCGCTTCATCATTTTGTATGCAGCAACCGCCGAATCGAATCCGCCGCTGAGCAGGCAGGTCAAACGGCCGGCGGTGTTTGTCGGGAGGCCGCCCGGGCCGGCGATGCGCCGCGCGTAAATCAAAATCGGCCCGCGCGTGACCTCGATGCGGCAAGTCAGTTCAGGGTTTTTCAGGTCGACCTTCGCCGGGCGTCCCGCCGCTTCCAGTTTGTCGAAAAGCGCGCCGCCGACTTCGCGTTCAAGAAACATGGAATTGTGCGGAAAGCGTTTGTCGCTCCGCTTCGCGCGGACGGCGAAAGTGGAAAAGGATTCGGTGCGAATTTCGTCCCAAGCCGTTTCGCAAATTTGGGGAAGAACGTCGTCTTGAGACTTGTGGCTCCAATCGACGGGACGCGCCACGGCAAGATGCGAAATTCCGAAAACGAGTTGCAGCCGGCGCAAAGCCGCTTGTAACTGATCAGGATTTTCCAGCTCAATCAGATAGCGGTCGCCCGGCTGCGTGATCCGAGCGACGGAAATTCCTTCCACCGCGCGGCGCATCGCGCGCCGCAATTGGTGCAGGAAAAATAGCCGGTTCCCGAGCTTCAGCCAAAGCTCGTGGTAGTGAACGACGATGTGCGTAGACGCGGGCATTTTCGCTTGGCGCGGGCAGCGAACTTGCGTAGTATACCGCCAGTTCAGCATCGAGCTGCCCGGTAGCACGAGCACTCTTGCCTGTGCGCTTTGTCCCGAGCCTGTGTCCGTCCGCCCGCTACCCAAGGTGCGGTTTGCGCCACTAGCCCCCACGGCGCAACAAATTGCCCCGTTACGTGTTTGAAACATTGGCCGAGGAAAATGGCGCGCGGCATGGGATGTGTCGTATCGTCTCCGCGTGTAGCGCAGCCACCGTTGTCTAGGCTGCTCCGTTGTGTTGGGCACGCTTTCTGAAGCGGACCGCACTGGAGCGTAAGTTCGTTTACGTTCACGGAATACGCACCCATCGGGCTCAGTTGGAGGCGAACCTTTTTGAAGTCTGGAGCATCCAACGCAACAAGCTAGACGTATTAGGTAATAGAAGTGCTGCGAGAAATAGAAGTGGCGGCCGCCGCGAAAGCGGCAAAAGGAACGTGGTAGGTCAGGGCTTCCGTCCTGACACGGCAAAGAAGCACCGTATGACGACCTGGCAAAAACGCGACTGGCAGCAATTCTACGAGATAGCGCGGCGTCCGTGGCGCCGTCATCGTCCGCCCCGCCCTGTTTATCCGACCGGCCTCAATCGCGTCCTGCCCGCGCAAGGATTTAGCCTGTCCGAACTCGACGACGCAGGTGTCGATCTCGAACAAGCCGAACGGCTCGGCCTGCCCGTCGATGCCGGCCGCATTGGTGTCTACGGCCCCAATGTTACCGTCCTCCGCGACTTCGTCCGCTCGTCCCGTAGCCCGCTCTAACTCCGTCT
>DATLVG010000127.1:0-2045 GCA_035577625.1 Candidatus Dormiibacterota bacterium
GGGTTCCAGTCTGGAACCTCAAAACCGGGGCGAGGAGGTCGTCGCTATGTTCCGTATGCTTTCACGGAGCAAGGTGTGGCGATGCTTTCCAGCGTACTCCGCAGTTCGCGAGCCGTTCAGGTAAACGTCGCGATCATGCGAGCCTTCGTTCGGCTTCGCGAAATGCTCATCACACACGAAGAATTGCGCCGAAAAATTGACGCAATGGAGAAGCGCTACGATGCGAGATTTCAGGCCGTTTTTGAGACTATTCGCCAGATGCTGGAAACACCAATCCCAGCGAAAAAGCCGATCGGATTTCACGCAAGACTTGAGTTCTCCAGGAAGTCTCATGGGTCTGCAAAGGCAAGTCTAAATAGCACAAAATAAATACTTTACAGAACGTTCGGGACATCTTCTGGCCTTGAGAAAGTCTCCAGGTTCAGGTACACTTTGTTGGCTGTCGATTCGCAGTTCGGTAACCTCCAAATCGGCACGTCGGCCAAGTAAATTCGGCCCTGCAAGCTAGCTTCGCGCCAGGAGCTATGGAGCCGGAAACTTGGAGTTAAGAAGTCTTCGCCACGTCTCGCTGCGCGAGACGGGATGGAGCAGGAACCCTACGAGTTCCGGTCGCATGCGATCGGAATCAAAGGGTAAGGCGACGTACGGGGCATTCCGCGAGCACGCCTTTCCTCGCTTCACAAAAGATTGAGCAAAGTTTTTGAGCGCTGAGGCTCACCGCATGGCTCGGGGTCCGTCTTTGCGCGGGAAGAATTTCGTCAGGAGCGTACATGGGCGATAAAGAAGCGGTGACGGGAAAAGCTCCAGGTCACCAGTACG
This sequence comes from Candidatus Dormiibacterota bacterium, assembly GCA_035577625.1. Classification (GTDB taxonomy): domain Bacteria; phylum Acidobacteriota; class Terriglobia; order Acidiferrales; family UBA7541; genus Acidiferrum. The sequence goes on from DATLVG010000127.1 coordinate 820, forward strand.
ACGCGAAGTCAATCAAGGTGCTGGGCGGGCTCGAAGCGGTGCGGCTGCGTCCCGCGATGTACATCGGCTCGACGGGAGACATGGGACTGCACCATCTGGTGTGGGAAGTCGTTGACAATTCCGTGGACGAGGCCATGGCCGGTTACGCAGACGAAATCACTGTGACGGTGCACGCGGATGATTCGGTCACCGTGGTCGATAACGGCCGAGGCATCCCAGTGGATATGCACGCCACGGAAAAACGTCCCGCAGCGGAAGTTGTGCTCACGGTGCTGCACGCCGGCGGAAAATTCGACAGCGATACGTATAAAGTTTCCGGAGGTTTACACGGCGTCGGCGTTTCCGTTGTCAATGCGCTTTCCGACCGGCTGGAACTGGAAATCTCGCGCGATGGCGCCGTGTGGGAACAGTCCTACGAAAAAGGCAAGCCGACCACGAAGCTGAAGCAGACCGGCAAGACGCGAAAGACTGGCACGAGCGTTACGTTTCATCCCGATCCGGCCATCTTTGACAAGACGGCATTCAGTTTCGATACGCTTTCGCAACGATTACGCGAACTCGCTTTTTTAAACAAAGGGCTGAAAATCACGCTCACGGATGAACGCACGGAGAAGACCGCGGAATTCCGTTTTACGGGCGGCATCGGCGAGTTCGTAAAGCACCTGAACCGCGGCAAGACCACGCTGCACGATTCGCCGATCTATATCGAAGGGAAGCGCGGCCCGGTGGAGATCGAGATTGCACTGCAATACAACGACACCTACGGGGAGAATATTTTCGCTTTCGCGAACACGATCAACACGGTGGATGGCGGCACGCACCTCTCCGGTTTCCGTTCCGCACTCACGCGCACCATCAACAATTTCGCCTCCTCGGCGGGAATGCTGAAAGAACAAAAAGATGAAGTGACCATCACGGGCGACGATGTGCGCGAGGGCCTTGTTGCCGTTGTGTCCGTGCGCCTGCCGCAACCTCAGTTTGAAGGGCAGACCAAGGGCAAGCTGAACAGCGATATCAAGGGCGACGTCGAGCAACTCGTCAACGAGAAGCTTGGCGAATGGTTCGACAAGCATTCGACCGTGGCTCGGCGCATCATTTCCAAGTGTATCGACGCGGCGCGGGCGCGCGAAGCAGCGCGTAAAGCGCGCGAACTGACGCGCCGCAAATCAGCGATGGATTCGAGCGGGCTGCCCGGCAAATTGGCGGACTGCCAGGAGCGTGATCCG
>DATLVG010000128.1:0-5735 GCA_035577625.1 Candidatus Dormiibacterota bacterium
GCTCAAATTTGCTCTGAAATGTTCCGCCATCGATCGCGGCGGCCAATGGCACAACGTCTACAAAAATCCCAAGACCGATCCGTCAAAAGCCAGCAAAGGCGGCCGCTTCAACCTGATTCACAACGGCAAGGAATTCGTCACGGTAGAAGTGCTCAACGATTCTCCCAATCCCGATAGTTCCGCCCTCGGCACGAACGCTCTCGAAACCATTCTCGAGGATGGCAAAGTCCTCCGCGACATGACCCTCCAGGAAGTCCGCGACATCGCCGTCAAATACGACACCTACAATGAAACTGCTTAATTTCGCCGGTAATGGCCGATCTTTTGATCGGCTCACTCCTCTTGCCGATGCGATCCTTGCTCCCAAGTCATTTCTTCACAAACAAAATGCAATAATCGCTCGTCGGCCAATCATTCGCAATTTTCTCGACCCGAAAACCTGCCTTGCTCAATTCATCGATCAGGATTTTCTGTTGGATACCATGGCCTTCGCGGTCCTTAGGCACTCCTTTCACTTTGCCGTACTCTGGATGAGGCGGAAAATCAATGATTGCAAGTTTTCCGCCAGGCTTCAGCGAACGGAGAATGCTCGCGTCAAACTCCAGCGGCTTCTCCAAATGATGGTATACGCGCCGCAAAAAAATCGCGTCGCAGCACGAAGCGGGCAAATTCGTTTCCGCGTCGCCACTCTCCACAACTTGGACGTTTTTCAAACTCCGTTTTGTGATTTCGCCGCGGAGCTTCGCAAGCTTGTCTTTGTCGATTTCCGTTGCAAACACTTTTCCAGAAGTTCCCACGACGTCCGCGGCAGCGAATGCGTAGCTCCCATCTCCCGCGCCAATGTCCGCAACGGAGGTTCCTTGCTTCCATTCCATGAGCGCCGCAAGCTTCGGAATTTCATCCGCGGCGGAGGCCCTCGCATACAGCGCGAGCACAAGGTACGCTGCTGCGGCGCAACTCAACGCAAACAGAAACCATTTCGTCCTGCTGGTTTTTCGGGTCATAGAAAATTCACTCTTTCGGTGCGGGAAGGCCGCGCTCTAAGAGAGCGCAGCTCAGTCTTCGCCGATGTCTTCGTGCCACAGGGCCGGATTCTCCGCGATAAATTTGCCCAGCATCTGCACACATTCCTTAGACGCAAGATCGATGACTTTGATTCCGTTTTCTTGCAGCCAGTCGATGCCCCCGCGAAAATTCACGGATTCGCCCACAACCACAATTCCGATTCCGAATTGCCGGATCAACCCGCTGCAATACCAGCACGGAGCGAGCGTCGTCACCATGATTTTGTCGCGATAACTTTTCTGGCGTCCCGCCTTGCGAAACGCATCAGTCTCCCCGTGGGCCGAGGGATCGCCGTCCTGCACCCTGCGGTTGTGCCCGCTCCCCAAGAGTTTTCCGGTATCGTCAAAGAGGGCCGCGCCGATCGGAATTCCGCCGTCCGCCAGTCCGCGCCTCGCCTCTTCGATCGCCGTTTCGAGCAATGTCAGATATTTCATTTCAAGGACGCTTCGACTCTTTTGCCGTATTCGCGGGCTTTGGCGAGAATCTCGGGCTCGTTGAGCGTGAGAAGTTTGTGGTCGCGCATGACGATGCGGCCGCCGATCACGACAGTTTCTACGTCGCTGCCCTTTAAAGCGTACGCGAGTTGCGCATAGACGTCATACATCGGAACGGCGTTTGGCTCGTCGAGGCTGATTAAAATAAAATCCGCTCTCTTTCCAACCTCGAGCGAGCCGATTTCTTTTTCCATGTGCAACGCTTTGGCGCCTTCGATGGTGGCCATCTCCACCACGGATTTTGCTCCAAGCGCGCGGGGGTCCATCTTAGTTATTTTTTGGAGCTTCGCGGCGAGGTCCATCTCTTCCATCAGGTCGAGGTCGTTGTTGCTGCCGGCCGGGCCGTCGGTGCCGAGCCCGACCGCGATGCCCGCGGCACGCTCTTCGATCACCGGAGCCACGCCGCTCGCGAGCATCATGTTGCTCGAAGGATTGTGCACGCAGCCTACATGACGCTCCGCAAGAATTTTGCGGTCTTTTTCATCGACGAAAATGCAGTGCGCAGCGACCACGTCCGGACCAAGGACGCCGACCTTATCAAGATCCTGCACGGGAGTAAGGCCGTTCTGCTTAAGGCTGTCGTCCAACTCTTTTTTCATTTCGGCAACGTGAATGAGGATAGGCGCGTGATATTTGCGCGCGAGAGCGGCGGAATCCTCGAGAGTTTTCTTTGAGCAGGTGTAAATGGAATGCGGCGCGGCGGCAGCGTGAATAAGCGGATCGCCCTGCCAGCGCTTCAGAAACTTTTCGGTGTATTCCAGCATGGCGGCGTTTGTTTTATTGTCTGGCGCTGGAAAATCGATGAACGTTTCGCCGAGCACGCCGCGCATGCCGGCGGCCTTGGTTTCTTCGGCGACGGCATCTTCGAAGTAGTACACGTCCGCGAACGTCGTGATGCCAGAACGAATTTGTTCGGCGGCCGCGAGCCGCGTGCCCCATCTCACGAAATCCTCAGTTACGTTTTTCGCCTCGGCCGGAAAGATGTATTTTCGCAGCCAGTCGTCGAGCGTCACATCATCGTGCAAACCTCGCAACAAGGACATCGCGGCGTGCGTGTGCCCGTTAATGAAGCCCGGCAGGACCAGCGCGCCTTTGGCTTCGATGGTTTGTTTGCTGAAGATCGGCCCATTCGGCAATTGAGGACGACCCTCGCCGATGGCGATGATGGTATCGTCCTTGACGATCACGTATCCGTTCTCGATGACACGGCGGTCCGCATCCATGGTGACAACCGTGCCGCCGGTGATCAGGAGGTCGGCGAGATTGGCCGGCTTAGTGGAGGCCTGCGTCTGTCCCTGCGCTGAGGTTTTCGGGGCGCGCGCAACAATCATCGTCGCGCAGACCAGCCCGATGGCGGTTCCCCATTTTCCAATTCGATTAGGATTCATTTTCTTTCCCTGGTTGTCACAAGTTGGAGGAATCGAACGGCTTCGGAAACAGATCGCGCATTTGTAGCGTTTCGATTTTCCCTCTTAAATTTGCCAGAATCACGGGGACATCGCCGCAAAATTCCCAAATCAGCTGGCGGCATGCGCCGCAAGGAGGCGTGAGCGTGTCTGTATCCGTAACCACAGCGATGGCGTCAAATCCGCGCTCGCCTTCGCTCATGGCCTTAAATATTGCGACGCGCTCGGCGCAGACGGTCAGCCCGTAGGTTGCGTTTTCCACGTTGCAACCGCCGAAGATTCTGCCCGAAGTAGCGTGCAACGCGGCTCCAACGCGGAAATTCGAGAACGGCGCATGGGCGTTCTCGCGCGCTTGCCGCGCGGCTTCGATGAGCGGGTCATGTTCCGTCACGGCGTGATCCTCCAAAAAGGGGCGAAGAGAGATTTCTCGCTTCGCTCGAAATGACGGTGGTTGGGTATTGAGATGATCATGCAACCTCGGCGGCAATGCGAGGAATGACCGTTTTAAGCAGCGCGATGAATTGGCTGCGGACACGCTCGCCGGTCGCAAGAACTTCTTTGTGGTCGAGCGGCTGATCGAGAATGCCGGCAGCCGCGTTGGTGACACAAGATATGCCCAGCACGCGCATGCCGCAGTGGCGCGCGGCAATCACCTCGGGCACGGTGGACATCCCGACAAGGTCCGCGCCAATGGTCCGCAAATATCGTATTTCAGCGGGAGTTTCGTAGCTGGGACCTGGCAGCGCAGCATAAATGCCTTCGTACAGACCAATGTGATTGCGGTTTCCTTCGCCGACAGTCAATTCGCGAAACCTTCTGTCATAGGCTACGGTCATGTCCGGGAACCGCGGGCCGAATCGCTCATCATTCGCTCCGGTAAGAGGGCTCACACCCTGCAAGTTGACATGATCTTTGATCACTACGAGCTCGCCTTGCGTGAACTCCCGTTTGATCCCGCCGGCGGCGTTAGTGAGGATGACCGCTTTCACGCCCACACGCGAGAAAACCCGGATGGGAAACGCGACGTCTTTGGCGGAGTAGCCCTCGTAGAGATGGACGCGGCCCTGCATCCCGGCGATGGGAATCTCGCCTACCATCCCGATAACGAGCTTGCCTGCGTGGCCGATGGCGGTAGATTCTGGGAAATGCGGAATTTCGGCGTAAGGGATTTTTGTTGCGCTGCCGAATTCATCGGCGAAGGCACCAAGGCCGGAGCCGAGGACGAGCGCGATTTTGGGACGCAGAGTGGTTTTCGAAAAAATGAATCTTGCGGCAGCTTCGGCGCGTTCGAATTCGGAGCCGGGGGATTTGCTCTTGGAAGAGCGCTTTGGCTGGGAGTTCATGTTGTTGTTGGGATTTTAGCTTGAGTTTGGCTTGCGGCACCAATTGCAGCGCGCAACCACGATTCATCGCGCTCGAACCAGGCGATGGAGCAGGCGTGGCTATGCCACCCGAGAGTCATGAAAGGATGCCGACGATGGAAGCCGACATCAAGTTTGCCATTGTGCCGGCAAGCATCGCCCGAATGCCGAATTTTGCGAGCTGGCCGCGCTGTTCGGGAGCAAGCGCGCCGATCCCGCCAATTTGAATGCCGATGGAGCTGAAATTCGCAAACCCGCAAAGGGCGAACGTGGCGATCGTGAAAGTGCGTGGGTCAAGCGTGTTCTTGATTTCGCCAAGGTGCTGGAAGGCCACGACTTCGTTAATGACCATGCGCGTGCCAAGAAGGTTGCCCATCTGCGCGCAATCCTGCCACGGAATTCCGATGATCCAGGCCACGGGAGCAAAAATCCAACCGAAAACTTGCGAAAGGCTTGAGGGAAACCAGGAAATCCAATTGTGAATTCCGCCCATGATTCCGTTGACGAGATAGAGCAGCGCGATAAACGAGATGAGCATGGCGCCGACATTGAGCGCGAGCTGAAGCCCGTCCACGGTTCCGCGCGAAATGGCGCCAAGGAAATTTGTTTCTTTTTCCATTTCGGGCATTTCCACGCGGCCTGCCGTAAGCGGCCGCTCGGTCTCCGGCACTAGCATCTTGGCCATGAGCAAGGTGCCCGGCGCGGTCATAATAACCGCGGTCAGAAGGTGCTCGGCCTTGATGCCGAACGCGATGTAAGCAGCCATGATCCCGCCAGAGACGTGGGCCATGCCGCTGGTCATCACGACCATCAACTCGGATTTCGTGAGCTTATTCAAAAAAGGCCGGATAGTGAGGGGAGCTTCGGTCTGGCCCATGAAGATGCTCGCGGCCACGTTTAGGGACTCCGCGCCGCTGGCGCCCATGACGCGTGTCATGATCCACGCCGCGGCGCGAATGATGAGCTGCATGACCCCGATGTGATAGAGAAGCGCAAAAAATGCAGCGATGAAAACGATCGTGGGGAGAACCTGGAAAGCAAAAATAAAATGCTCTGGAGAAGAGGCAAAACCCGGAGAGGGTGCCGAGGGCAGGCCGAGCTCGCCAAAGACAAATTGCGAGCCGTAAAAGGCGTAGCTGAGCAGCAAATTGACGTAGTATCCCGCCTTTTCAAAAAGATAGCGGCCTGCGGAGAAGCGCAAAACAAAAATGGCGAAAGATAGCTGCAGGCCGAGGCCCCAGAGAACCGTTTTGAGTTTGATGGCCTTGCGATCGGTCGAAAAGAGATACGCCAGGCCGAGCATTGTGAGCAGGCCGAGCACCCCGGTGAAACGTCCCATGCGCTGTCCTCTTTCTGCCGTTCTGGTAAAGACAAATCGTTGATGCGCTAGCCGCCAAGAATGCGGCGGA
>DATLVG010000129.1:0-24954 GCA_035577625.1 Candidatus Dormiibacterota bacterium
TGTTGGATTCAAGAACGGGAAGCCAGACAAAGATCCAGTGCCTTTCCTGACTGGATTTGTGCCTGACGCGAGCAAGGGATTGGTGTACGGGCGACCGGTAGGCGTCGCGGTCCTGCCCGACGGTTCTCTCGTCGTATCGGATGATGGACCGGGAATTCTCTACCGCGTGAGCTACGGAAAATAGATCAGTTCACATTGAGAGTCAGAGAGATTGTCTGCGGCGGCAGCGTTAGGGGCTGTCGCTGTGACCGCGACGACGTAACTGCCTTTTGGTGTGACCACCTGCTGAGGTGGTGGTGTGATGGCGTTTGACGCGCCGCCGCTTGGGGCGTTAACAAGCCATTCATTTGTCTGTAACACGACGCTTTTATCCTCTCCGGCTTATGCAACCCGTCAATTTGAATGTGAATGTGCAGGCGAACGGCGACGGAGCACGCTCCGTTGCGAAACTAGATGGCAAGTTGGTGCTGGAAACGGTCACCCGCTTTCTACAAGAGATGAGGCCGCAACCGGCGCCGAGCCTTGTGCTGGATATGAGTGGAGTGGCGTTTCTCGACTCGGCGGGAGTGGGGGCGCTGGTACAACTTTTTGTCCATCGCCGGAATCAAGGCCAGAAATTTGCGCTAGCAGCGCTCAACCAACAGGGGATGGCCGTGATGCAAGTATCCGGCCTGCTGAAGCTGATGCCTGTGTTCGCCTCGGTTAGGGAAGCAGAGACGGCGAACTAAGCCTGGGCTTCTTTCAGGATTCGAACAAGTTCCGCGGCGGCATGGGGCAGGCGAGCGCCCCGCCGCGACACCAGATAAACGTGGCGCGGAAGATTTAGCTGCCGCACTTTCACTTCTTTCATCCAGCCGTGATCGATTTCCCACGCTACGCACATACGCGGCACGATCGCCACACCCATCCCCATCTGTACGAAGCGTTTGATGCTTTCGATGGTGGGCATTTCCGTGGGCATGTTCAATACGGTGCGGTTACGCGCAAAGAGCTCAATGACGCGGCGGCGAAAGGGCGATTCAACAATGTGTGCCACGAACGACTCCCCGCCGAGATCCACCACGTTCACTTCACGCTTCTTTGCCAGCGGATGCTTTGGCGGGACGACCAGCGTGAGCTCGTCCTTGACGATTTCCGTGGCTAGGAGTTGCGGGTCGCGAGGTACATACGAGATGGCGCCAAGGTCGAGGCGGTAATTCAGGACCTCATGCGGAATATCGCGGGAAAACATCCGGTGAACGCGAATCTGAATGCCGGGATGTAGTTCGCGGAACTTGGCGATGGCGGGCATGAGGGCATGAATCGAACTTTCATTGACACCCAGCGAGAGTTCGCCGCGCTGCAGGCCTTCGAGTTCACTCAGCCCTTTTTTAACTTCATCGCGGAGGTTGATCAGGCGTTCGGCGTAGTCCTTCAGGAGTGTGCCGGCGTCGGTCAGGCGGACGGGCCGCGCCCCACGTACGAATAATTTCTGTCCTAAATCGTCTTCGAGTTTGCGAATCGCCAGGCTGACCGCGGGTTGCGTGCGGAAAAGGCGCTCGGCGGCGCGTGAAAAACTGCCTTCGCGGGCAACGGTCAGGAAGACTTGGAGTTCGCTCAGGTCCATGAAATGGGCTCTGGGGTATTATAAGGCAGGATTATCAAAAGCAGAACAAAGATAAATTTGACCACAGGGTCCGCATCTGCGTTACTTAACTGGAGGTAGAGTCCCATGGATGTAGTGCGCATCTTCGATACGACCCTCCGCGACGGCGAACAGTCGCCCGGCTTTTCCATGAATACGGACGAAAAGATCCGCATGGCGAGACAGCTTGCCGCACTCAATGTGGACATCATCGAAGCGGGTTTTCCGATTTCGTCCAAGGGCGATCTGCAAGCCGTGCAGGCCGTTGCGAAGGAAGTCCGTACAGTGCCGATTGCCGCCCTGGCCCGCGCGAAGAAGCATGACATTGATGCAGCGGTGGAAGCGCTTAAGCCTGCTGCGGCGTCCCGGTTGCATATCTTCCTCGCCACATCCGACCTCCACCTGCAAGTGAAATTGAACATGACGCGGGAGCAGGCCCTCGAAGCAATTGGCTCGATGATTCGTTACGGGAGACAGTCTGTCGGCGAAGTGGAATTCTCGGCGGAAGACGCCGGCCGTACGGATATCGATTTCCTGTGCCAGGTTTGCCGGACGGCAGTAGATGCCGGCGCCACGATTTTGAATCTGCCGGACACTGTTGGTTATGCGGTCCCGGAAGAATACGGTGAGATGTTTCGGCGGGTGCGCGATTACCTGGGCGATTCGCCAAACGTAATACTGAGCGCGCATTGCCATGACGATCTCGGACTGGCCGTGGCGAACTCCCTTGCGGCAGTGCGAGCCGGTGTGCGGCAGATTGAGTGCACAGTGAACGGCATCGGCGAACGCGCTGGCAATGCTTCGCTCGAAGAGATCGCGGTTTTGCTCGCCGTCCGCAAAGAAAGCTTTGGCGCGCAAACGAACATCAATCTGAGTCAATTGTTTCCGGCGAGCCGGCTCCTGGCTGAAATTACCGGTGCGCAGGTTGCGCCGAACAAGGCAGTCGTCGGGGCCAATGCGTTCGCGCACGAAGCGGGCATTCATCAGGACGGCATCATCAAGAACCCATTGACGTATGAGATTATCTCGCCGGAAACGGTTGGAGTGCCTTCCCGCTCGCTGGTTTTGGGAAAGCACTCGGGCCGCAATGCGCTACGCACGACGTTGAAGGATTTGGGATACGATGCAAGCGACGCGGAACTCGCGGAAGTCTACCGGCGCGTGACGGCACTTGCGGACCAATCGAAAGCCGTGAAGATGCGCGATATCGTAGGCATTGCTCACGAAGTGCTGCGACGCGGCGCTGGACCGATTGCGGCGGGAGCAACGTCCGCCGCGTAAGCGCTCTCCCCACGAGTTTCACAGGAATTTAAGGGAACTCCATGAAAAAGACCATCGTGCTGCTGCCAGGCGACGGCATCGGCCCGGAAGTGACGCGCGCTGCTGCCACTGTCCTGCGCGAGTGTGCCCACGAATTCCATCATCAATTTGATTTTGAAGAACACCCGGTCGGCGGCGCCGCGATTGACGTGACGGCGACGCCGCTGCCCAACGCCACGCTCGATGCGTGTAAGAAGTCCGACGCGGTCTTTCTCGGCGCAGTCGGCGGAACGAAATGGGATTCGCTTCCGGTGGGCAAGCGGCCAGAAAGTGGGTTGCTAGCGCTTCGCCAGGGGATGGGGCTGTACGTAAATGTGCGGCCCGTGAAGGTCTTGGAACCGCTGCGCGGCATGTCGCCGCTGAAGCCAGAACGCCTTGGCGACCTCGACATCGAAATCGTCCGCGAACTGGCCGGCGGCATATATTTTGGCGAACGCGGTAACACAAGCGAGGGCGGCAAAGAGCGCGCGTGGGATACGGAGTCTTACTCTGCCCAGGAAGTGGAGCGGATTGCGAAGTTTGCTTACGTGCGTGCGGAGAATCGGTCGCGCCGGGTGTGTTCAGTGGACAAAGCAAACGTTCTGGCAAGTTCGCAGCTTTGGCGCAAGACGGTCGCAGCGCTGAATTCAGCCTATCCGTCCGTCAAGCTCGAACATATGTACGTTGACAACGCCGCGATGCAGTTGACGCTGAAGCCCTCACAATTCGACGTCATGCTGACCAGCAACATGTTCGGCGACATTTTGAGCGACGCGGCGGCTGCCCTGGTTGGTTCGATCGGGCTAATCCCTTCGGCAAGCTTTGGCGGCGGCGCGCCGCTGTTTGAGCCGATTCACGGCTCGGCACCTTCCCTGGCTGGCACGGATTCGGCCAACCCGATAGGTTCGATCCTGAGTGCGACAATGATGCTTCGCGATGCATTCGGATTGTCACTCGAAGCAGACTGGATCGAGCAGTCTGTCGTACGAGTGTTACAGGCCGGAAACCGGACACCGGACTTGGCCACGCCAGGCGCGAAACCGGTTGGAACGACAGGATTTATGGAAATTCTCCATGTTGAAATGCAGCGCACACTCGAACATGCCGAGCGCTACGGCTGGGGCGTCTAACTCCCACCTAATCCTGCTTGCATATACCCGCTGGTAGGTAGAGAATCCTTTGCTTCCGAGGTCCCCCAGAAATGCGTTGGTGTCGCCTATTTCTGCTCGGTGTCGTGGCCGTCTATCCGCTTTATTGGACGGCGCAATTTGTGTTGTTTTTCCTGCCCGCCGCGCTGCACTCTTTCGTTCTTCGTCTGCCCCTGACGGTAGTGGATATTTCCTATCTACAGGCGACCGCAATTGCGGGCAAGCCGGCAGGTTTGTCTGTTGTTTTTGAACCGCTCCTGGCCGCGCTCCTGTTTTCTCTGGCGATTTGGTATCTGCGCGGCGACCAATTCCTGACGGGCGGACTTGCGCTTCTAGTGCTCGGCCAATCGGCCCTCCTGCCGTTTTTGAACCAGCTTCTGTTTTCCGATCGACGCGGGCCTTCGGCTGCATTCGGGTTCCTCGCTGCGATGGGCCTCATCTGCTTTGGGCTATACCGGATTTTGGGACCCGCTGGTGGCAGCGATTTTCTGGACCGGTTTGCGCTACTCAACTTGTTGGCGATATTGCCTCAGGCGGCGCTTTGGTTGGCGTTTCGAATGCGCTATCCCTTCTTCGGAACGCGCTTTCTGCTGATGCTGCTGTTGCCAATTTATATGGGTTCGCTGGTCGTTTCGGCGATGCCAAGGAATTTGGGCCGCGATTTGAAGAGCACGAAGCGTACGGCGGCACCCCTGGTGGAAATTCTTGCAACTCTATTGCTGGGCTGTCTATTGTTCGCGGCCATTGGCTTGACGACCCGAGCCGGGGAACGCCAACACATATTCGTGGCCCGCGACGTGTCGCGGCCTCCGTCCCCTTGAACCACGTCGCCGCCTTGCGATTACGCGCTCGCGATGATATTTTTCCAATGGATTGCATGGGGTGCGCTCCCGGTAGGGCAAGCGCGATGCCGTCGAGGGCATGCAGCGCGAAAATGCTCCTCGTCGGAGCAGTCGTCCCAGAAGTTCCAGACCTAGACAGGTGCGAACGCGTCACAGCTCAAGCTGTTCGGAGTGCCCTGCCGCGCCCAGTTTGCGCGCGTAGGCCCAGGCCAGGAATGCCGAATCTCGTCTCCCAATCGGAAAGAAGAGAATCGCCTGCCGGCGCGGGTTCGCCCGTTTATTGGCGCGTAGAAGGTTCCCTCCTGGAACTTAGCGCACTGAGGCAGGTTGGCTTCTTTACCTGGCACGGGCAGAGCTTCTCCGAGCGGTGGAAACGGCGCGCGAGCATGGCCGCGATGGTTTTGTTACGACCAGTCGCGTATCTAGCCGGCCGGACGATTGCCACGCGACTGCTTTACGCGCTGTTACGCGGCGTAACGCGTGACCGGTTGGACTTGCTGGGTGAAGAATATTTTCATTACGTTTTGAAGCCGAAACTGCGGCAGAGCGCCGTTGAAAAACTGCGTGAGACGCTCGCGGCGGGCGCCCCGGTGGTTCTCGTCGGGCAATCGCTGGATCATGTGCTGCGGCCGCTTGCCGTGCATCTTGGCGTAGAACGGTTTATTTCCAACCAACTGGAATTTCGCGACGGCGTGGCGACGGGACAATTGCTCAAGCCGATCGTAAGACCACGCGGGCCGTTCGCGTGGATTGCGAGCGGCGCCGCCGATGGCAGACTTTCAGCGCCACAGCTCGATAAGAATTTGGGTTGGAAACAGGGTAGTTCGGCGGCCGATGCAACTCAGACGGCCACGAGGCCGGATGTTTCGATTGGTCGCAACGTCGTGCTGTTCGGCGGCGTGCCGCGCGTCGAATCGCTCTCCGTGCGTGAAAGTCTTTCGGGAAAACATCTGATGTTAATTGGCGTAACCGGATTTATCGGCAAAGTCTGGCTCGTGGAGTTGCTCCAGCAAATCCCGAACATTCGAAAAATCACGCTGCTGATACGCAGAAACCGGACGACAACAGCACAGCGGCGGTTCGAAAAGATCGTGGAAGAGTCGCCGACGTTCGATCCGCTTGAGGAAATTCATGAGCGTGGACTTGGCCAATTCCTGAAGGAAAAAGTGGAAGTGGTTGAAGGTGACGTAAGCGCACCAAAACTGGGCTTGGACGCAGCGACGCACGATCGTTTGGCAAAGTCGTTGGATGTAGTGGTGAACAGCGCGGGGCTCACCGACTTCAATCCCGATCTGCGCGACGCGCTTTCTTCGAACGTGGACTCGACGTTGCATTTGGTCGAGTTCCTGCGCGCATCGGATCACGCGGCGCTCATGCACCTTTCAACCTGCTATATCGTTGGCAAGCGTGACGGCCGCGTGCAGGAAGAGCTGAGCGAAAATTACAACCCCGCGGGTGACCCGCGTTTTGATACCGAGCGCGAGGTGGAATCATTGCACGCACTGATTCGCAGCGTCGAAGAGCGTGCTCAGGGAAATGAATTGGCTCGCGCCCTGCGCAGACAGGCACTCGGCAAAGGTGCGGATGAATCCAAGGTGGAAGCGCGTGAGCTCGAGGGTGTTGTTCGACGCAATCGTTTGCGTTGGGAACGGAACCGGCTCGTACGAGCGGGAATGAAGCGCGCACAGCGTCTGGGTTGGCCGAACACTTACACCTTCACGAAAAGCCTCGGCGAATCGATTCTGGCGCGGCGCGGCAAAGATCTGCCGATTGCCGTAGTGCGGCCTTCCATCGTCGAAAGCTCCACGCGCACGCCTTTTCCCGGTTGGAATGAAGGTATCAACACTTCTGGTCCGTTGTCTTATCTGCTTGGCACGAATTTTCGGCAGCTTCCTTCCAACGAAAAGAAGTGCCTCGACGTTATTCCGGTGGACATGGTTTGCCGGGGCATGACTTTGATCGCTGCGGCGCTCGTGCAGAGGAAAAACGCGCGAATGTACCAGCTTGCAACCTCGGGCATAACGCCGTGCAATATGGGCCGGAGTATCGAACTCACCGGTCTGGCGCATCGCAAACATTACAAGACTCAGCAGGGTATCGATCATTGGCTCAAAGTGAAATTCGAAACGATTCCGGTCTCGAAGCAACGCTATGAACGGCTTTCGATTCCGATGCAGAAAGCGGTAGTGAGCGGCATCAATCGCGTGGCGGGATTCTTCCGGTTGAAGAAGTCTCCGCTCGCCAAGGCCGAACGCGACTTGAATCGCGCCGAGAAATTGATCGAACTTTACGAGCCGTTCATCCTTCACAACGAACACGTGTTCGAATGCGAGAATGCGCGATTGCTTTCCGCCGCCCTGAGTCCTGAAGAACAAAGACTCTTTGCATTCGATCCCGAATCGATCGATTGGTGGGATTACTGGATTAACGTGCACATTCCTGCGCTTCGTCGCTGGTGTTATCCGTTAATGGAGGGCAGGCCGCTCGAATCGCGCCCGCCGCGCCAGTTGGACTGGGGGCCGGAGCCCGTTGCTACAGGCGCCGCGTCCGGCGCCGGAAAGAACGCCTAGCTCATGGCGATTTTTCTCACGGGCTCCACGGGATACCTTGGCAGTTATCTGGCCGCGGGGTTTTTTACCGGATATTCCGATTCGCTAAATCTTTTGGTGCGTGCCAAGAGCGAGCAGGAGGCCTGCGAACGTTTGTGGCAATCGCTCCAATTGCATTTTGAGTTTCCCGAATTTCGCGATTTTCTCGCCACCCGCGCGCGGGTTTTTCGCGGCGATTTGACCAGCGAGCGATTTGGACTCTCCGCTGACGACTACCAACAGCTTGTGCACTCGACCGACTCGCTGGTTCATTGCGCCGCTTCCCTGAACCGGAAATCCGAAAAGCAGTGTCTCAACGTGAATCTCCGCGGCTCGCTGGAAGTGATCCAACTGGCGCGCCGGATTCAGGATCACCACGGCCTCCGGCGTTACTCGCATGTTTCGACCGTTGCCGTAGCCGGCACGCGGCAAGACGAGGTCGTGCGCGAAGACGAAGCGATCGACTGGTCGCGCTCGGACTACGATCCCTACGCGCGCACCAAGAAATTCTGTGAACACATGGTGCATCAACTCTTGCCGGATGTACCACGGACAATTTTTCGCCCAGCGATCGTTCTGGGCGATAGCCGCAAGCCCGACACTACTCAGTTTGATATGGTGCAGGCCTTCAGCGTGCTCGCCAGCCTTCCCGTTTTGCCGCTCCGCCCCAATGATCGCATTGACATAATTCCCGCAGACTATGTCGGCAAGGCCATCGTCGCGATCCATCAAAAGGAAAAGGCCACGCACAACACTTATCACCTTTCTTCAGGAACGGGCTCGCAGACTTATCGCGAACTGACCGACGCGCTAGCCAAAGACGGCGGCTGGCGCAAGCCGATGTATGTCTCTTCGCTTGGAACGCCATTCTCCGGCACCGTCAATTGGCTCGCCCGAAAAAAGAGCGATCTGGGCCGCGGCGCGTCTCTTCTCAAGGTATTCTGGCCTTACCTGACTTGGAATACCGTGTTCGACAATTCGCGCGTCGTTGCCGAGTTGGGCGGCGAAGCCCCGGCAGTATTTTCTTCTTATGCGTATCCTTTACTGCGATTCAGCCGCGCGAATAGGTTCCGTTATCCGGCCAGATCCTGGCCCTCAGAAAGCGCAGCGGCGAAGAGCGCAACCGGGAGTGTAGGAACATGACCGATTTTCTTCTCGTGATGTGGGTCAGCGCGCTGATTGAGCTGACGCGCTTGAAATGGATGCTCGGCGGCGGCATCCGCTGGGAGCCGGGTGAAAAGCTGCGTCTGCTCTTTGCCGGCTACAATGGCACGCGAAATACTGGTTCCGATGTTCGTGTGAACGAAATGCTGAGGCAGGTGCGCCACGTCCTCGGCGCGGCGAACACTGAGTTCAGCGTGATGACGCAGAGCTTTGACCGCACCAAGGGCTATTTCGAAGGAACCAAACAAGTTTTCCTGCCCGACGTTTTTCCGCCGTTCCTCTATCGTGAGACGAGGAAAAATCACGGCGTCATCGCATGTGAAGGCTCCATGTTCAAGAGCAAGTTCGCCAACGCCCTCACCACCATGATGATTGGTTCGCTGGGATTTGCTTCCTCGGAGAATAAGATCTCGGTCGGTTACGGCGCCGAAGCCGGCCACATGGATTCCCTCATCGAAAAAATGTGCGCGAAGTACGTGCGCGATTCATTGGTCATAACCCGCAATCTCGAATCGCAAACCGTCCTGGGCAAACTTGGCATCTCCACCGAACTCGGTACCGACACTGCGTGGACGTTTGAACCGCATCCCTCGGCTTATGGCCGCAAGGGTTTGCGTGACGCCGGCTGGGACGAAAAAACGCCTGTCCTCGTGCTTTGTCCCATTCATCCATTTGTATGGCCGGTCAAAGCCTCGCTGGCAAAATACGCCGCGCGCGTAACGACAGGCGCCTTCAAGAGCAGCCAGTACCGCACCGTCTATTTCCACGAGTCTGGCGCCGAAGTCGATCGCAAATACAAGAAGTATATTCAGGGCTATATTGACGCAACGAAAGCGTTTCAACAAAAACACCGCGTGTTTACAATTCTTGTCGCCATGGAGCGGCTGGATGCGGTCGCCTGCCGCGATATCGAAGCGCAGATTCCGGGGACGCCGATCTTCACGTCCGATGACTACGACATGTACCAGATCGTTTCGATTCTGCGGCAATGCGCGTACATGGTTTCCTCGCGTTACCACGGGATTGTCACCTGCATGCCTAGTCTCGTGGCGTCGGCCGGCGTCACCATGGACGAACGAATCCGCAATCTAATGCGCGAGCGCGGGCATCAGCATCTGTTCCTCACCGTGGACGATCCGGATCTCGCGCCGAAGCTCCTTCAAATCATGGAGACGCTCGTCACCGAAGCGGATTCGGTTCGCGAGGGGATTGCCCGCACCGTCGTCGGCAATCTGAAAGTGATGGCGCGTATGGGGACCATTCTCGAAGACCTCGTACGCCGTCAGTATCCGGAGTTTCCCATCCAGGTAGGCGTTCGTAGCTGGGAAGACTATCTTCCGCCATTGAGCGAAACGCTTGTGCAGCTTGCAGAGCGATACGACAGTTCCGACGCAGCGATGGCCGCGACACGCTGATTTCCGATGCCGAATTTCCTTGAAACGATTTTTAACCAATTGCAGCGCTCGGCCGACCGTGTTGTCCTGCGAGAGGTACGAGGCACCCAGATTGTCTCGGCGACGGGAAAGGAACTGCTTGAGCGCGTACAGCGAGCACGAGCATTCCTGCGGAACCGGGGAGTTCAACCCGGCGACCGCTGTGCAATCCTTGGCGCCAATTCGATTTCCTGGATCGCTTGCGATCTTGCGCTCATGGCGGAAAACGCCATCGTCGTTCCGCTCTATTCACGCCAGGCGGCCGCGGACCTCGTCGGCATGCTCCAGGATTGCAGTCCGCGTCTGCTCCTCACGGCCAACGAAGAGTTGGGCGCCCCGGTTGCCGCTGCGTGGAATGCCGCGCCGCCTCAAGTGCTGTTCGAGGACACAACCCGCGATGCTTCGCTGACTCTGCCGTTTGATGCGCCACCGCTTCCGCGCGTCGAGACTGATTTCGTGACAATCATCTATACATCCGGTACTTCCGGCGAGCCCAAAGGAGTTTGCCTCACGACTGGAAATCTCACGCACATGATTGGCTGCACCACGGAGCGGCTCGAACAACTTATGGCGGGGCACCGCGAGCCGGATCGCATTTTTCATTATCTGCCGCTGAATTTTGCCGCTTCATGGATCGTGATGCTTTCTGGACTCACGCGCGAAACAGAATTCACGCTCTCGACTGACTTGAACAAACTCGCCGATGAAATTCGTATTGCAGCGCCAAATTATTTTCTCAATGTTCCGACGCTGCTCGAACGAGTTCGCCGTGGCGTCGAAGAAAGTATCGCAAAACAAGCGGCTCCCATCCGCTACCTCTATTCCCGCGCAAAACAAGCTTGGCTGCATCACAACGCCGGCCACCGCCGTGCTTTCAACCGTTTCTGGCTGGGACTCGGTAGTCTGCTCATCTTTGGAAAAATCAGGGCGCGTTTCGGCTCACATCTGATGGCGCTCATTTGTGGCTCCGCCCCACTCGCGCCGGAAACTCAGCAATTTTTCCTGATGCTCGGGATTCGGGCGCTACAAGGCTACGGCCTCACGGAGACCACTGGCATTTGCACGCTGGATGATCCGCGCATTCCGGTTGAGCCGGGGCACGTTGGTCAGGCTGTGCCCGGCATCGAGATGCGCATCGGTGACAACGAGGAAATTCTTGTGCGTGGGCCGAATCTCTTCGCCGGTTATTGGCAACGGCCGGGAGAAACGGCCAAGGTCATAAGTGACGGATGGTTTCACACGGGCGATCAGGGTGAAGTAAACGTTTGCGGAAATTGGCGCATCATCGGCCGCATTAAGAATCTGATCATTCTGAATTCTGGCCACAATATCGCGCCCGAACCGATCGAAGATCGCCTGCAGCAGCTTCTTACCGGCGCACAACAGGTCGTACTGGTCGGCAACGGCAAAGGCTATCTGTGCGCGCTAGTCACAGGAACCGTTTCCGACGCTCTTGCGCAAGCCGCAATAGACAAAATCAATCCGGAACTTCCCCACTATCGCCAGATTCGAAATTTTGTCGTACTCCGCGAGGCCTTTACGGCGGAGAATGGCCTCCTTACCGCGAATGGCAAGCTGCGCCGCGATGCGATAAACGCGCGGTTCGCCGCGGAAATCGCTGCAATGTACGGAAGGAAAGCCACCGCATGAAACGTTTTTCCGGCAACGCGCTGCGTTGGGAGTGGCGGGATGGCGTCGTCGAACTGACGCTTGATCGTGCGCCCGCCAACGAAATCGGCACGGCGATGCTCGCCGACCTTGAGCAGTTTGCGGCTGCCATCAAGTCGCTCGAGGCGGACACGTCAGCTTGCATTATTTCCAGCGCGCAAAATCGCGGTTTTTCCGCCGGGGCGGATTTGCGCGAACTGTATCACGGCGCCATAGCGTTGCCGGAAAAAGAGCGCAACGCCAGCGTCCGGGATTTCGTCGAACGCTCTCACGCCGTCGCCAATGCAATCGATGCGGCGTCCTTTGTGACGATTGCCGCCGTTCACGGCGTCTGCTTCGGCGGAGGGTTGGAACTTGCGCTGACCTGCGATGTCATTGTCGCCGATAAAATGGCGCGTTTCGCATTCCCTGAATTACGCCTCGGCCTCATTCCCGGCTTTGGCGGTATCCCTCGTCTAAAGCGCGATCTCGGCAATGCGTTTGTGCGCGATTTGCTTTTGACTGGCCGCAGCGTGAACGCCACGCGGGCGCAAGCCGTCGGCCTCGTAGCACAACTCGCCGGTGAAGGCGAGGCCTTAAAAGTCGCGCGCGCTACCGCAGCACAAATCACAAAATTCGATGGAACCACCCGTGCGGTCGCAAAGAAATTCCTGAAGCCGGTTCCCTATGCCGAGCTCAACCAGGAAGTCGAAATATTCTGTGAACTCTTCGCGCGCCCAGCCGTTCTTGCCGCGCTAAAGAAATTCGTCGAGTCCACTGACACCATGCCGTACCTGCCCTAGCGTGATTTTTATTTCCCGCGCTGGAATGATAAATTTATCCAATGAGAACGCTTGACCAAACCACGCAGGAAGTCGTCGATCTCGCCGCCAGGCATTTCAACGTCGCCGCGGGCACCCTCGCACCGTCCGATGACTTTTTCAAGAAACTCGGCATCGACAGCCTTCAGGCGCTTGAACTCCTCTCGCGCCTAGAAAATCATTTCGGCATCGAGCTTCCCGATTACGAGGTGCAAGGCGTCAGTGACTTCCGCACCCTGGCCGAGCGCATTCAATCCCGCCTTTAATGTTGGACCTTTCCAAATATCAATCGATCGGCGCCGCACTGAAGGATGCGATGACGGCCTTTTCCGCCGAGACTTGTCTGATCGAAGCTGACCGTGACCGTGAAAAAGGGCGTCTGACGTACAAAGACTTTCAAAGCCACGCTCACCCGCTCGCTCGTGCCTTGCAGGACGCAGGATTTACCGCCAGCGACCGCGCAAGCATCATCATGACGAACCAATCGAAGTGGCTCATCTCCGCCTATTCGATTTTTTTTACCGGCGGCGTTCTCGTGCCGCTCGACTACAAGCTCACGCCCGCAGAGCATTGGCAGTTGCTCAAACATTGCGGCGCTAAAGTACTGATCATCGAATATCCCATTTGGCGGCAGCTCTGCAACGCACCGGAACGCGCTGCGGCCGAGGACGTCAAGCTAGTGCTCGTGACCGAAGCTCCCGCTGGCGCCGATCTCGCCGGCGCCCGGCGCTGGGAAGAATTTCGAAACGCAGCCGAACCCGCATTCACCCCGCGCGAGCGCAGAGATGTTGCCTGTATCGTCTACTCTTCCGGTACCGGTGGGCGCGCGAAGGGCTGCATGATGATGCACGAAAATTATCTCGAACAGTGCGTTGCACTCACCTCGCTCTATCCTTTCTGGCCTGGCGTTCGTTACCTCAGCATTCTTCCGACGAATCACGCCATCGATTTCATGGTCGGTTTCTTCGGCCCATTCACATGCGGAGCGTGCGTCGTTCACTTGCGCACACTCCGCCCGGAATTCGTCCGTGAAGCTTTTCCAAAATACAAAATCACTTACGTCAGCCTGGTCCCGTTGGTCCTAAAAAATTTGCAAAAGGGCCTGCAAGCTCGATTTGACGAATTGCCCTCTGGAAAACGCAGAGTTTTCAATTTTCTTGTCGCAATCAACAAAGCCTTCACGAAAAGCAAGCCCCGCCTCGGCCTCAGCCGCAAATTACTCGGCCAGGTTCACGCAGCATTCGGCGGCGAACTGCATGCCATCATCGTCGGCGGTGCTTTTACGGAACCCCAAACGCTGCAATTCTTTTACGACCTTGGCATTCCCGTCGCCAATGGCTACGGCTTGACCGAAGCCGGGACCGCCATCACCGTCAACGATCTAAATCCCTTTCGCGCGGACACCGTCGGCAAGCCGCTTCCCGGCATGGAAGTAAAGATAGTTGACCCTGGCGAAGACGGCGTAGGTGAGGTCTACGTTCGCAGCAAGACTGTTATGGCTGGCTACTTGAACGATCCGGAGCTAACCGCCGAAGCTTTCGCCGATGGCTGGCTCAAAACTGGCGACCTCGGCCGCTTCGATTCGACCGGCCATTTGCTGCTGTTCGGCCGCAAAAGAAACATGATCGTCACCGAGGAAGGGAAGAACATCTACCCCGAAGACATCGAGGCCATCTTCGAGAGTCTGCCCGTGAAAGAATTCTGTGTATTTGCGGCAAACTACGTCTGGCCCAAACGCTCCATGGTCGGCGAGCAACTCATCCTCGCGCTCCATCTCGAGAACGGCCAGTCGTACACCGACGCCGTTCGCAACGACATCATCGCGCGCAATAACCGCCTTCTGAACTATAAACGTGTCCACGGCGTTGTTTTGCTCGAAGAAGACTTCCCGCGAACCGCTTCGCTCAAAATAAAGAGGAACCTTCTCGCCGAACGGCTCGCGCAACTTGACCGCACCTCTGCGATACTTCCCTTGTAGCCATGTCCCAGCAGCAAGAGCGTTTTCTCGCCATCGTCAACCCCGCGGCGGGCGGCGGTAAATCCGCTAAGCTCGCCGGTGAAACGCTTGCGCAGTTGCGCAAGAGCGGCCTTGCAGTCGACGTGATCGCCACGACCAGCAGCGGCCACGCCGCGGAACTCGGCGCCGAAGCGTACGCCCAGGGCTATCGACGCTTCATCGCTGTCGGCGGAGACGGCACCGCTCACGAAATCTTGAACGGTCTGTTCGCTCGTGCCAAACCGCAAGATCGCATCTCGCTTGGTTTCCTTCCGCTTGGGACAGGCAACTCGTTCCTCCGCGACTTCGCCGAAGACGGCGCTGACGCCGCGTTCCGCGCGTTGCTTGCCGGTCGGACTCGCCCCGTCGATCTCATTCGTCTTACCCATAGCGAAGGCGAAATTTATTCCCTAAATATTCTGAGTCTCGGTTTCACCGCGGATGTTGGCGCGCTCACCAATCGCTATTTCAAGCCGCTTGGTCCGCTGGGATATTTGCTGGGTGTGTTCGTGCGCGTCGCGCAATTGCGTCGCCGCGCGTTCACGCTGCGCTGCGATGAAGACACCGAATGGGACGACCGCCGCGCACTCTTCCTCGCCTTCAACAACAGCAAGTACACCGGCGGCACGATGCTCATCGCACCCAACGCCGATTCAACCGACGGCTACATCGAATTTGTACGCTGGGGCCCCATCGGACGTCTGGGCCTTCTGCGAACTTTGCCGCGGCTCTACGACGGCTCGCACATAAAACATCCGCTCGCTTCGCGCCGTGCTGTGCGCCATGTTGAATTCAACCTGCCCGTTCCCGTGGACGTTCTAGTCGACGGCGAAATCGTTACCCTCGAATGCAGGTCCATCGATATTCTCCCGGGCGCGCTAGACGTCTATATATGAGGCGCGCCTGGCTGACAATTCGTAGCGCGATTCTCTGGACCCTGAGTCTGTTGCACTTTGGGATCTCCGTGCCGATTCTTGTCGTGCTCGCGTTTATCTTTGACCCACGAAAGCATGATTGGTTGCAGCGCGCCTTTTGCCGCCGCATCATCTTCTTTGCCGGCGCCCGCGTTAAAACTGTTGCCTCTTCAGGTTTCGATCCAAACCGCACCTGCTTCTTCATCTCAAATCACGTGAACTTGTTTGATCCCTTCGTCCTGTATTGCGTGATTCCGCAATTTACGCGCGGATGGGAGTTGGAATCTCATTTCAGAATCCCAATTTACGGTCTGTTGATGAAGCGTTTTGGAAACGTCCCGGTCCCCGACGTCCGCCGTCCCTCGGACCTGAAGCGCTTGTGGCGCCTCACAAAAGACGCCATTGACGGTGGCATGAGCCTCATCGTCTTTCCAGAAGGCAAGCGCACTCGCGATGGCCGCGTCGGCGAATTCGAATTGGGCGCCTTTCGGCTCGCGCAGCAGCTCAACATTCCGCTGGTCCCCGTAAGCCTTGTCGGCTCATTTAAGCATCACGCCACAGGCAACTGGATGTTCTGGCCTGCCGAAATCACCGTTCATCTCCACGACACCATCGACCTGACCAATATGTCAAAAGAAGAAGTTCCCTCGCTCCGCGACAGAGTTCACGCCATCGTCAGCGCTCCGGTGCACACAGCACTGGACCCGAGTACGAATCAATCTGAATTGAAAGAGCAGGAAGCCGCTACAAACTGATTTTAATTCCCGGCAGCGTCCGTCCCGCGCGGGTTTCCTGCCACGTGTAGACGATCCGGTGAATCACTGTAAGCGTCGAAACCACTGCGATGACCCACAGTACCGCGGCCATTCGGTCAAACAGCCCGCCGATAATTAGCAGCACCAATCGTTCCGGCCGCTCCATGAATCCCACTTTGCACAGCGGAATGAGGGATTCCGCGCGCGCTCGCGCGTAGCTCACCATCACCGACCCCGCCGTCGCCACCGCCGCTAGCACCACATAAGGCGTCCGTCCGCTCACCGAGTAATACACCAGCAAGCCCATGTACAACGCCATATCTGCATAGCGGTCGAGCGTCGAATCGTAAAACGCGCCGAACGCCGTCACGCGGTTCTGCCGCCGAGCCACTTGCCCGTCCAGCATGTCCAGGAATCCCGCAAAGAAAATAATCAGCGCGCCGATCCAAAATCGTCCCACGGCAAACATCACCGCTGCCCCGAAATTCACCACGAGGCCCAGAAAGGTCAGTACGTTCGGATTGATTCCCGTCGCGGCAATGACCCCGACTATTTTGTCGAGCAGCCATTTGCTTCCGGTACCGATTGCTCCCGTAAAAGTCGCCATGCAGCGCTACGCGCTCTCCTGCACGTCAAATATCGGCTGTTTCTTAGGAATCCTACACTACGCGCCGCGTTGCGGCAAATTCGCCCATAGAACCATTCAAAAGGCCATTTTGCCTCTTTCGGATTTTGGGGTTGACCCCATGCGAAGCCCCGCATAGAGTTTTCAGCATGCCTGAACACGATTGCCTTCCCTCAGCTCCCTTTGATCGCAGAACGTTTCTCACGCGTAGCGCCGCCGGATTTTCCGCCGCCTGGCTTACCGCGAATTGGCCGGCAATGGTTTCCGCCGCAACACACGCGCATGCCAGGGCTGCGTCTCCTGACCCTGCGAAATTTGAATTCTTTACGGCGGCCGAAGCTGCGGAAGTCGAAGCCATGTCCTCTCGCATTATTCCGACCGATGAAACGCCGGGAGCGAAAGAAGCCGGCGTCGTCTACTTCATTGACCGCGCGCTGGTGACTTTCGCATCCGATTCCCAGAAAACATATCGCGAAGGCTTGGCGGATGTGAACGCCCTCCTGAGCGAAAAATTTCCCAGCGTGAAGAAATTTTCGGCGGCT
Source organism: Candidatus Dormiibacterota bacterium (assembly GCA_035577625.1). Taxonomy (GTDB): domain Bacteria; phylum Acidobacteriota; class Terriglobia; order Acidiferrales; family UBA7541; genus Acidiferrum. The sequence continues at coordinate 17,399 of DATLVG010000129.1, forward strand.
TCGCCTGAACAACAGGATGCCGTCCTCGAAGCGCTCAGCAATTCAAAACCGAACGCATCCTCCGCGCGTCGAAACCGGCCAAACGCGACCGGTCAGCCATTCTTCGATACCCTCCGTTATCACACCATCGCCGGGTTCCTCATTGCTCCAGACTCTGACCGCCGCGGCAACCGCGATGGCGTAGGTTGGAAAGTTATCGGCCGCGATCCGGAACACATGTTTCAGCCGCCCTTCGGCATCCTAGACAAGGACTATCCCGGCTGGCAGCCGGCAGGCGTGGAGAAGAAATGACCACCTCCCGCGTGCAGTACCAAACATCCGACGAAGTGGATTTCGTCATCATCGGTTCCGGCGCCGCCGGCGGCATTCTTGCCAAAGAACTCTCGACCAACGGTTTTCGTGTGGTCGTGCTTGAGCAGGGACCGTACCTCCACGAATCCGATTTTTCTCATGACGAACTGAAAATTCTGCAAGAAGATCTCCTCACCAATCATCCGAAGCTGCAGCCCAATACATTTCGCAAAACTCCGGACGAAAAAGCCAAACCGCAACGCGCACTTGTTTATGGTCGAGCCGTCGGTGGCACCAGCAATCACTTCACCGCGAATTTCTGGCGCTTCCACGAAATCGATTTCATTGAACGGAGCAAAGTGGGCCCGATTCCCGGCGCCACGTTCAGCGATTGGCCCATTACCTACGCCGATCTTGAGCCGTATTACACAAAAGTCGAGTGGGAAGTCGGCGTTTCCGGTCTTGCGGGCGCAAGTCCTTTCGATCCGCCGCGTTCGAAGCCCTATCCCATGCCGCCGCTGCCCGTAAAATCAAACGGCGTCTTGTTCGAACGCGCCGCGCGCAAGCTCGGCCTCAATCCATTTCCCGCGCCGATGGCCATTCTTTCTCAACCTCGCGCGGGCCGCAGCGCCTGCATTAACTGCGGCTTCTGCCTCGGCTTCGGCTGTGAAGTCAAAGCAAAGTCCAGTTCCCTCGCGTCCATGATTCCCATCGCGGAGAAAACAGGCCGTTGCGAGATTCGCCCCAACAGCTACGTCCACAAAATCGAGCTCGATGCTCGCGGCCGCGCTGTCGGCGCCGTCTATTTCGATGAAAAAAAGAATGTCCACTTGCAAAAAGCGAAAGCAGTCATCGTCTCCGCCAACGGAGCAGAGACGCCCCGCCTACTTTTGCTCTCAGCCTCCAAGCAATTTCCCAACGGCCTTGCCAACTCCAGCGGATACGTCGGCAAGAACCTCATGCTCAACTCCGGCGGAATTTCGCTGGGCCTGTTTGATGAGCAACTCAACGACTACAAAGGCGTTGCGGTCAGCCGCATCCTTCACGATTTTTACGAACTCGATGCGCAAAAGGTCGGTTTTTACGGTGGCGGTGGTCTCGACGCGCGCTTTGACATGACGCCCATCAACTTTGCCGCTGGCGGTGGTCTGCCGCCCGACACTCCTCGCTGGGGCAAGAAATTCAAGGACGCCATTGCGCACAATTTCACGCGCACCGTCGAAATCTTTTCCCACGGCACTTCTTTGCCGAAGGAAGAGAACAGCTTTTCGCTCGATCCCGAACTCAAAGACGCCTGGGGTCTTCCTGCACTGCGCATGACTTACAAAGATCACGCCGACGATATCAAGCTCGCTAAATGGCTCAACGAATATGGCTTGCAAATCCTCGACGCCGCGGGCGCAAAGAAAAAATGGACTTACCCCATCGAGGAGCAGCAATTTGCCGTCCATCTCCTCGGCACATGCCGCATGGGTAGCGATCCAAAATCTTCCGTTATCGATTCGGACCATCGCACGCATGATGTGAAGAACGTTTTCCTCTGCGACGGCAGCAGCTTCGTCACCTCCGGCCGCGGCCAACCGACTATGACCATCGAAGCGCTCGCGTTCCGCGCCGCCGACCGGATCACTGCGCTCGCAAAGCGTGGCGACATCAACGCTTAGCAAAAGCAGCCGCGCGAAACGCTTTCCGTTCCGCACGCGTCTGTTCTGATACTGATTTGCCGTCGATTCCAATGAGGTGATTGGCATGCGTAAGCACTGTTCGGTATTCGCCTGCACTTTTCTGCTTGTAGTCGCGTTGTTCACGGTTCTCCTTTCGGCTCGCGCGCAAAGCCTTGCGCCCAAAACGGCGGCGCAGCAGTTCAAGAACATCCAGGTCATGAAAGACATTCCGGCTGAGGATCTCATACCTGCCATGCAATTCATCTCGGCTTCGCTCGGAGTTGAATGTACCTACTGCCACGTCGAACACGCCTTCGAGAAAGACGATAAGAAAGAAAAAAAATTTGCCCGACACATGATCGAAATGAACATGAACATCAACAAGGACAATTTTGAGGGCAAGCGTTCGGTGACCTGCTTCTCCTGTCATCGCGGTGCAGCGAAACCCGTCTCCATTCCCGTAATCTCCAGCGAAGAAAAAATGCCGGAAATGATGGCCGGCGACGCGATGGACAAATCTTCGTTCCCCAAGCCCGAGGCGTTGTTCGACAAATATCTCGTCGCAATCGGTGGCACGGATGTCCTTAAGAAAGTCTCTTCGCGCATCCAGAAAGGCGCCGTGGCCCTCGCCGGCAATCAAAAATTCCAAATTGTCATTTATGAGAAAGCTCCCGACAAGCGTGTATCCGCCGTGCAGCTCAAGAACGGAGAGAGTCTGACGGGTTTTGACGGAAACGCCGGCTGGATGGCCACTCCCGGCCGTGTTCACCTGATGACGCCGGGAGAATCCGACGGCGCGCAGATGGACGCGGACGTCGCTCTGCCTGCGCACCTGAGCGGTATGTTTTCCAAGCTGGAAGTGTCAGATGGCGAGGAAATCGGTGGTCGCGCCAGTTGGCTGATTGTCGGCAAAAGGGAAGGTAAACCTGATGTCCGTCTCTTTTTCGATAAACAATCCGGCCTGCTCTTGAGAATGGTTCGTTACACGGATTCGCCCCTGGGCCTGAATCCGCTGCAAATCGATTTTGCCGACTACCGTGATTCCGGCGGCGTCATAATTCCGTTCCGCTGGACGCAGGCGCGCCCCGGAAATCGATTCACCATCCAGGTTGAGTCGTCTGAACAAAACGTTCCGATCGACGATGCGAAATTCGCTTCGCCTCCTCCACCGCCTCCTCCTCCGGGCAGCTAGGCGCAGAATTCTTTCTTCCTACTTTACGCTGTTTGCTTATCCGGGACGCAAGCATACCCAGCCAACACACCAACAATCAGAAAATACAAAAAGTGCCAATTAAATCCGAATCGAATCATCGCCCATCCACTGAACAGCGTTAATGAAGCCGCTGCCCAGCCGGCAAACGCTCTTCCTCCGTAATTCTTTCTTCTCATCTGAAGCCCGCAGGTAATCAGGATTGCCCCGAATGTGAGGAACCCCATGCTCATGAATACCCAAGCTAGGTCAACGATCTCGGCTAGCTCTCCCGTTGCGCCAGTTTTCGCAAATTCGCCATGAATGACCCAGAAACCGGACCCGTGCAGGAGCCCGCCCCCAACGCAAAGAACACCACTCAGCAGTATCAGAATGCTTTTCATCGCCAACCACCCCCGCTCGCGCTTCCACTCCACGACCAGCGAACTATACAACGTGCCGTTTGATTTTCTTTAATCTGAATGGCCGTGAGCGGGTCGAAGCGTCAATCGTCGCACCACACCCGAACCCTAGGGAAGTTCCAAACTGAAGACTTATAAACTGAGCTTTGGTGGGCCCTAGTTGACGATCTTCGAACCTCTGAACTCGAGGCTAAGTATCTTCGTGCTCTTTTATGACTGGCGGGTCTGGGGGATGACGAACGCACCGGAGATTCGGCGGTCCAGCGTTGCCAAAACGGCCTCGTTGGCCCTAGCGAGTTCGGCAAGGTGCCCGTCGGTGGTCTGCTTTGGAGTTCGGACCCACCTGGGGAGATGGGAGATGTCGCGGTCATCGGAAATGAAAATCCAGCGCATTCCATCGCTATTCTTCAACTTGAGCAATAGCTCGCGCGCCTGTGCGACCGACGAGCCGTACTGCTGAGCTTGTCCTAGCACACGCACAAAGCCCAACTCGGTGATCGAACATGTTGCCAGTTCCGGAACGCCGCTTGCGCCAAGGCGCTTCACCCAACTTGCAACCCGCGCATGAAACTCATGCTGCAAGACAAAGAGCGCAAGCAGAGTATTCACGTCCAATAGGTATCTCATGGAAAGTCGGCAAGGATTTCGCGCACCTCTGCGCTCGTCAGCTTGGGAGCCTTGGGACCGGCGGTAAGCACCGGCAACCCCGTGACAAGATCCCGAATGATACGTGCCTTTCGCGGACGGACTTTTCGCGGAGTCAGGACAATATGTTGTCCTTCGACTCTGGCCTCCAGCGAGTCTCCCGGTTGCAGTCCGAGTTTGCGCCGGATCCTACTGGGGACGACAACTTGACCTTTTGTTGAAACCGTTGTGAGCATGGTAAGACTATCTTACCATAGATGCGGTTCGTGCAAGGAGGATTGGTGGGCCTGGGTGGACTTGAACCACCAACCTCGCCCTTATCAGGGGCCTTTAAGGTGCTATATGCATAGTATTTCTTTGTGAGGAGAGACGATCCACTGTAGCACGGGCCTCGCTAGCGAACGATTCTACGCGGTCACTCTATGATAAAGCTGGTAGTGCTCGTCGCCGATTGGGTGCGTCCGCGAGCCTCCGCGATCAGACTCAAGCAGGCTCACAAAGTGCTTAACCGTCGCGGCGCGCTGACATTCCCTGGGGCTGCACGGAGTTAGATAGGAAGAGTATTTTCCCCTTAAGAGGGACGAAGCCAGTTCTCTCGTTGTAGGCCTCGCACCTGAGCAAACTCCCTTGTGTTGTCGCTAACCAGGGTATAACCAAGCGTAAGAGCATGAGCAGCGATGAGCAGGTCGTTGCCGCCGATCGGTTTGCCGACCCGCTCAAGCTGTGCTCGAACCCGGCCGTACGTAACATCTGCGGGCGAATCGAAAGGAAGAACCTGTAGAGCCCCCAGCACGACTTCGAGTTGTGTCGTGAGCCGCTGCGACCCCTTCTTCTCTGCACCATAGCGGAGCTCTGAGGCCACAATGATGCTGGTGCAAACTTTTGTTTCACCCACCTTCCTGATGCGCTGCGCAACGGTGCCCTGTGGATTGCGAACCAGATCCGAGACCACGTTGGTATCAAGCAGATAGCCCGTCATAGATCGACCCGATCAGGAGGCTCATCCAGAATCGGTGCGAAATTCTCTTCGAGCCGGCTCAGGGTGGCAAGAACGGACAACAGGGACTTGGGCGGTGCAGGTTCGATGATCAGCCGGTCTCCCTCCTTGCGCATGACGGCGTCCTCACCGGGGAATTCGAACTCCCGAGGAATCCGCACAGCCCGGTTTCGCCCATTCTTAAAAACCTTCACGTGCCTTTCGGCTGTGACTGGTCGTCTTGGCATATGTCAAAGCCTATGCCAATTCTAGGTCTTTGTCAATGGCGCACCATTCCCATTCGAAGACCAGCACCGACGATTGCCCGCAGGCTACCCATCCCTGATAAGGCGGACTATGGTCCAAATAACGCAAGTGTCGGTGACGGTTACCCCTCGAATCCTTGAACGCTGGTTTTGGAGGGAGGACTCCACAATCCAAATATGCCGGGAATGAACGTTTATGTTCTTTCCGTTTCTTGAGTGCCGGAGCAGTGGCCGTCAGCAAGAAATTCAAGCAGTCCATGAATCCCCGTGCCAGGTCATGGTGTCTCCGGTGACGTCGGGGCGGCATATGGCGATTCCGGAAGTTGACAAATCGTTGAAAAAGGCTTCGCGGGAAATTCCGGCGAAAGGCAAAAGCGAGAATGGCCGGACCCTGAAAAGGATGGTGGGCCTGGGTGGACTTGAACCACCAACCTCGCCCTTATCAGGGGCTTTTATGGTGCTATATGCATAGTAGCGTCGCGATGATTATGCTGCTGACGACCTCGCTCAAGGTCACGTCATGGCATGATTGTTGGTTCCAGGTTGCCCGTTCCGCCCAGAGTGGAGATCACTTCCTACGAGCCGACATGTCAGTACCAAACGAGAACTCTGCCAGCGACGTGCGCATTTGGCAGGAAATGCCGTGTTCCGCGCTGGGTTGGACCCGGCAAACCAGATATCGAGAAGCCTCGGGAGCCGTGACTCTTACAGAGTTGGCTGAGGCGCCCCCGCCCTCCTAAGTAGACAGAAGCTGTTATTGCTTTGAGGCTCTGGATCGGTCGGATCGCTTATAGACCGTGCTCTTCGGCAATCGCGGAACAACCTGAACGCCAGCCCAAAGCGTGGCGATCGTTTGCTCGACCACGAGAGTCTGGTTAGGCAGGTCAGGCACAACCCCTTGGATGACCATGAGCGTGGCGAGGCCGAAGATCGTGTACCACCAGGTGTGGGCTACCACTATGTCATCCCTACTTGGCAATCCTTCATCCTTGGCAACATCGAAGAAGAGCTGTACGAAACGTTGGAACGAAGGCGTGCCAATGTCGTTGATATATTGTCCAGCGCGGATGCCGTTGCGGTTCTCCGGCCCGAAGAAGACGTTGCGGAACTGCTGTGGATGGGCAGTGCAGAACTGAATCAAGCCACGTGAAGTCGCAAAAAGACGCTCTTTCGGTGCAGGATGTTTAGCGGCAATCGCGTCGAAGTTCTGGATCAGCAGCCCGATCGTCTCCCTGCTCAACTCGGCAAGAATATGCCATTTGTCAGGAAAATGCTGGTAGATCACGGCGTGCGTATAGCCGATCTCTTTAGCGATCGCACGAAGCGTCACGGCTTCGTAACCGCGATCGGCAAACATTTTGCTTGCAGCCGCCAGGATTTCGCCCCGCAGCCTTTCCTTGCGCTCTACCCGGCGACTTGGTGATGTGGATGTCACTTCAATAGCTTAGTCCGTTTTGCCGACTTTTGCCACCGCTTGTTGTTTTATAACCATTGGTTGAGAAAACGCCACCCCTCCCATGGCACAGCGGTTGATGTGTTCACAAGATGCAACCAACGATTAATTTGTAACCAATGGTTTTGCTGGGCATCTCATGGTTAGGTCGCTTATTTGGATGGGCGGCCAAATACGAGGCAAAAGGAGAATGCGATGAAGGAGAAAACGAGCATGTATTTAGTCATGGGCATTACTGGAAAAGTTGGGGGCGCCGCCGCGCGGCATCTGCTGAAGCAAGGCAGACAAGTGCGAGCACTTGTGCGCAATCGTGAGAAAGCAGCGAAGTGGGCAGACCAAGGTGTGGAGTTGCTGGATGGAGACTGGAACGATGCGACAGCCATAGCGGCGGCGCTCAAGGGTGTTGAGGGCGCGTTTGTTATGTTGCCGGCTGTATGGGCACCCTCGCCTGATTACAGAGAAGCAAAGGGTGTGATTGCGAACTATGTTGAGGCGCTGACCAAGGCAGTCCCCCCGCGGGTGGTGGCGCTCTCGTCGATGGGCGCGAATAGAACAAGCGGGCTGGGGATGATCACGGCCTTATCACTTTTGGAGCAACGTTTTCGCAGTCTGACATCTCCGGTCGCATTTGTGCGCGCAGGCGGCTTTTT
>DATLVG010000130.1:0-11530 GCA_035577625.1 Candidatus Dormiibacterota bacterium
TCTTTCTGGCGGGATGGGCATACCGCCGCGAATGGTGATGCGTTCGAGTTGAGGGATGAGCTGAGGCGCTTTGGTGGAGAGCGGGGCATATTGATTGAACATCGGGTCGATTACGAGTGGCTCGATGAAAAAAATGAAAAGGAAGATTACATTCGAAATGATCCAAAAATGGAGCCACCAACGCTTCGGACTCCAGCGGACTACAGCGACGAGAATGCGCGCGAGGATGACGCCGATCATCAACGTGAGGAGAAGGCTCTTGACCCAATCACCGATCCAAGCGCCCCATGGCTGAACTGAAATGCCGTAATGCTTGCGAAGGGATTCGTCGAAAAGATCGAGGGGCAATTGGAGGAAGCTGAAGGTGATTACAAGCAGCGGCACAAAGATAAGCGCTTGCAGCGTGCGGTTATTGGTGGCGCGTTCAGCCAAGTCGCGAAATTTTGCGGACCATTTGGCGCGCAGCATGAGCCAGAGTGCGAAAAGGGAGAAGACGAAACTGAAAATGCGAAATGAAAAGCGGATGCGAGCGAGCGTTTTTGCTTTTTTGTAAAGTTCGGGTGACAGGGAATAGCCGGTGTATCTTTTTGCGGGAGGCGTCTGCACTTTTTCAACGGTAGGAGCGGCTGCCGGAGCAGCGGTCTGGGATGAAACGTTCCGCGAAGGCTGCGGAGATTGCGTGGCCTGCGCAGAAAATGCAAATAGACAGAAAAGCGATAGGGCGAGCAGACGAGCGCGCACCAAGCCTCCGTGAGCGAAATGCACAGAATGGCGCGGAGTATAGCCGACAATTTCAGTGAGCGGGTAGCGATGAGGCGAGGATTGGCTGGCTAGAACCAGTCGGAGCGGTAGGCGATCCACCAGGCCGCCATGCCACAAGGGATTGTTGCGACGACGGCCCACCAAAAGGGCAGCACGAGGTCGGCGATGAGGCCGAGGGCTGTGAAGGACAACCAAAAAACTTTGCGCTGCATAGATTTAGTTTAGAAGATTGAAAGCGGATTGCGCGACTGGGCGAAAGATAGGTGTGCGTAGTCGGGCAGCGAACAAAAACGAAAAGGCCGACACGATTCCCGGCCTTATTCGAAGATGGTCAATTGCTCGTGGTTTAGTGAATGGCGCGCGGAGAATCTGGCCTCTTTTGTTTCGGCGCGGCTTGCGGGACGATCGGCGGAGCAACGCCCTCCTTTTCGAGAGCGTGCTCCAGCACTTCGTCCAGAGTGTGGACATAGGTGATTTTCAGATCGCCGAGCAGTTCAGGCGGAAGATCCGCCGTTGCGTTTGGCTCGTTGTCCGCGGGAAGGAGAACTTCCTTCACGCCCGCGCGCTTTGCGCCGAGTACTTTTTCCTTGATGCCGCCCACCGGAAGAACCACGCCAGAGAGCGTCATTTCGCCGGTCATGGCGAGGCGATTGCGAATTGGCCGACCGGTCAACAAACTGACCAGGGCGGTGACCATGGCTGCGCCGGCAGATGGACCGTCTTTCGGAACCGCTCCCGAAGGCACATGAATGTGAATGTCGTGTTTGCGGAAAAAGTCCGGGTCGATGGCGTATTTTTCTGCATTCGAGCGAACCCAAGTGAGCGCCGCGGTCATGGACTCCTGCATCACTTCGCCTAAATGGCCGGTGGTGGTGAACTGCTTTCCGCCACGCATGCGGCTGGCTTCGATGAAGACGATGTCGCCACCGACGGGCGTCCAGACGAGGCCGACGGAGACGCCGGGCTGCTTGACGCGTTCGTCGATTTCGCGCTCGGTACGGAATTTCGGCACGCCGAGGAATTCGCGAACGATTTCCGGTGTGACGGTCATCTTTTCCGTTTTACCTTCGGCCATACGCCGTGCCTGCTTGCGCGTGATGGTGTCGATTTCGCGCTCGAGATTGCGAACACCTGCTTCGCGCGTGAAGCTGTGAATGATCTCCTGCAACCCGGGATCGGTGAACTCGATGTTCTCGCCGACTTTTAGCCCGTGTTCGGTGGCTTGCTTGGGAATCAGGTATTTGTGCGCGATGTGGAGCTTCTCTTCTCCCGTGTAGCCGGGGAGTTCGATGATCTCCATGCGGTCGCGCAGCGGTTCCGGGATCGGATCCATCCAGTTCGCGGTCGCGATGAAAGTGACCTTCGAGAGGTCGAAAGGCACATCAAGATAATGATCGCGGAACGTTGCGTTCTGTTCCGGATCGAGCACTTCCATCAATGCCGCCGACGGGTCTCCGCGGAAGTCGCGGCCGAGTTTGTCGACTTCATCGAGCATCAGCACGGGGTCGTTTGTTTCCGCGCGTTTGATGCCCTGGATGATTTGTCCGGGCAATGCGCCAATGTACGTGCGGCGATGGCCGCGGATTTCAGCTTCATCATGCATACCGCCGAGCGAGATGCGGACGAATTTGCGTCCGAGCGCGCGAGCGATGGATTTGCCGAGCGAGGTTTTGCCGACGCCCGGAGGCCCGACAAAGCAGAGGATGGGACCTTTCATGCCCGGTTGCAGTTTTTTCACGGCCAGGTAATCGAGAATGCGCTCTTTGACCTTTTCGAGGTCGTAGTGATCCTCGTTGAGGATGGTCTGCGCCTTAGGAATATCGATTTCGGCGGAGCCGGAAGATTTGCTCCAGGGCAGCGAAGTCATCCATTCCAAGTAGGTACGCGTGACCATGTATTCGGCTGAGGCCGGCGTCATTTTGGCGAGGCGCTTCAGTTCGCGGTCGCACTCTTTCTTAGCTTCCGCGGTCATTTGCGCTTCTTCGACTTTTTTGCGCAACTCGTCAATTTCCTGCTGGGAATCGTCGACTTCGCCCAATTCCTTTTGAATGGCCTTCATCTGCTCGCGCAGCAGATATTCGCGCTGATTCTGGCTGACCTGCTCCTGCACCTGCTCGTGAATCTTGGACCGGAGTTCAAGAACTTCCAGCTCTTTAGAAAGTTCGCGAATCAAAGTTTCCAGCCGTTTGCGCACGTTGGAAGTTTCGAGCAGTTCCTGGCGCACGAGGGTGGAAAGCGACGGCAGGTTTCCGGAGACGAAATCTGTCAAACGGCCGGCGTCGTCGATGTTGGAAGCTGCCGTCTGCAGATCGTCGGAAAGTTGCGGCGAGCGGCTGACTACTTCGCGGAACAGTTCCTGCGCGTTGCGTTGAAGCGCTTCCAATTCATTGTCCTGCTCACCCTGAACGTCAGGAAGAGCTTCCACCTGCGCTTGCAGGAATGGGCGCAAGCCGATCAGGTCCATTACCTGGATGCGCTGAATGCCTTCGAGAAAGATGACGACGTTGCCATTCGGCATCTTCACGGTCTTATGAACTTTGGCGAACGTTCCAACCTTGTGCAGGTCGGCAGCGGCAGGATCTTCGATACGCGGATCCAGCTGCGCAACCACGCCAAGATATTTTTCGTCGTCTGAAAGCGAATTGACCAGAGCCAGCGAACTCTCCCGCCCGACCGTCAGCGGAAGAATGGCTCCCGGAAACAGGACTGTGTCCCGAACCGGAAGGATAGGCAATGTCTCTGGCACAACACTCCGTTTGTCTGCCATGGGGTCCTCAGTACGGCCCGGGGCGAGAAAAGCCCGCGGGACGTGAAACGTTAGATGCTGAGCGGGCTATAAGGGTACACAGCTACGCATCGTAATTGCATAAAATCTTAGTTAACAACACTCACATTCTAGCATAAGTTGCAAGATTCTTGGACAATCCGCCTAAAGTACCATTTTTCAATAGCTTAACAGTACAACCCAGTCGCAAACTCCGATCTGGCTCCGTGGCATATCGGCTTTCAACTACTCAACCTTCACTTTCGGCTGACCTCCTTAAGAGCTTTGGATGCGAGGTCCAAGGCTTCTTCGCGCGTGCGAATTGTGCCCTCAAGTTGCGCGTCCTCGATGATTCGCAAAACCTCTTTGAATTCGGGTCCCGGCGAGAAGCCCAGGTAAATCAGATCGTCGCCCGTTAAGAGTTTCGCTGGCCGGACTTGCTCTGGCGGTGTCTGCGCCAAAAATTCGCGGACGAACTCGTACGTGTCCAGATGGCGATGGCTGGAAAGGCAATCAAGTCTGTGAAGCGCCAGATGCTCTTCGAATTTTGGCTGGCGCACAAAGCGCTTAAGAGTGGAAGAGCGCATCTGGCCAGCGTCCTTGAATCTCATGTGATTCGCGATGAGTGAAAGGATTTGCGCGGCGTCGTCATTAGACATTCTCAAGCGGCGGCAGATTTCCTCGCCCATGCGCACGCCAACTTCGACGTGACCATCGAAGCGGATACGGTCGCCGGTTTCCGCGGCGGAACGAAACGTGGGCGGTTTGCCGACATCGTGCAGGAGCACGCCCCAAGCGAACGTCATCGTGCTGCCCGAGGGGATTCCGTCTAGCATCATGCAGGTGTGGACCCAAACATCGCCTTCCGGGTGATATTGAGGCGGCTGCTCGACACCTTCCATCGCGGCAATCTCAGGCAGAATTTGTTGGAGAAGCCAGACCTGGTCGAGTAAGCGGAGTGCGTTTCCTGCGGCGCCTTCCGTCAGCATTTTTGTAAGCTCGTCACGAATTCTTTCCGGCGAAACTTGAGCGATGTCTTTTGCGTGTTTGCGGATGCTGCGAAGCGTTTCCGCTTCGATTTCAAAGCCGAATCGTGCGGCGAAGCGGACGGCACGGAGCAAGCGAAGTTTGTCTTCTTCGAAGCGCTTGTCCGGATTGCCAATAGCGCGAACGACTCCGACATTCAGGTCAGCACGTCCGCCGACGAAATCCAGAATCTCCAGCGTGTCGTGACGCATCAAGAGCCCGTTGATAGTGAAGTCCCGGCGTTGCACGTCCTCTTCGGCGGATTTAGCGTAAACCACGGCGTCGGGGCGGCGTCCATCCGAGTAGCTGCCATCGGAGCGGAACGTTGCGACCTCGACTTTGTGGCCATCTCGCGGAATCAGAATCACGCCAAACTTCGCGCCGACGGCCACGCTTTCTGGAAAGAGCGCCGTCACTTGATCGGGCGTGGCATCGGTGGCGACGTCGTAGTCGGCCGGCTCGCGGCCGAGGAGCAAGTCGCGAACGCAGCCTCCAGCGAGCAGGGCCTGGAATCCCGAGCAAATGAGCTGATCGCAAATCGAATTGGCGAGTGCGCGCGGCGTCACAAGCCGATTATGCACCGGCATCCGGGGAATGCGCGAGATTTCGATTTGGGCGGTGCGGTATTACTGGCAGCGGAGAACGAGGCAGGTGATGTCGTCGAACTGGTGGATGGCGCCGACGAAGGAGTCGACCTGCTGCATAAGAAATTGCATGGATTGCTGCGCATTTTGACCGTGTAATGATTTCACGCACGAGACCAGGCGCGGGTCGCCGAACTCTTCACCCGCATGATTGAACGCGTCGACCATTCCATCCGTAAACAGGAGCAACAAATCGCTGGACGCGAGGTCGATGGAACCTACCTCAAATCTGGAGTCCAAATCGATGCCAAGTGGAACGCCGCCCGTTTCGAGGCGCACGATTTCACCGTCTTTTCGCCGAACAATCGGATTGTTGTGCCCGGCGTTGATGTACTCGAGCCGGCGGGTGGCCGGATCGTATTCGGCGAGAAGGGCGGTGGTAAAACGGCGGCCGTCGAGGCTGTGAGCGGTGGCATATCGATTAAGCCGCGTAACAAGTTCCGCGAGCGAAACGCCTTCGCCGGCAATGGTGCGAAGGCTCGCCTGAAAAGTGGCCATGAGCAACGCGGCAGGGATACTTTTTCCAGCGACGTCGGCGATTACTAAGAAAAGTTTTTCGTTTCCATCGGGATTACCGAGCGGGAAAAACGCATCGTAATAATCGCCCGCAACCGAATTTTGGGGCCTGGTGGCGAAGGCAACGTCCGCGTTCGTTATGAGTGGGGGTTGCGAGGGGACAAGCCACGACTGGATTTCGCGCGCAATTTCAAGGTCACGCTTCATAACGACTTTGTCTGCAAGTTCCAACGAAAGCAGGAACAGGAAGATCAACGCGGCGAAGAGCTCAAATCGCACGTCGAGCGTGGACTTGTCGGCAAACTCAAACTTGAATCCCGAGGACACGAGCGAAACGAGCGCAATGATAAGCAGCACGCGCCGTACGGCGCTCAATTTGTAGATCATTGCCGTGAACATGGCGCGCGCGATGTGTAGTGGCCGGCGCCACCACGACAGCTTGGCGATTTCGTCGAAATCTACGTCTTTCTGGTAGAACCCGTAGCTCGCTCGCGCGTCCGCGGTAAATTGCGACCAGAGTTCGTCAATTCGGCGGCCTTCGCTCAAGCGGCCCCAAAGAGTTTGTTGCTGGGCGGGACGTGGGCCGGGCGCTGGGTTTGAAGTCGATTCACGATAGGGCATGGCAAAAGTATAGGACATTCGAGAGGAAACGCGAGCACGCGATGCAGACTAATCTTCGCGTTTAAGCGAGCCGCCGAACTGAATCTTTCCGAACCCGAAGCGGTCGCGAAGTTTATCGGTGGTAGCGGTAAGCTTTTCGAGTTTCTCGCGGTGCGCCGCGTCCAGGAGATCGAGCTGTTCTCCGCCGTGGGTGAAATTGCTCAGCGCGGTGCCGAGCAACCGAATTTTTCGTTTCTTGTTGCGATGCTCGTCAAAGAGCGCAAGGAAAGCGCGCTGAATATCTGCGTCCAGATGCACAGGATCGGGCATAGTGCGCGAGCGGGTATAGGTATCGAATCCGGTGTAACGAATGGTGAGGGTGAGCGTGCGGGCAGCGAGGCCCGCTTCGCGCAAGCGCTTGCACGTTTTTTGCGAAAGATGGCTGAGCATTGAATTCAGCCTGGACAAATCGTCGGTATCTTCGCCGAAGGTGTGATTGTGCGAAATGGATTTGGGCTCAGCATCCAAAACGAATTCGTAGGAATCGCCGCCCCGCGCTTTGCGATAGAGCGCCGTCCCCCATTGGCCGAAAATTCTCTCTAACTTTTCCGAGGAATGTTCGGACAGTTGTGCGACGGTTTCAATTCCAAGTGCGCGAAGGGCGCGTTCGGTCACTTCGCCGATGCCGGGAATTTTGCGGACGGGAAGCGGCGCGAGAAATTTTGCTTCCCGGCCGGGTGCCACCCAAACGAGACCGCGCGGTTTGGCTTGATCGCTTGCCACTTTCGCGGTGAGGCGCGTCGTCGCGAGGCCTCCGGAGCAGGGAAGCCCGGTCTCGCGCGTGATGGTACGGAGCAATTTGTCCGTGGCAGCGAGCGGCGGGCCTTGCATGCGTTCCGTACCGGCAAAATCGAGATAAGCTTCGTCTACCGAGACCATTTCAACGACGGGGGAAAAGCGCGCGAGGATCGAAGCGATGCGGTCGCTCCACTCGGCATATTTTGCGTGATGGCCGTCAAGAAAAACCGCGTGTGGACAAAGCTTTCCGGCCGTGCGCAGCGGCATGGCGGAATGAATTCCGTATTTGCGCGCTTCGTAACTTGCCGCCGAAACGACGCCGCGCTGGTCGGGCCTTCCGCCGACGACAACGGGTTTTCCGCGCAAGTCGGGACGGTCGAGTAATTCCACTGACACGAAAAACGCGTCCATGTCCACGTGGAGAATATTCGCGACGGAAGGCGCGGAAAGGTCTTCCGCGCCTGCATGCAACGCCCGGAATCGCGCCAGGTCCGGCATGAAGTTAGCCTACGCCGGGAAAGTTGCGCCGACAACCTAGGCGCGCTTAGCGGAAATGACGCGTGGGATCCCGGCAAGATCGTTGGTGACACCGACGTCGCTCCAGAGTGGCGGTTCGAGGAGTGGCTGAACGGCGTCGCGTGAATCGTGGCCAAGTTCGAGCACGAGAATGCCGCCAAGCCTTAGACGGTCGGCGGATTGTGCGATCAGTCCAGCATAAAACTCGTAGCCTTCTTCGCCTCCGTAGAGAGCGAGTTCTGGTTCGTGATCGCGGACTTCGCGAGCGAGCGACGGCGCTTCGCGGCGGCCAATGTAGGGCGGATTGGAAACGATAAGATCGAAACGCGCCGGATCTTCTGGAACGCGAAACAACGGCGCTGGACCGTTGTTAGGCAAGACGTAGCGTGTGCCTACAAGCGAAATTCGCTCGAAAAGATTTGATTCGATGAAATGGACGCGCTCGGCAACCGAGTGTTTCTCGGCGTTGCATCGCGCGACCGCCAGCGCTTCGCCGGAAATATCGCAAGCGAAAATCTGTGCTTGCGGCAATTCCTTGGCAAGCGCGATAGCAATGCAACCAGAGCCGGTCCCGATGTCGGCTATGAGGAGTCCTGCGCCATCGTTTTTGTTCGGGCGGCCCGCGCGAAGTTCGCGGAGAGCAAGGCGATCGAGTGCGACTTCGATAAGGTGCTCGGTTTCGGGGCGGGGAATCAGGACATCGGGCGTGACTTCGAAAGAAAGGCCCCAGAATTCCTGCTTTCCGGTGAGATGTTGCACGGGGAAGCCGGAGATGCGACGGTCGAGCAGAGATTGATAGGCACGTTCTTCCTCGCTAGTCAGTTCAGCTTCGGGATGCGAATAAAGATAAGTACGTTCACGTTGCGTGGCGTGGAGGAGGAGAATCTCCGCGGCGAGAGTATCGGAGCCGATGCGCGCACCGCGAAGTTGCGCAATACCGTGTTTGAGGGCGGAGCGGAAGTCCATAGTCGTTGAGTTGTGCGGAAAAGCAGATTCCTCGCGTTTTTCAAAATGACAAACTTCGATTACTCGTTTTTAGCCAGCGGAAAGTTCCTGGTTCAGGCGCTCCGATTCGTAGTGGGTGGAGAGGCCGTCGACGAGCGGCGCCAGCTTGCCTTCCATCACGTCGGTTAGCTGGTGCAGCGTCAGGCCGATACGGTGATCGGTCACCCGGTTTTGCGGGAAATTATAAGTCCGAATTTTTTCGCTGCGATCGCCGGTCTTAATCTGGCCGCGCCGTTCCGCTCCCAACGCAGCTTGTTGTTTCTCGAGCTCCATCTCGTAGAGGCGTGCGCGGAGAACGCGCATGGCCTTCGCGCGATTTTTGATTTGCGATTTTTCATCCTGCTGAGAAACGACAAGGCCGGAAGGCAAGTGCGTGATGCGGACAGCCGAGTACGTCGTGTTCACGGACTGCCCGCCAGGCCCCGATGAACAAAACGTGTCGATGCGCAAATCTTTGGCCTCGATTTTGATGTCGATTTCGTCGGCTTCGGGGAGCACTGCCACCGTCGCGGCGCTAGTATGAATGCGGCCTTGCGTCTCTGTTGCGGGTACGCGCTGCACTCTATGCACGCCACTTTCGTATTTTAGTTTCGAGTAGACCTTGTTGCCTTGAATCGCGGCCACCGCTTCTTTGAGCCCACCAAGCGAAGACGGCGAACTCTCCAGGATTTCCACTTTCCAGTTTTGTGTCTCCGCGTAGCGCGAATACATCCGGAAAAGTTCGCCGGCAAAGAGCGCGGCCTCGTCGCCGCCGGTTCCGGCGCGAATTTCCACGATGACGCTCTTGTCGTCGTTTGGATCTTTCGGCAGCAGCAGGAGTTTCAACTCGCGCTCGATGGCGTCGCGGCGCTCGGTGAGTTGCTTTTCCTCTTCCTGCGCCATGTGCCGCATGTCGGCGTCTTCGGATTCGACAACCATTTCGTGGGCGCCGGCGAGGTCTTTTTCGATTTGCTTGAACTGACGGTGCTTGTTGACGATTTCTTCGAGTTCGGAGTGCTGCTTGGCGAGTTTTTGCAGGCGCGCGGAATCGTTCACGATTTCGGCGGACGAAAGTTGCTGTGTCATCTCCTCATAGCGCGCATCGAGCTGGTCGAGTTTTTCGGTAAGCGATAGAACTGGCATTTCTGAATTCCTTTCGTTAAGCACTCGCGGCGCGTCGGCGCGGAGCGGCAGATAATGAATCGTGCGTCGAGAAATGGAAAAGGCCTGCCTGGTAGGCAGGCGTAAGGAGGGAGCGCTAATAAAAAGCGGCGTACATTGCCTGAATAGAATAGCGCCGAACGGACGGTGAGGCAATCGTCTGCCGGGTTTGGTTGCTGGAGCGGTGGGCGGTGTACTACGATGCACAAACGATGAGCGAAGCGGCGAGGACGGCGAGTTTGACGGGCAGCGAAGCACCGCAACAGGCGAACGCCGCAGCAGACGCGGGATTTCTCTGGGATTGCTGGTATCCCGCGCTGCGCGGCGAAGAGATTCGCGGGAAAAAGTTGGCGACAGCGATGCTGCTGGAGGTGCCGCTTGTGCTGGGACGCACAAGCGATGGTCGCGCCTTCGCCATGCGGGATGCTTGCCCTCATCGGGGAATTCCGCTTTCTTATGGGCGATTTGACGGCAAGGCGGTGGAGTGCAGTTATCACGGTTGGCGCTTTGAAGCCTGCAGCGGTCAGTGCTTGGAGATTCCATCGCTCACCAGCCAGGACAAATTAAGAGTCGACCGCGTTTTTGCCGGCCACTATCCCTGCGAAGAGCGCGACGGCTACGTCTGGGTTTACATGACGGCGCCAGGCGGGCGGGTGCCGGAAAAACTCTCCGCCGCGCCGGAACTCGTCAAATTTGGCCCGAGGTATAAGAGCACACAACTCTTTTGCGATTTGCCGTCTCATGTCGACCACGGAATCATCGGCTTGATGGACCCGGCTCACGGGCCGTTCGTGCATCAATCCTGGTTCTGGCGCAGCCGCGGTAGCATTCACGAAAAAGAAAAGAAATTCGAGCCGATTCCGAACGGCTTTCGCATGAGTCCCCATTCGCCGAGCACCAACAGCGCACCCTACCAGTTGCTCAAAAAAATGACCGGCGCTCCCGTGACAACAACCATCGACTTCGTTCTCCCCAACATGCGCACGGAAATCATTCAGACCGGCAAGCTTTGGTTTTCCAGCCGTGCCACCGTCACTCCCGTTCGCCGCGATCTTTGCCGCATCGATTTCGTCGCCGCGTGGAATGTTCCTCTGCCCGTATTCGTTTTCCGCAGATTCGCCAAAACGTTTTTACGCCAGGATCAGGAAACGATGATCCGCCAGTCCGAGGGCCTGAAGCACAATCCGCGCCTCATGCTGATCGACGACGCGGACCGCCCCGCCAAATGGTATTTCGCGCTCAAAGCGAATTTGCTGGAAGAGCGCCGTACGGGCCAGGCCGAGCCACATCCCATGGACGGCCCGGTCACCCTCCACTGGAAGTCGTAACCGCTGAACTCCCATCGACTGAAGGATTTCTGTCGACTTCAGGCCATCCCTACTTTATAATATTGCTTTATAAGTAAGCGGGGGTGAGAATGGACTCCCGTGCGCGCCTTTCATCAGCAATCTCCCCTAGATTCTCCTGTAAATCATTCTGTTTTCAATAGCTTGCCACAATCACACTTCGCCGCATCGCGTAACTCTCTTCTTTTCCTCGACTTGTGCACTCTTTGCACAAACCAGCGCTTCCATTTTCACTGGAACTCTATTGGTTTCTGCAGTTTGCACACTCTTGTAAAAACAACGGCGGGGTGGCGCCTCAACCGCTCCCCTTCAACTCATCTTTTCGAGCGATTGCGTCAAATCCGCCTGCAAGTCCCCCAAATCTTCCAACCCGATGTTCAGCCGCACGATGCGGTGGCCGTAATCCGGGCGTC
>DATLVG010000131.1:0-3612 GCA_035577625.1 Candidatus Dormiibacterota bacterium
ACGAGACCATGAGAAGAATCCTATCCACCTACTTGTTTGTGTCGCGAAAATTGACCACGGAACTTCTCGGGCAGATCGCCGAGGCCGGTTTCGAGGCTCTCGAGATTTTCACGACGCGAAGCCACTTCGATTACACCTCCAGGCAAGAAGTGCAGGCCATGGCAGGCTTTCTCTCGCAGCATCGCCTCGCCCTTGCGTCGCTCCATGCACCCACGAGCCGCGACCTCAGCGCGACGCGCGAAGGCGGCGCACCGCTCTCCATCTGCGAAGTGGAACGCGTGAGGCGCATCGAAGCCATGGACGAGTTGAAACGCGTGATCGATGTGGCCGAGGATTTGCCTTATTCCCGGCTGATACTGCACATGGGCGGCCCGCGCGAAACAGCCGACCCGCGCAAGCGCGATGCCGCCTTCAGTTCGCTCGAGCACCTCGTTTTGCACGCCCACCATGCCGGCGTGACCATCGCCGTCGAGAACACCAACAGCGAGATGGGCGATCCCGCCTACCTGCGCACATTTGTGGACGAGACGCGACTGACTGGCCTGCGTTTCAACTTTGATATCGGCCACGCCCACCTTGCCGATGGACCGGAAGCGGAACGTGTCGGAAAAGCCTTTGAGCCGCTTCGCGAACTGGTGGTCTCCGCGCACATCCACGACAATCACGGCGAAAAAGACGAACACCTTCCGCCTTATGAGGGCAGCATCGATTGGGAATCCGCGGTCAAGACTCTAAAGTCCGCGCCAGAAACGAATCTTCCGCTCACGTTCGAGCTGAAAGAAAAATCTGGCCACGAAACCCAATCTACCGCCGAGTTGTTAGCCGCCGCTAGCGAATCTCTTGACCGCTTCGATGAGGAGTGGAACTAGCAACGAGCGAATTGACTATTATTCTGACTATGGTCTATAATATGGTCAGGTGAAGCCCATGCAAGAGATCGCCATTTCCGAATTCAAAGCAAAATGCCTCGCTATTCTTGCAGAAGTCGAGAAGACCAAGCAGCCTATCCGAATCACTCGGCACGGCAAGCCGGTCGCTGAGGTAATTCCGTCTAAGCCGGTTATGGACCGGGCCGCTTTTATGGGCTCGATGAGGGATTCCATCGAAATCCTTGGCGATATCATCTCGCCTGTGGTCGATGAGGACGACTGGGAGGCTCTGCGAGATTGAAGCTGCTGCTGGACACGCACATTTGGATTTGGTTCCTGCAGAGTCCTGAGCGGCTCGGACCTGCGGCGCGTCGGGAGTTGGCGGACGAAAAAAATGAGCTTTGGGTCTCTCCGATTAGCACGTGGGAAGCCCTGTTGTTGCATCGCAAAGGTCGAATCCGATTGCCCGCAGAACCCGTCGATTGGTTGCCGCGGGCCATCGCGGGAATTCACCGGGAGGCCCCTCTAACCCATGAAATCGTGCTCGCGGCGCACCAACTCTATCTCCACGGGGATCCTGCAGATCGCTTCCTCGCAGCGACGGCGCAAGTTTTGGATCTGACGCTCGTTACTGCCGACCAACGGCTTCTCGGACTCGCAAATATCCGCACCATGGCCAATCGCTGAATTTTTTGCGGGCCGTCGGATTGGGCCAATCTCTTCCCTTCTCTGATAAACTACCTTTTTGCACTCCCACAGAAATAGCGGACTATGACCATCATCACCATCGAGCAGGCAGGCACGTACGACGGGCAGGAAGTAACGATTCGCGGCTGGCTCTACAACCTGCGCGAATCCGGCAAATTGATGTTTCCCATTTTTCGCGACGGTACCGGAATCATCCAAGGCGTCTGCGCGCTCAAGGAAAATCCCGAGGCCTTTGAAGCGTTGAAAGGTCTCACGCAGGAATCGAGCGTCATCGTCACCGGAAAAATCCGCGCCGAGCAACGCGCCCCCGGCGGCTTCGAACTGGGCGTCGCCAAAATCCAAATCGTTCAAAAAGTCCCCGACGCCACGCCCTTTCCCATCCAGCTTAAAGAGCACGGTGTCGACTTCCTGCTCGATCAGCGCCACCTCTGGATTCGCACGCCACGCCAGGCCTCCATTCTTCGCATTCGTGCCGAAGCCATCCGCGCGGCGCGCGAATTCATGGACGGCCAGGGCTACACGCTCGCCGACGCGCCGATGTTCACCCCCGCCGCCTGTGAAGGCACCTCTACGCTCTTCGAAGTCAATTACATCGACGAGCAAAAGGCCTACCTGACCCAGAGCGGCCAGCTCTACGCCGAAGCCATCGCCATGGCCTTGGGCAAGGTTTATACCTTCGGCCCCACCTTCCGCGCCGAAAAATCCAAGACCCGCCGCCACCTCACGGAATTCTGGATGCTCGAGCCCGAAGCGGCGTACGTCGAGTTCGACGAAATCATGACCCTCAGCGAGGGCCTCGTCAGCGCCATCGTCCAAGGCGTCCTAAAAAACAAAACGCGCGAACTCGAAACGCTCAAGCGCGATACCACCAAGCTCGAAAACATCAAGCCGCCGTTCCCTCGCATTAGCTACGAAGATGCCGTTGCTGTGCTGAACAAGGGCGGCAATCCCGCCAAATTCGGCGATGACTTCGGCGGCGACGAAGAAACCATCATCTCCAGCTCCTTCGATCGTCCGGTGCTCATCCACCACTACCCCTCCGCCATCAAAGCCTTTTACATGCAGCCCGATGCCCAGCGTCCGGAACTCGCTCTTGCTTTCGACATGATCGCCCCCGAAGGCTACGGCGAAATCATCGGCGGCAGCCAACGCATCCACGACTACGATTTGCTTCTAAAGCGCCTCCACCAACACAACTTGCCCGAAGAATCCTTCCAGTGGTATCTCGACTTGCGCCGCTACGGCAGCGTCCCGCACTCCGGCTTTGGCCTCGGCCTCGAGCGTACCGTTGCATGGATTTGCGGAACCGAGCACATCCGGGAGGTGATTCCCTTCCCGCGTATGCTTTACCGGGTTTATCCTTAGTGCGGGGTAGTTCAGAAGTTTTCCCGCTGTTCCCGCATTTTTGTTGAATTCAAGGGCTGGCTTGGGTTTTTGGCAGGTTCTGCCTCTGCGGCACTCGCTCGGTTTTTCACGAGTCACTAGTCACGAGTCACTAGTCACGGAGCCTTTCTATGGCGCAAAAAGTCCGCATCATCGGCGTACCCATGGACCTCGGCCAAAGCCGCCGCGGCGTGGACATGGGTCCCTCCGCCCTTCGCGGTGCAGGTCTTCAAGCGCGCATCAAGCAGCTCGGCCTTACCGTCGAAGACATCGGCAACCTCGAAGTGAAGCAGCCCGAGGAAATGCAAGTCGGCGAAAAGCGCGCCAAGTATCTTCAGGAAATCGCGGAAACATGCAAAGACCTTGCCACCACCGTCGAAAAATCTCTCGGCGAAGGTTTCCTCCCGCTCGTTCTTGGCGGAGATCACTCCATCGCTGCGGGTGTCGCTGCTGGCGTTGCCTCCCACTATCGCAAAGACAAAAAAGAAATCGGCTACCTCTGGCTCGATGCTCATGGCGACATGAACACGCCCGACTCCTCGCCTTCAGGCAACGTCCACGGGATGCCGCTCGCCGCCATCATGGGTTACGGCGCGCCCGAACTCGTTGATCTCCTTGGCTTCAAGCCCAAAGCCGAACCAGGCAATATCGT
>DATLVG010000132.1:0-46707 GCA_035577625.1 Candidatus Dormiibacterota bacterium
CTTCCCGCCAATCAGCTCAATGACACCCAGGCCACTTCCCCGAACAGTTTCTTCCTCTCTTCCATCTGGATGTCCGGGTACGGTGTCGCCTCCGATTCTTCCGGCAATCTCTTTTTCATTACCGGCAATTCCGATTACAGCGGCACCACCTACGACGGCGTCACCAACATTCAGGAAAGTGTCGTCAAACTTTCCGCCGATCTCACCACCGTCCTCAGCCTCTTCACTCCTTCCGATCAGGCCAGCCTCGAAGCTGCCGACAACGATTACGGTTCGGGCGGCGCTCTCCTGCTTCCCGATCTTTCCGGCACAACCCCGCATCTCACCGCCGCCGCTGGCAAAGACGGCCGCATGTTCATCCTCAATCGCGACAATCTCGGCGGTTACACTCCGGGCGGTCCCGATAAATTCGTCGGCAAAGTGGACATTGGCGCTTGTTGGTGCGGCCCATCTTATTTTTCCCATGACGGCCCGCGCATCGTCAGCAGCGGCGGCACCAACGTCAATCTCTGGAAAGTACAGACCACGCCGTCCTTTTCCATCACCAACGAAGGCTCTTCTCCCGCTCTTGGCTCTGGTCAGGATGGCGGCTTCTTCACCGCCGTCTCCAGCGACGGCGATGACGACATCATCATCTGGGCCGTCTCTCGCCCCACCAACAACAGTCCCGCCGACGTTTCTCTCTACGCCTTCGATGGAAAACCTTCCGGCCCCACTCTCACGCAACTCTTCAGCGGCGTCGCTGGCACCTGGCCCAACACCGGCGGCAATTCGAACATCGTCCCCGTCGTCGCCAATGGCAAAGTCTTCGTCGCCACCAACCGACAACTAGCTATATTTGGTTTGCAGTAAAGGGAGAGCCAATCATGAAAAAATCGTCCGCATTCGCACTTGCCCATGCCATTCTGTTTTTCGGAGCCATCGCATTTCTCGCGCCCGCACCATCTTCTTTCGCAAGAACTCCCCAGGCCGCCGCTGCGCAGAGTAAAGAAACTCAACACGCCGTCTACGGAACCATTCGCTCCGTCGAAGGCTCAACTCTCACCATCGAGACGCGCGACAAAAAAATGCTCAAGGTCAACACCAAACCCGCCATCGAGTCCCAGCGCACCGGCGTCCTCATCGTTGGTCGCGCCGTCTTAATCCACGGCTCCTACGACGCAAAAGGCACTCTCCAAGCCTCCGCCATCCAGCGCGCCAAATCTTCCCCATCCCTCTGGCCCGAAGACAAATAATTTTCTTGCGCCACCGTGTGTAGGGGCAGGACTAGTGGAGACGAAGGGGAGTCCGCCCTTTTTGTCCGTCGTACAAAAAAAGACGGGGATGGGGATAGTTATGGTTAACTAGGCGACTTGCCAAGGCTCAAGCGATCTGTCGGCACTAAATGGAATTAGACGGAAGTTCTTCCTTACTTACTTGTTTCCTTCCTTACTTCGCCGCTTCCTCAGCTCGGCAGATCCGGACAACCCGGCCATTCGCTCCGCGTCTCGTTCCCGATGTACTGCAAATCTTCAATCCCGATCTTGCTCGTGTAATACCCGTCGCAAGTGAAATCGCGCAAGAACGCAAAAAACGCCACGCCTTGCCTCAACGACGGATCGGCCTTCGCATTTTTCCGGTACGCAATCAAATCCAAAATCTCCTTGCGCTGTTCCGCGCTGCACTCCAGATAAACTTTTCCGTACTGGTCCACGCACCGCGAATCGAGCCACAGCAGCCCGCCGCCGAGCTTCACCTGAAATTCCTCGTTCTCGCTCGTGAGCAGATCGATAAATTCTGGCGCGCCCGCTTCAATCGCTCCGCCCGATTTTTCGTCCTTCGGCAGGATCGAATCGCAAAGCGAATTCAGCGTCTGATATTGATGCGCATCGAAGAACTTCGCAGTGTACTTCCCCGCCGTCGCTGCCGCCTTTTCCCTGTGCACCATCTGATGCGCGTACTCTGCCGCCTTCGCCGGAATCACTTGCAGCACCGAGCCGCTCACGGCCCCCGCCGCCAGCGTCCGCAGCACATCTCGTCTCGATACCCGCTGGCCACTCATCACAGGCTCCCTTTCTTCGCTTCTTCCAACAAAAATTCGGACGCACGCCAGGACAATGCCATGATCGTCAGCGTCGGATTTTTATCCGGATTCGTCACCAGTGGCGCTCCGTCCGTCACGAAAAGATTTTTCACGTCGTGCGCCTGGCAGTATCCGTTCAGCACGCTTGATTTCGGATCCGCGCCCATCCGCGCCGTACCCACTTCGTGGATAATTTTTCCGCCCGCTTCAATTCCAAACGCGCGCGGCCCGTCGATCGGTGTTCGCGTTTTGTACGTTCCACCCATCGCTTCGATAATCGCTTTGAACGTCTCCTGCATGTCTTTCGCTTGGCGGATTTCGTGCTCGGACCACTTGAAGTGGAATCGCAAAACTGGAATTCCCCACTGGTCCACTTGAACCGGATCGATTTCGCAGTACGAATCCGGATTCGGAATCATTTCGCCGCGCCCGGCAAATCCGACCGTCGTTCCGTACACTTCGCGAGCGCGTTTCTTCAGGCTCGCGCCGTATCCTTCTTCTTCCTTGCACAAGTGATGAAACATGCCGGCGCCCGGCAGTTCCCGTCCGCCGCCGATTTCAATGTGATAGCCACGCGGAAAATCATTCTTGCGGTCGTATTTCCACCAGGGCATGTACAAATGCATTCCGCCCGTGCCGTCGTGATTGTGCGGCGGCATTTTGGCGAGCGCGGGAATTTCGCCCCAGCCGTCGCTGCCGACGGAATCCATCAAATATTTTCCGACGGTGCCGGAAGAATTTGCGATTCCGTCGGGAAACAAAGTGGATTTGGAATTCAGCAACAGGCGCGCGGATTCGCACGCGCTCGCGGCAACCACCACCGCTCGTGCGTAAACCCGCTTTTCGCTTTTTGTCGCTTTGTCCACGTACGAGACCGCTTCGGCTTTGCCCGTTTTTCCGACAACAATTTCTCGCGCCATCGCTCCGGTAATCAGCGTGAGCTTTCCGGTTTTCATCGCGGGTGGCAACAGCACCTGGCTCGAACTGAAGTTCGACGCGGTCGTGCAACCACGGCCGCACTGTCCGCAATAGTGGCAAGGCAGACGGCCGTTGTGCGCCTTCGTCAAAATCGCGAGCCGCGAGGGAATGCAAGCGATGTTCAGTTTGTCGCAGGCTTGCTTGACCAGCCGCTCGTGGCAGCGCGGCTTTGGCGGCGGCAGAAAAACTCCGTTCGGCGCGCTGTCAACATTTTCGTGCGAACCGAACACGCCGATGTAGGATTCGACTTTGTCGTAATACGGCGCGATGTCGTCGTACGAAATCGGCCAATCGTCGCCAAGTCCATCACGGGTCTTCGAGCGAAAATCGACCGGAGCGAAACGCAGCGCGATCCGGCCCCAGTGATTTGTCCGTCCGCCGACGATGCGCGAGCGAAACCATTGAAAATCATTCCCGGGCGCGGAGACATACGGTTCGCCTTCAATCTGCCAGGCGCCATTCGGCGCAAGAAATTCGCCGAAATTCTCGGCTTGTTTTCCGCCGACGCCGACGCCGCGATGTGGTAAGTCGTACGGCCACATTAGCATCTTGTAATCTTTTTCCGGGTGAAGCTGCGGGCCAGCTTCGAGCAATACCACCTCCATGCCGCCTTCGGTCAGAATTTTGGCGGCCATGCCGCCGCCTGCGCCCGAACCGATAATGCAAACGTCGTACGTTTTCGGCGAGCGGTTCACCTGAGCCATGAATGGTCCCCCGGAATAAAATTCTCTTTAGAGTTCGTTCTTCTTCATCTGCGAGACGGCATAATCGCACGCCCGCGCTGTCAGCGCCATATACGTCAGTGAAGGATTAACGCACGCCGCCGAGGTCATGCAAGCGCCGTCGGTCATAAAAACGTTCGGCACATCGTGCACTTGATTGTGCGCATTCAGCACGGAAGTTTTGGGATCGCGTCCCATGCGCGCTGTGCCCATTTCGTGAATGCCGAGGCCGGGCGAAGTCATATCCGAAAAAACGCCGATCTCCTTCGCGCCAGAAGCGGCAAGAATTTCCGCGGCCTGCACCGCGATGTCGCGCGACATTTCCCTTTCGTTTTCTTCCCACTTGCAGTTGATCGCGAGGGTCGGGATTCCCCACGCGTCAACCTTATCTTTGTTCACTTCGACATAATTCGAGTGATACGGCAGGCATTCGCCGAATCCTGCGAGCGTCATGCGCCACGGTCCGGGCATCTTCAGCATGTTCTTGAATTCGACGCCGAATCCGCTCATGAACGAGCCGCGACCCCATCCTTCTCTGCTGCCGCCCCCCTGATAGCCGTACCCGCGCGCAAACTCTTTTTGCTTCGTTTTTTCATTCGTGTTGCGGAAGCGCGGAACGTAAATTCCATTGGGGCGATTGCCGAACGGCATCTTGTCTTCGTGGCCGGGCATCACGCCACCGGCGCCGCTGCCCATATGATGATCCATCAGATTGTGGCCAAGTTCGCCGCTGCTGTTTCCAAGCCCGTTCGGAAATTCCGACGTGGCGGAATTCAGCATCAGGCGCGTCGATTCAAGCGTCGAAGCGCACAGAAAAATAATGCGTCCTTTGTATTCTGTCGTCTCTTTCGTCTGCGCGTCGATCACGCGAACGCCGGTCGCCCGCTTCTTCGCCGAATCGTAAATGACGCTGTGCACGACGCTATAGGGCCGTATGGTCAGCTTGCCCGTCTTTGCCGCGGCGGGAAGCGTGGAATTCAAGCTGCTGAAATACGATTGCGTGATGCAGCCGCGGTGGCAGATGCCGCAGTAGTGGCAGGCCGCTCGTCCCTTGTGCACGCGGGTCAGCACGGCGGAGCGGCCAATCGTCAGAATACGATCGTCAAAATGTTTCGCCAGCGCTTCGCGGACATCCTGTTCGACGCAGGTCAATTCCATGGGGGGGAGGAATTTTCCATCCGGCAATTGCGGCAAGCCTTCGGACTGCCCGCTGATTCCAGCGAACTCTTCCACGTAGTCGTACCACGGCGCGATATCCGCATAGCGAATCGGCCAGTCAATCGCGACACCTTCTTTCAGGTTCGCTTCAAAGTCGAGATCGCTCCAGCGATAGCTCTGGCGGCCCCAGGTAATCGATTTGCCGCCCACCTGCCGGCCGCGAATCCAGCTGAATTTCGTGCCGGGCGCATTGGTGTAGGGATTTTCTTTGTCGTTTACGAAAAATTTGTGCGAGTACTCGTCACAGGCATAGTGGACTTCGCGTTGCACGGGCTGCGTTTCCTGCCGCTGTGGGCGTTCGTCCCAGCCACGATATTTCAGCTCCCACGCCGGAACGTGCTCTACGTAGTCCTTCGCGGGAACTATTGTCCGGCCCGCTTCCAGAACCAGGACGTTCAATCCCTTTTCCGTGAGTTCCTTGGCCGCCCAACCGCCCGTAATTCCCGATCCGACAATCAGCGCATCATAGGTATTCGTCGCCATCATTTTCTCCGTGGATTTACGAGCCGCCCATGCCGGAACCGATCGGAACGCACCCGTGTTGAGCACCGGGACTGATCGTCAACTTCAGCTCTTTTTCAAACGCGACTTGTGAAGTGTAGTAGCCATGAAGTGTGATGTTCTTGAACACCACCCAGAACGGCCCTTTCATCTGCGCATCCGGGTCGGGCACGGTATTGCCGTGGCGCACAGGCCGACGGCGATTGGCCATTGCCACGTCATCGATCGAGCGCAACAAAGTTTCTTGCTGGGGCGCGCTGGAATCGACAAATTTCTTTCCGTAAAGATCGCTGCTCTGCTTATCGATATCGGCGAGTCCGTCCAGAAAGTGGTTCTTTTCTTCCGGCGTCGCCCACTCGGTCAAAATCAAATCGATGAATTCATTGACGCGTGCGCCTTTTGCTCCCGGCGTTTCCGTTTCTGGAATTAGGAGGTCGATCATCGCGACGACGGTGGCGTTCTGATGGGCACCCAACGATCGCAACGCATACCCTTCGCCCGGCTGCGCGCTTCGCAGCAAGGCAAACAAGTCCGGCGGTATCGCGGGCAACACCGCACCCGCGCCAAGCAGCCGGAACAGCTCTCTTCGATGCATGGTTCCCCCAGGGTCAGATTGTTTTATTCGCCGATCAGTTCCTTGCGGATATTTTTCAGAACGTACGCGGCACGCTCAACGCCTACTTCGCCGGACAAGATGGGATCTTCATTTTCGATGCTCAAGATGCCTTCGTATCCGATGTCCATGTATGCCTGCATCACGGACTTCCAAAGCGAAGCGCTGTGCCCGTAACCAACTGCGCGGAAGGTGGCGGAAGCGTTCACCAGGTCGTCTTTTTCGAATGCAAAGTTCAACACGCCGTATTTCGCCAGATTTTCCGGGAACAGAACGGTGTCCTTCATGTGTGCGTGGAAAATTGCGCCTTGCTTTCCGAGGAAGTGAATCACTTCTACCGGATCGCAACCCTGCCAGAAAAGATGGCTCAAATCGTTGTTCGCACCGATCTCTTCACCGACTGCTTCGCGCAATTTCAGGAGGGTCCGCGGATTGTAGACGACGAAATTGGGATGCATTTCAAACGCCAGGCGTTTCACGCCGTGCGAACGCGCGAACTTTGCCGCTTCTTTCCAGTAGGGAATTACCTTTTCTTTCCACTGCCACTGCAGCATCTCGTTGAATTCCGGGGGCCAACGGTAGGTGATCCAGTTGGGCTGAGTGTCTTGCGGCGTTCCACCCGGGCAGCCGGAAAATCCGACGATGACTTTTACTTCCAGCATTTCGGCAAGCTGCACGGTTTTGCGAAATGTGTCCGCGTCTTTTGCGGCGTGCGTGGCGTTCGGATGAACCGGGTTGCCGTGGCAGCTCAGAGTCGCCACGCGAATATTCCTGTCTTCAAATTTCTTGAGCCAAGCCTTCGCTTTTGCCTTATCCGCGATCAAATCGTCGAGCGGGCAATGCTTGTTGTTGGGATAGCCACCCGTTCCAATTTCCATCGCTTCGAGACCGAGCGCTGCGACCTTGTCCAACATCGCGTCGATCGACAGATCGTCGTATACCGGATTGAAGACACCGATGGGGATTTTCTTTTTTGCTCCCGGGCTCGGCGTGCGCGACGGGGGCAGCGGAAACACAGCAGTGTCGGCCAGTCCGTCAGATTTTGGCGCGGCCAAGGCACCACTCGCGGGCACTGCGGCGGCTGCGAGCAGGCCGCTGCCCGTCTTTGTCAAAAATTCCCTGCGCCTCATCGAATCAGAATTCGAACCCATGGCCATCGAGAACTCCTATCGCGACGCAAACTCAGAATGAAAAGTGACCCGCGGCATTATACGCCCAGTGATACGGCGCACAAAGTAGTGAAATGCGAGTAGAAAACCGATATAGCAAGCGTCATGAGTTTTGCCGGGCGGAGGGACAAAAGCGGGTCAGGACAGTTTGGGATGCAATTCGTTGAGCGCAGGAATTGACGAAGGCGCGACGAGGGCGCGTTCCGGCAGATCTTTTCCGGACTGAATATGCTGCAACAGCATTTCAATGGCGAGGCCGGTATTCGGGGGCGAATAAACGGTGGCCGCCAGCAAACCGCTTCGTACCCAGGCTTGCCCGGTTTTCGGCAAACCATCGCAACCGGTGAACGGTAGCTTCAGCCAGCGTTCCCGGTCGGATTCATTTGCAACCTCCTGAAAAGCTTTGCGCGCACCGATGGCCATCGAGTCGTCCTGGGCACCGATCGCATCAATTACGGCTTTTTGCGACGTCGACAATTTCAGCCAGGAACGAACAGTTCTTTGCGCACTTTCTTCCGTCCATTGGCCTTTCAGAGTTGTTATCTGAATATTCGTGGGTTTAACTTCGAGCATGCCGGTGGTTCTATCTTTTGCAGCGGAATTCTCCGAAGGACCCTGAATATAAAGGACCGAACCGCCTTTTGGCAGAAGCGCGGCAAACTGGCGGCCCTGAATCCTGCCAATTTCGAGGTGGTCCGCGCTAATCGTAAAGATGGGCGCCTTCTTGAGGGCTCGCAAGTCGGAGACGTAGGTGGCCTCGCGGTTCAAAACGGCCCATCCGATTCCCGCGTTGATCGCGGCGCGCGCGACTTGCGGCAGCGCGGTAGAGCCTACGGGTTCAAACAAAATCGCGTCGGGACGCTCCTGAGGAGTTTTCTGAATTGCCTGAAGGAGCTGGGTGCTCTGCGTAATCGCATCGTTCCCTGCGTAGATCACTTCTGCCGAAACGCCGAGGCGTCGCGCGGCTTCTTCGGTGGCGCTGGCTTGCTCAATCTGATAGTCGTTATCGTTGTTGGTCAACGAAACGAGAAATTTGAGTTTCTTCATGTGCCGGTTCCACTGCTTGCGTCCTGTCTAACATACGCCGTCAGGCGGACGCCACTGTAGTTTTTCTTTGCCGCCGTTTCATCTCAGTCACACGCCAATGCGGCAATTATCCATAAGCTAACCCGAGCGGCATTTTGCGGCGTAGGTTCAGATGGGAAATTAGCGTAACCTATTTATTTCCGGAGAAGCGGGCGAATCGGGCTGAAATGTCGACCGAACAACAAGACGAGAGAGAATGCCGCAAGGGACTGCGAGCCGCGCGAAGGATTGTCATCAAACTTGGCACGAGTACGGTCACCGAGCCAAACGGTGAGCTGTGCGAAAAGCGGGTTGTGCCGATTGTGCGCGGTATCGCGGAACTGCTGGCCGAGGGACGCCAAGTCGTGCTGGTGACATCGGGAGCGGTTGGCCTTGGCCGATGGCTGCTTGGATTGCATTCCGCGCGGCTGAAAGACATGGCAGTGAAACAGGCGTGCGCGGCAGCGGGGCAAGGACTGTTGATGGCGGCGTACAAAAAACTTTTTGGAGAGCATTCGGTCAAGGTGGCGCAGGTTTTGCTGACGGAAGAAGATTTCAGCAACTGGCGGCGTTATTCGAATCTGCGGCGAACGATGGAGAAGTTGATCGGCTTTGGGGTGTTGCCGATCGTAAATGAGAATGACACGGTGTCCACGGCCGAACTGGAAGAAAAAGGAGAAGGCCGCAGGGCGGCGTTCAGCGACAACGACCGGCTTGCGGCACTGGCCATGAGCGGGTTGGAGGCGGATGCGCTGGCACTTTTGACAAATGTGCCGGGATTGCTGAGTTCGAAAAGCGGCGGCGCAGAGCCATTGGGATACGTTTCGCAAATCACAAACGAAATTCGTTCGCTGGCCGCGGGACCTTCGCTCGGCGGACGCGGTGGAATGACGACGAAGATCGAGGCCGCCGAGATTGCGATGAACTGCGGCGGTACAGCGGTGATTGCCGACGGAAACGATCCCGCAACTCTGCAAAAAATATTTGCGGGAGAAAGACACGGGACGGTGTTTGCGCCCGGCGCGCGGATGAAAGGCAAACGGCGATGGATCGCATTTGCGGCGGGGGTTTCGGGGCGGGTGGTTGTGGATGGCGGCGCGCATCGCGCGATTACAGCGAAAAAGGCGAGCCTATTAAGCGGCGGAGTTGTGCGAGTGGAAAAGCAGTTTGACGCAATGGACGTAGTGAGCATCGTTGATCTGGAAGGACGGGAGTTTGCGCGCGGGATTGCGAATTGTGCGAGCACGGAGGCATTTGCCGAAAATGGTTCTTCGCGTGACCGCGCGGCTCAAAGCAAGAACGTTGTGATGTTTACGCGCGATAACATTGTCTTGATGGAGGCCGCGCGATGAGCAATGCGCGGGCGGGCATGGCGAGACTTTCCGTAAGGGCGCAGGCAAGCGCGGCACGAGCCGCGGCACGGAAAACCGCGCTGCTTTCGAATGATGTGCGAAATGGGGTTTTACTCGACGTTGCGAGACGTATCGAGCAGAACGCCGCGCGAATCCTCGCGGCCAACGCCGAGGATTGCAAAGCAGCGGAAGAATTGGTGCGGCGCGGGAAAATGGCTGAGGCCGCGTTTGCCCGGCTGCGCGTCTTGGAAAAAACAATCGGCGGGATGGTGCAGCGCCTTGAAGAGGTTTCGCGACTGGACGATCCAATTGGAATTCGGCTTTCGACAACGAAATTGGACGACGGCCTGACGCTTTATAAAGAGAGTTGCCCATTGGGAGTGGTGGCGGTGATATTCGAATCGCGGCCAGATGTGGTGCCGCAGGTTGCCGCGTTGGCGTTCAAATCCGGGAACACGGTTTTATTGAAAGGCGGAGCGGAGGCCGCGAAAACGAACGAAGTGCTTGTCGATCTGTGGCGCGAAGCGCTGCTTAGATTTCCCGATGTGCCTGCGGCGGCGGTGACCCTTTTGCAATCGCGGGCGGACGTGATGGAACTGCTGGAGCTGAAGCGCGAAGTGGATTTGATCGTACCGCGGGGAAGCAAAGAATTTGTCGAATACATTTCAGCGAACAGCAGAGTTCCGGTGCTGGGCCACGGCGAAGGAATTTGCCACGTCTATGTGGACCGAGCCGCGGATCTTTCGATGGCGAATGCGATCGTCGTGGACGCCAAGACGCAATACCCGGCTGCGTGCAACTCCGTCGAGACGCTATTGGTACACCAAGATGTTGCGGCGGAATTTCTACCGAAAGTCGCGGCGAGTTTGACGGCGAAGGGTGTGGAGTTGCGCGGATGCGGACGCACGCGAACGATATTGCGCGAGGCCAACATCAAGAATGCTACGGATGAAGATTGGGCGACGGAGTATTCGGATTTGATTCTAGCGATCCGAGTGGTGGACTCGCTGGATGCGGCGCTGGAACACATTGCGGAATACGGCAGCCTGCATACGGAAGCGATTGTGACGAAAGATGCCGCGGCCGCGGAACGATTCTTGAACGAAGTGGATGCCGCCGGTGTTTATCACAATGTTTCGACACGATTCGCCGACGGCTACCGGTACGGACTGGGCTCAGAAGTCGGCATCAGCAACAGTAAACTGCACGCGCGCGGACCGATGGGCATGGAAGGCCTCACGACCTACAAATACAAACTGGTCGGAGACGGGCATGTTGTCGGAATGTACGAGCGCGGCGAAAGAATATTGAAGCCGCGCAAACTAACTTCTGAATCCTAAATAATCAAGCGACTGGATGCTTCAAGATTTCCGCCAACGCGTGCAGGCGTGCCGCATCCGTAGGATTCGCCGCGGAAGCTGCGCTTTTCTCGACGGAGTCGGCCATGGACTTGAGCTTCGCCAATTTGCCTTTGTTCATATGAGAAGATTCGGCGGCTTGCATGGCTTTTTGCAGATCGGCAATGCGGTCGGCCGGCAACGCGAGCGAGCGAGTCAGCTGATCCAGGTATGCGCGCGCGACGACCAACTTTGCCGGCCACTCGATTTTCTGCTGATTCTGAACGTTCAGCTCGGACACTTTCACGGTTTTCGCGGCGTCGATTTCGTTTTGCGTGAGCAGCTGAGTTGGCGTGAGTTCGAAAACGTCCAGGCCGCGAGCAATTTCGGACGCGTAAATGTTTCCGTTGTACCAATAGGCCGACCAATCGCCGCCAAGGACAAGCATGTTGGGATCGATGGGCCCACGGTCGAAGTAGGCGATTTCGAACGGATGCGCGGCGTCGGTGAAGTCCATGATGGAGACGCCGCCCTGGTACCAGGCTTGCACTTCGATGTCGCGGCCGGGAACGGGGACGAGCGAGCCGTTGTGGGCTACACAATTTTCGGAATCGCCCTGCGCGGCGGGCAGTTTGTAATAGCCAGCCATGCTCAATTTGTTGTCTTTCAAATGGAAGATCGCATCCGCTCCCCAATTGTTGGGATCGTTCGCACGGCAGCGAGCGCCCAAACCACCGCCCCACTCGTCGGTGAAGACGACTTTGGAGCCATCGTTCGAAAACGAAGCGGAGTGCCAGTAGGAATAGTTCGGATCGTTGACGGCGTCCACGCGCTTCGGATGCACGGGATCCTTGACGTCGAGCAAGACGCCGTTTCCGGAGCAAGCGCCAGCAGCCAAGCCAATCGCGGAGTAGACCGTGATGTCGTGGCACTGGTCGGTGTCCTCGGGCTTTTCCATTCCTTTTTTGCCGTGAGTACCGCCGTTGCTGAGACCGTTCATCGCCCCGGTACGCGGGTCGATGAATACGCGGGGGCTCGAAACGATTTTGGCGCCTTGCGGAGCGGCGACTGGGACCTTGATGACATCAATTCGAAACAGTGCGGTGTTGGGATCCTTGTCCGGTTTTTCACCCGAGCAGCCGGCAAGTTCTTCGGACTGGCGCACGAACGAAGTGCCGGAGACGTAGATATAAACGTTGTCTTTGTCGTTCGGATCGACAACGAGAGTGTGCGTGTGCGAACCGCGGCAGGTCTGTACGGCTGCAACTTGTTTCGGGTTCCGGATGTCCGAAATATCGAAAATTCTTACACCGCGAAAACGATCTTTTTGCGCCGCGGGCAAACGGCGCTTCTTTTCTTTGTTTTTGTCTTCGTCTGCCGGAGGCGGAGGTTCCGGCGGAAAGCCCTGTGCGCCGCAATCGAGGCGTCCGTTGGGCATTTCAACCGACATGAAAAGCAGATTACCGTGGACCGACAAATCGCCTTGCCCGCCGGGGCAAACCAGTGAAGTCAAAACGGCGGCTTTCGCGGGATCGGAAATGTCATAGATGCTCAAGCCATAAAAATTTCCCTGAAACAGGCGGTTGCCCCGGAACGCCAGGTCCGAATTGGCGAACGCGAGTTGGGCGATGACCAACTGCGTGGGCTTCGGCAGTTTTCCGGCGCTGCCGATGCCGAGCTGTGCGATGGTCTTCTGCACTTTCGGATCGTCGGGATCCGAAGAGCCGAGCTGAAACGCGTCGGGCTTTTTGACGAGCAAGAGATGCTTGATGCCCATGGAGGTTTCGCCGGCATTGTAGAGTCCGGGGGCGAGCTTGGCGCGGGGATCGTTGGCATCGGAACCCTTCATTCCGAGGAGAAGTGCGGGAGCGGGCTCGGGAGCGAAGGGATTCTCGTCTTCTTCACTCTCTTTGGCCGCGGGTTGTTGCGCCGAGGGTGGCGTTGCGGGTGCAGCCGCCTGTGCGCACAGGCGGGTCACACCGGAAAAGAAAATAAGCGCGGCCCCGACAACGCGCAGAGCGACAATAGATGTTCGATTCATCGTTTCTCCTCTTTCGTGTTTTTCTCGAGCATGGATTCCATAATCCGAATTTCTGCGCGTTGCGAATTATCTGCGTCGGTCGCAAAGTTGAACAGTTCAGCGTCCTGTCCGGCGCCGGCCGTGTCGAACAAATCTTTCACCATGGTGAGCGCACCACCGTGGTGCTGAATCATGCCTGTCAGGAAAAGACGGTCAAAGTCTGCACCACTCGCTTTTTGGAGTGCGTCCATCTGTGCGGGAATGAGCATGCCGGGCATGAGCGGCGTCGCTTCGTGCGACATATCCATGCCAGGCATTTCGGGCTTTGGCATTGAAATGGATTCGTTTCGGGTTGCAAGCCATCGCTTCATGAATTTGATTTCATCTTTTTGCGTACTGCTGATTCGCGCGCCAAGCAGCCGCAACTCCTTGTTTTCGGTGTGCGACGCAATGAGCGCTGTCATCTCAATCGCCTGGGAGTGATGCATGATCATGCCTTGCATAAAGGCGACGTCAGCCGGCGAACGTTGCGGAAGCTTGGCGTGCGTTGAAGGCGGGAGAGTCTTGCTCGGTTTCCCGGGAGCGCCTGGCTGTACGACGACCGGCGGTTTTGCGGAATCGGCCTGCTGTGCAGAGGACAAAAGCGTGATTTCGGGCAGGCATACAGACACCAGTAGGTACATCGGCGCAGCAGCTGCCGCAGACCAAATCTTTCGCTTGCGACGACACACAAAAAGGTTCACCGCGATCAGGACCCACCCATTTTGATGCACACAAGCTATCACGAAGAGGCACGAAGCGGCACGGGGCGATACACGTGCTCGCCGGAAGTTATTAGGCGTGGACGTTAAGGAGAGAAATAGGGCGCCGCAGTACCATACTTGCGGAGGGGCCGCCTTGCTCTATTTCTTGCCGTCGGTTTCCTGCGAGCGCAGCAATGCCTCGGTCTCCAGTTTTCCTCCGTGTCTCGCCCAATCGGCCGGACTGCCGTGCCAAAGAATATCCTTCAGGTCCAATCTTGCGCCGCGTTCGACGAGCAGGCGGACAACTTCGATATGGCCGGCCAACGCGGCCTGATGTAAAGGGGTCGAATGAGAGTGGCAGCCGACCGGATTATACCGATTCGGGTCTTCGCCCGCGTCCAGCAATAGACGAACAATTTCGACATGACCAAACTGCGATGCCAAGGCGAGTGCCAAATGGCGGTCGCGGCTCCCGGCGGCAGTCAGCAAGCGGCGGGTATCTTCAAGTCGTCCCAAAGCTGCCGCCACAGGAAGATCCATGCAGGCTCCGCGCCGCATTAGTGCGTCGACAGCTTCAAACTCACCCTGCAAGGCGCCGTGAATCGCGCTGTTTGGATCGGCTCCGTAATCGCAGAGAAGGTCGATGAGTTGAACCTGCACGCGGCATTCGCGCGGTACCCTGCCGGTCACAACCAGCGCTAGCGCTTCATTGAGGGCGGATTGTTCGACGCCGGCATCGAGAATAACCCTGGCCAGTTGGACGATGTTGTGCGGCAGCGAGCCATGGCGAATTGGGTTCTCGGCTATAAACTCCAACAGTGTCGGGTACTGAAAATAATTTCCGCCTTCAAAAGCGATGCGTTGGCCCGCGAGATTCGGATGCTGGAGCAGGTGCGCGCGCAAACCGGCCACGTCACCGGCATCGAGAAGTTCCACCGCGCGGCGAAACCGGTCATCTTCAATACGTTCGTGGTAGGGCCGACTCATTTCGCCGGAGAGCGCAGGCCCTTCAATATGTCGTTTCAACCTCGCCCAACTCGTAAATCCGGACTCGCGCGCAATGGTAAGTTGCGCATCGCTGAGCTTCAAGTGCGCCTCAAAGATTTCGGCATCGGTCGCGCTGGCAAAGCGCGGGTGAAATTCCCGGATACGTTGCGCCGCCCCCAAGTCGCGGCGGGCGTGGTCCCTGAGTAAGTCTTTTGCCTGGTACTTGAGGTGATCGAGGTCGGGCTTCGACGGTAAGGCTCTAACTGGCATGGCGAACTTCCTTTCCTACGCCCAAGATCCGCATGAAATGGGCAGAAAGTAAGTTCGGGTGACGAAGTTGTTGCGACCAGGTGGACTTCTGTCCTTCCCGCGGACCGGGTGCGCCCTGCGCGCATCTCGAATCTTAGCACGACGTGGGTGGCTCAAGATCGGGGTAACCGGAAAGAGTGAGGAGTTTGGGCGACCGCTTACGCCGAAATCAAAGTGCCGCCAGTAATTCACACCAGACCTTGAGTCCCGCACCCCATCGAGGTTTCTTCACAGCTTCTGACCCATGTCTCCGGGCCGGACAAAGGAAATACGGCGCGCCCAAGGTGACGATCTTAGGACTTTTCGTTCGGATTCCCCCATCAGGCCTTAGGAGCGCAAGGCGTACAACGCTTGACGTCTTACGTTTTACGTACTACTCTTAACGTGTGATTCAGAGCTTTGGCTCAAAAGAGACCGCGGAACTTTTCCGGTATCACGGCAGTAAACGCTTCCGGGCCTTTGAGCGAGTCGCCCTGCGAAAACTGCTTCAGCTACATGCCGCTACGGAGCTACGAATTCTGGCCTTGCCACCCGGGAATCAATTGGAGGCGTTACGAGGCGATCGACATGGCCAGCATTCGATTCGAATTAACGACCAATGGCGAATCTGTTTTATTTGGCGGGATGGCCATTGTTACGATGTGGAAATTGTCGACTATCACTAAGAGAGGAGAAAAATAGATATGAGCAAATCTGAAACGCTTCTACCTCCTGTCCACCCAGGCGAAATCCTCCGTGAGGATTTTATGAAACCGCTCGGCCTGACGATTAATAAGCTGGCGCTCGAGCTACACGTGCCCGCGACCCGCATCGG
This sequence comes from Candidatus Dormiibacterota bacterium, assembly GCA_035577625.1. GTDB lineage: Bacteria > Acidobacteriota > Terriglobia > Acidiferrales > UBA7541 > Acidiferrum. Next base: position 15,891 of record DATLVG010000132.1, read on the forward strand.
TGAAATTGTACACGAGCGCCGCAGAATCACCGCGGAGACGGCACTCCGACTGGCACGTTACTTCAAGACAAATGCCGAGTTTTGGCTAAATCTGCAGAACTTTTACGATTTGGAAATCTCAAGGCGTTCTGGCAAAGCTTCAGAAATTGAGCGCCAAGTCCATCCCGCACCCGAGTATGTTTCCTGATTGTTTGAGAACAAATTTGTTATTGAAAAGAAGCAGAAAAGTGGCGCGCCCGGGGCGATTCGAACGCCCGACCTTGTGCTTCGGAGGCACACGCTCTATCCAGCTGAGCTACGGGCGCGCCGGCGTGCTGCGAACAACTGCAGCGAGACTTCTATTCTAACGTGTTCGACAGGGTTTTGCTGCGAATTCCTGGCGAGCAAAAATTCGCTCAACCCTTCGCCTTGTCGCGGATTTGCCGGGCGAGCTTTTCGATGTCCTCCGTTTTGCGGAGCATCGCGACAGACAGAACGGTCACCGAATCGGTTTTTTCGACTTCGTCTTTCAACTCCGAGGCAAGTTGAAAGAGTTTCTCGATGTTTTTCTTGATGTCTTTCTGATTTTGCTCGAGCAGTGTTTTTGTGCGCTTGGCGTCGACGCCGGGATCGGGCTGCGCTTCGCCGCTCGCAGTGGACGGGGTTCGCTGGGTGGGAACCTGGGCGCGTACGGTCCACGCACAAACCGTGGCAATTCCGACGGCACCGGCCGCCAGCTTCAGCGCTTCTCTTCTGGACTCATTCATATTTCCTCCCCACGGCTGGGCCCGACAAACGCGCGATTTCCATATTCTCAATGTTATACTCGCCTTGCAAAATGCCTATGTCCAGCGTTCTCAACTTTCTATCCGGCATCACACTGTCCACGGTACTCCATCTTCTCGGCATCCTTCTTCTGGCACTTCTCGTCAATCGCTTTCTGAAAATTCTGACAAAACTGCTGATCAAACCGGCCGGCGGCCAATCGCGCGCCGCGCAGGCACGCGAACAGCAGACGCGCACTCTAGCGGGCGTACTCTACAGCGCGGTGAGCAAAGTCGTGTGGGTGGTGGCGCTGATCACGGCGCTCGATCTGTTCGGCATCAACCCGACACCCGCACTGACGCTAGCGGGGCTGGCCAGCGTGGCGGTGGGTTTCGGCGCGCAAAATCTGGTGCGGGACATCATCACTGGTTTTTACATCGTGCTGGAAGATCAGTATGCGGTGGGCGATACGATTCAATTCGGCGATGCCACCGGACGCGTGGAGCATCTCACGCTGCGGCGCACCGTGATTCGCGATGCGCGCGGCGCGCTGGTGACGATAGCGAACGGCGACATTCGCACCGTAGCGAACCTGAGCCGCGACTGGTCGCAAACATTTGTGGACGTGGAACTTGCGCCGGAGATAACACTGGAGAAGGCATTGGCCGCGCTCGAAGCAGCGTCGGCCGAACTTCGAGCGGATGCGGCGTGGTCGCAGGCACTTGTCGATGGCCCGCGAATACTTGGCGTGCAGTCGCTCGGCCGCTCGGCGACGCTGGTTCGCCTCCAAGCGCGCACCGCACCGACGCGACAGGATGAGGTTGCGCGTGAACTTCGGCGCCGGATTCACTTGGAGCTGCAAAAGCGCGGTATACCTCTCGCCAGCGTCCAGCGCATCGAATTAGCAGGTACGAGCGAGAATGCCGCCGAAGCCGCCAATTCCCTTTCCAGAACCGAGCGATAGCGCGAGGAGCCAGCCCATGTCGAACATCACTTATGAAGAAGTGAACTTGATGCTGCGCTTGTATGACATGCGGCGGGAACAGCGGCTGCGGCAGGCGCGCAATTGGTTTGTAGACCACTTCCATCCGGCGAGCGTGGACGAATTGACGCAGAAATATCCGGCGGGAACCGACGAATACACGAACATCCGAATGGTGATCAGCTATTGGGAAATGGTGGCGAGCATCGTGAACCGCGGGCTAATTAGCGATGAACTGTTTTTCGAAAGCAACGGCGAAATATGGGTGGTATGGGATCGCATCCGAAACGTGGTGCCGACGTGGCGCACGGCGTTCAAGAATCCCACGGTATTCTGCAATCTGGAAAGCGTGTGCAAGCGATTTGAAGCGTGGCGGGAAAAGCGAGCGCCAGGCTCGAGTGCGGCAATGCGGCAAATGATGGAGCAGTCCCGACAGAAGCAATAAACGCCACGTCGTATTACACCAGACTAAGGCTAGTCCCTCGCGCTGGGGCAAATCCGTCAGGCCGCGCGATAACCGCGCGATTCCTGCCTTCCGATTTCGCGCGATAAAGTGCCTCGTCCGCTTTTCGAATCAACGCTTCCCCATCCAGAGCAGGCCATTCAGCGCTGTTGGCCATGCCGAGACTCATCGTCAAAGGAATCCTGGCATCGCCGGCCTCGACAGGATTTGATTCGATGGTTTGGCGGATGCGATCGGCACGATCGGCGCCGACCTTCGCGTCACATCCAGGCAATACCAGGAGAAATTCCTCGCCGCCATACCTGCTAACGGCATCGTAATTTCGCACGGATTCCGTAAGCAGCTTTGCAACGGCACGCAGCGCCGCATCGCCTGCCGCGTGACCGAACGTGTCGTTCACGTGCTTGAAGTGATCGATGTCTCCCAGCAATAGCGTCACGCTACCCGACTGCAGGTCGCGGCGGCCGCGCTGCAATTCCCTCTGCAAAAGTTCCAGAATGACGCCTCGATTCCACAAACCTGTGAGCAAATCGTGGCTTGCGCGGTAACGCATTTCTTCGCGGGCGTCGACGAGCGTATCTTCCAAGTGCAAAATACGTTCGCCCGTCCGCAAGCGGGCTTTCAATTCCTGTGGGTTGAAAGGCTTGGTGAGGTAGTCGTCCGCGCCGGCGTCGAGCCCCGCGACGATGTCCTCTTTGGACTGGCGCGACGTGAGCAAAATCATGTGCACATACTGCTGGCCACGCCGCACTCGTACCATTCGCACCACGCCCGGACCATCCATACCGGGCATCATCCAATCGAGCAGGGCGAGCCTCGGGCCATTCGGGTCACACAGCGCTTCGGCTGCAGCAGTGCCGTCTTCCACCGAAATAACGTCGTAGCCGACTCGTTCCAGGGTGCTCTTCAACATTCGACGCGAAAGAGAATCGTCATCGGCGATCAACATCTTCAGTTTCATTTTTTCGCTCCCGCCAGATACCCTTCGAGTTCGGCTGGCAGGCCTGTGGTGTCCGTTTCGAATTTTGCGAAGGAAGCAGCGAGTGCAGCCTGCTGCCCGCTCTTCGCGAGGCGTTCCAGTTCGCCCGCCGCTGCTGCGGCGCGCACAGCGGCGAGATTAGCGAGCATGCCTTTCAGTGCGTGCGCTGCCCCTCTTGCCTGCTCCAGATTTCCGTCGTGAACGGCAAGGCGAAGCGCATCGGTGTATCGCGGAAATTCCTCGCGAAAAATTTCAGCCAGTTCGCGAAGCAAGTCCCAATCGTTCTCCACGCGCGAGAGCAGTTCCGGCAGATTGACACCCGCATTTCCATCCGAATTGGATTCGTATCGCGTTGCGTTCATCGCTTGATCCCCTTGTCCTTTCAGGGTGAGTCTTGCGATTTCGTGCTTGAGCAATTCGGTTCGAATTGGCTTCGAGACGTAGCCGTCCATTCCAGCCTCGAAGCACTTTTCCTGATCGCCTTTCATGGCGTGAGCTGTCATTGCGACAATCGGCGTATGCCTGCCGGAGTTCAGTTCGCGTTCGCGAATTTTTTGTGTGGCTTCGAAACCACCCATGACCGGCATCTGCAGGTCCATGAGAATCAGATCGAACTGGGTTGAGACCGTCATATCCACAGCCTCGCGCCCGTTGACAGCGAGCTCGACGTGATGGCCCATCTTTTCGAGCAGGCGAACTGCGAACTTTTGATTGACGGTGTTGTCTTCGACCAGCAAAAGGCGGAGATTGTTCGCAACGGCCTGAACGTCCTCTTGGGCCGGACCGCCGGGCGCCGAGCCGCTAGACAGCACAGAAACAATTGCCTCGTGAAGTTCGGCGCGGCGGATCGGCTTGCTCAGCTTCCTGCCAATCTGCAATTGCTGCGGCGAACTCTGACTCGGCACGCCGAGGCTCGAGGACAGGACAACGATGGCAGTTCGCTCGTCAGGGGCGATCTCCCTCAGTTTGGCCGCAACCTCGTATCCATCCATCTGGGGCATATTTACGTCAAGCAAGACTAGCGGGTAGGTCGCGTTGCGGTTGATGCTGTTCTGATATTCATCAATACCCTCGATCCCGTTAGTCGTGAGGACGGGTTTCATTCCCCACGCGAGCAGCAATTTCTCGAGCAGCCGGCGGTTCGTCTCGTTGTCATCCACCACGAGTACGGCCTTGTCTTTGAGATCGGCGGCCTGGTGGTAGGACGGCGGCTCCTCGTTTGCGACATCAAAGTTCAGGGTGAAAGAGAACTTGCTGCCGCGTCCAGGGATGCTCTGGAGTTCGATCCGTCCACCCATCAGGTGAACAAGGCGGGCTGAAATGGATAGTCCGAGGCCAGTGCCGCCGAATTCGCGGGTCGTCGAACTGTCCGCCTGGGAGAAGGAGTCAAAGATCTGCCGGTGTTTTTCGGGAGCGATGCCAATCCCCGTGTCCGAGACAACGAACTGAATCGACGCGCGAATCCCTTCACTTGATGCTCGTGACGCTCTGACGCTGACTTCGCCCTGCTTGGTAAATTTGATTGCGTTACCGACAAGATTGATAAGCACCTGACGCAAGCGCGTCGGGTCGCCCTTCAGAACGTCCGGAATCCTACCTTCAGTAGTCCAGGTGAGGTCCAGACCTTTCTTTAAGGCGCGGACGCCCAGCGGACCAAGAGCCTCTTCAATACAATCCTCGAGCGAGAAGGTGGTTTCCTCGAGTTTCATTTTCCCGGCTTCGATTTTTGAGAAATCCAGAATGTCGTTGATGATAGCGAGCAGGGCCTCCGCCGAAGAACGCACCATGCCGAGATATTCGCGTTGTTCCGGTTGCAGCTCGGTATCCAAGGCAAGTTCCGTCATGCCCAGAATGCCGTTCATCGGAGTGCGAATTTCGTGACTCATGTTGGCGAGGAATTCGCTCTTGGCGCGGCTAGCAGCTTCGGCGGCCTCTTTCGCATTGCGCAGGCGCTGTTCGGCCAGATGGCGTTCGGTTACGTCCTGGATCACGATGACGTGGCCGCGCTTGGCACCATCCTTTTGCTGAAATCCACGGGCTATCGACTGGACCCAGACGACGGAGCGATCTCTCCGCAGATAGCGGTAGCTCATGGTGTAATCGAGCTTGTGTGCTACGGACTCGTTTCGAGTCCGTTCGAGGCGTTCGAAATCGTCGGGGTGAATTACCGTGCGCCATGCGTTGGCGAGTGCCTCCTGCTCGGTCAACCCCGTCATGCGGAGGTATTGCTCGTTGACGTATGTGAATTTTCCCTCTTCGTCCGTAAGGACAATGCCAACAGGGGCGACCGCGCTCAGTGTGCGGAATCTTTCTTCACTGCGGCGTAATTCCGCATCACGCTTGACGCGCTCGGTGACGTCCTGGACAACGCCGACGTATCCGCCAGAATTATTGCCTTTTCCAAGGGCGGGCCGCGCTACGCTATCCACCCACACGGTTTCGCCCTTGCGGTTCGAATATCGATAGCTCTCGCGGAATTCCTCCCCGCGCGAACAGGCCTCGTTCCAACGGGCAAGTACCCATGCGGAGTCGTCCGGATGTAGAACTTGCTCCCAACCGGTGCCCGCGCCTTCCTCGGCGGTAATTCCAGTCATCGCGAGCCATTTCTCATTGAGATAGAGCACCTGTCCATCTGCTCCCGTGCGGAAAATTCCAACCGGCGCAGCTGATGTGAGCGTGCGAAACATTTCCTCGCTTTGTCTAAGCGCCCGCTGCGCTTTTAACCGTTCGCTGATGTCCTGATATAAAACGAACTGGCCGCGGAGGACGCCATCAACGACGAAAGGAACGCCGTAGGCGTCGACTTCCACGGGTAACCCACATTTGTGCTTGCGAATCACGGCTTGATGAACAACGGTCCCGCTCAAGACTTGTTTCGTGAGTTCTGCCGCTTGCGTGTGAAGTTCGCCTGGCGAGATGAGTTCGTCAATCGACTTGCCCTGCATTTCCAACGTGGAATAGCCGAACAGTTCTTGAAACGCGGGATTGCTGATTTCAATTTTGCCTTCCGCATTTTCCGCCACGATGCCGATCGGACATGCATCGAGCAGAGTCGTAATGTAGGTGGACTGCTCGCGCAACAATTCTTCTGACTTGCGCCGCTGCGTGACGTCCTGCACGACGCCAACATACCCAAGCAGTTTGCCGTCAATCGTACGCAAAGGCTTGGCTTGGCCCTCGGCCCATCGAATTGAACCGTCCGTGTGTCGGACCCTGTAACTTGTGGCGAAGTCCTGGCCTGACCTCATGGCTTTGCTTCGATCTTGGATTACGCGGGCGCGATCCTCCGGATGAATCTGGTCCCTCCAGCCACTGCTTAATCCCTTTACGCGACTGACGCCGAGTAGTTCGAGGAGCGCCGTATTCATGAAGCTTGCGTTCCCATCCATGTCGCTCCGATAGATACCTACCGGCGCCGCCTCGCTCACCGTTCGAAACAGCTCTTCACTCTCACGCAGCGACTCTTCCGCTTTCCGCTTTTCAAAGATCTCTTGTTCAAGTTCTCCTGTGCGCTCCGCAACCCGCAACTCCAGTGTGTCGTTTGCCTCGACAAGCGCATGCTCGCGCTTTTGAATTTCCTGCAACATTTGATTGAAATCCAACGCCAAATGTTGCAACTCCTTGCCACCCACCAGCGGGGCGCGCAATGAATATTCCTTTGCGATCGCAATCGTACGGGTAAGACCAGCCAGCAACTCGATGGGCCGCGTAATCGTGCGCACCAACAACGATGTCAAGAGGTAAACAACGACTAACATGCCGAGCGAGAGCTGCGCGGTTAAGAATTCGATCCGCCGGGTTCTTTCATGCAAATCGTTCAAATCGGATTCGAGATAGAGTGTGCCCACGCGCACAATGCCCTGCATAACCGGCGCGGTGAGCTTCACTCGCTGGGGCTCCCACACCACACCGTCCGCGATATGGACGGGAGGTAAGAAGTTGAGGCCGTCTGGCGCGTCATAAATCGCCAGAATTTTTCCGTTCGGCGTGTAAAGAACTCCACCGCGAAAACCTGATCTTGTGCTGAGCGCAGCCAGATACTTCTCAGCGCTTCCGGGGTCGTCGAATGCGAGGGAGGCTGTAGCGTTTGTGCCGATCAAATCGGCGGCGAGTTCCAATTGCTGTAACTTTTGATCGCGGGCCGTGCGCGTGTCGTAAAACAGATAACCTGCGCTACCAAGAAGAAGACCCACACCGGTGGTAAACATTGTCAGCAGCAGGATTCGCTGCCGAAGCGAGAGTTGGGCCGATTTGAGCCAGTTGAACATGCTAGCTCTTCGCCGCGACGGTGTGATTTACGACGCGACGCGCGAGCGCGAGCATGCGCGAACTCAGCTTCAACTTCGCTGCGTCGACCGCTTCCAGGTTTACTTCGAATGCCTGTGTCTTCCTGTCGGTGAAAAGCGCTACCATTCCACCCGCGTCCAGAAAATCCGCGGTCTCGCCAACGGTCAGCGCACGTCCGGCTCGGGCTGCGTCCAGCACCTTTGCGTAGTTTTTCGCTTCGGACCGCGTAACGAAAATGATTTGGCAGCCCGGTAGCTCGGTATCCTTTCTAATCCACTTCACTTCGGAACGCTTGCCCTCAAAAGTGAGGTCGCGCGTAAGTTCCGCCAGCTTCGTCCCAAAAGAGAACGTGCCGTAAACGCACCACCGAAAACTGTTTGCGTTGTGCAGCGGCGAATCGACGGGCCATTCGATGAAGGCCGCAGACTTCGCCAAAAAATTGGCCTTCCAGACAGTTTCGGTTGCGGCAGGATCTTGAGCTGCGCCGAACAAGTCTGCCGACCCAAACAGCAGTAGCAGGGCGCAGAACGAAGCGCACACACGTGACCGCGGACCTTTCGCGCGCGCTTCTGGCGTAAAGACGGACACGTCTACCTCGTCGACCGTCAACGCAAGTTCCGCGCCAATTTTTTGGAATCGGGCTATTCGGTAAGCTGTTATAAATAAAGGGCTTAGAGAGCTGCCAGAAAGCGGCTTCGCGATCGACGTTCCCGCAAAGGAACACTCCCAGGGTGTCGGTTCAATTCGGGACACTCGGCCGGATTTCTAGATTGGGGGCAACAGCCGCTCACGCCGAAACAGCCGAAGAAACGCGGGACGATGAACGAGCGGTGTCCCCGTTTCCTTTCGCCCAACTCTTGCGAAGTTCCTCAGCGCGGCGAATGAGGCGTTCGGTCATATCGTGCGAAATCTTTGCATCCAGCTTTCCATCTCGAGCATTGCCATCCGGTGAAATCTCCATCATCTGCAACTTCTCGAAAATGGATTTCATCGTGCGGGTGGAATTGCGCAGAAAATCGGAGCTGCGAACACGAGTGAATATCCATCCCATGCGTTCCAGAATCGATTGGCGATCCATATCTTCAGACAGTTTCTCGAGCGGATAGTAACGGTCGCCGTCGCACTCGATTGCAAGGCGTTTGCCTCCGCCTTCCACAACCAGGTCGATCCTGAATGTTCCAATTCTCCAGTGTGGCGTAACGCGATAACCGGCGCTGGCAAGACGCTTCATCACTTCTCGTTCGAAGCCCGACTGCGCGCGCTTTTCCTTTTCTTCCAGCGCGCGCATCAGAAGGGCGGGATCCTCCGTATGTTCGATCAGTTGCCGGCGAAGGTCGTCCGGCTTCAAATCGTTGTTTGGACTCAGCGAGTGGACGATCCACATCTGATCGCGCGCGCGGCTGGCGGCAACGTTGAAACGCTGTTTGAAAAGTTCCTGGTCTCGCAAGGAAAGGGCGCCATGCTGGGCGGTATCGACAAGAGAAATAAAAACAACATCGCGCTCATCGCCCTGGAACTGGGCGGCGTTCCCGCAAAGCACGCGGTGCAGCTCGTACCGGTCGGGCGAGACATGTGCACGAATGAGGTTGTCAATCTCAATCGCCTGTTCGTCGCCCACCAGAGATACAACGCCGAAACTGAGCGGCTGTCCCGCGTCGTTCTTCTTGTACTCGGGTTGCTCAATTGCCGCCGCAACCAACGATGCGACGGTGAGGGCTTCCTGGCGATTGATTTTCCCATCGCGGCTCGAACCCGGGACGCGGTGTGCGATCGTGTGCGGCCGTAAATGTACGCGGCTTGCGTCGCGCAGGGGCTTGATACGGCCATCATACGAAATCATGTTGCTGAACTGAATAATCTCCGGAACGCAGCGGAAGTGTTCAACGAGGCAAGTTGTACCGCCGAACGACTGGCGCGCCAGGTCGTAAATGGAAATCTGACCGTCATACAGATCGGAGTTCGGAATTCCGCGTAAGTATTGGTAGATCAAGTTTTGAATCACACCCAAATCCTGGCCAACAGCCGACGGACTTACCTGCTCATGGTCGCCGACAACCAGTACGGTTTTGCCGAGGTACAAAGCGACGAGCGCCAAGACGTCACTCTGGCTTGCCTCGTCAATGATCACGACATCGAAGCGCGTACTGCGCGGATCAAAATTTTCCACGACGCGCGAAAGTGGCATCACCCAAACTGGCACGGCGCCGCGACATTCACCCATTTTTCTGGCGGCTTCCGCACGCAGCAATGAGACCCGGATTCCGTGGCCTTTGCCGATGCGGCGGATCGTATCGAGCCATCCGACCAAAGCCTGGCGTTGACGCGAAGATGTTCGCCTCGCTTGCGACGCCCAAGAACGTTTGTCGATCAGCTCGACCGTCGTGCGGCGAAGTTGTTCTCTCAATTTCTCGTTCTTGCCCTGAAGTGTTTCAAGTGAAACGCTGGACCGTCGATCGAGTTCATCGTTGAGCTGCCGCCATGTCCATGCGGAGGCAACATCGCGCGGCGGCTCACTTCGGCCGTGGATGCCGGTACGATTACGGATCGCGCCAGCCCAGGCCGGCGCTGCCGTCTCAAGCTTCGCAAGCAATGCACGGCGCAAATCGAGGTCGGCCTGTTTGCTCTTCAATTCCAATAGCCGTTCATACGCTTCGCGATAGCGATTTGAATTCTCATCGTTCACTGCAGCGAGCAACTGCCCGATGACTTTCGAAGCCTTCGCGACGCGTGCAGCAAGCTTTAATCTGTCCTTCAATTCGCTGCGTACTTCTTCCAGCTCGATCAGCCTCAGCTTCTTAAAGCGGGAATCGAGAATCGGAAGAAGCCCTTCCGTTACTGCCTTCCCGATCCGCACCAACTCCCCTTCCGGACCGAGAACCGCCGGCTGCTCCGCCAGGAATTTCTCCCACCGAAACCCGAGATCCTTGAGTTTCTGCTGCAGGGGCAGCCAAATGCGTTCTTGCCAGCCCAAACAGTCTTCGATCGTGTCGCAGTATTGCATCAAGGTTTTTTCGACTTCGTCGCCCATTTCGCTGGAGCGAGGAGCACCGAGAACGGCGACCTGACGGTCCCACCGCGTGCGGAGGTCTTCACGGAGGCCCTTCAGGCGCAACAGGCGGCGTAGCGCATGAAAATGTTCGGCGATACGGGGGCGCGCGTTGTTGACCGCGGCTTGCTCGATGAATTTACTCCAGGACTTGTGCGTGAACAGCGCAAACGAACCGAGTTTGCCACCTTCTTCAAGGTGCGCGAGGATCTCGTCCAATATGCGCTCTTGATCTTCGCGCGACATGTCTCCGGCAATTTCCGGTCCATACTTCACAAACGATTCCTGGCTGTTGGCCGCTTCACGGTGAACCAGCAACACGAAGCTGACCAATTGATCCCACGATTCCCGGTGCGCTTCGCCATATCTGCCAGCATACACGGCGGCGAGTTTCCATTTGTCCTTGCCGGAGAGTGGTTCCACCGCCTGCACCGAAGCAGTGGTCATCGCAGCAATTTCGTCGGATGAACTCTGCGCCGCGCCGGCATCCCACAAATCCGCTCGCAGGTCGAGTTCCTCCATACCAAGCCGGTTGCGTTCGCTGACGCCGGCTTCAAATTCTTCCGCGGTTGGAAGATCGTGCAGCTCCGGAAGGTGTCCAGAGAGTTCCGTCTCGTCTTCGCGTGAAACCGAAACCCCAGTGCGATAAAGGTCCGCAAGTTCGCCCAGGGAGAGAGGCAGGGGCGCTACCGCCGCCACTGGACCGGGAATCCACCCGTGCGTCTCTTTTTCCGCAACAACCAAGCGCGCTGCATCGGCCGGCGTCCACGACTTCCCGCCGATTGAAATATCGCGGTATTCGTCGGCGCGTGCTTCCATCAATTGCTTGCGAACTTCGTCGAGCTTCTTCAGAGCTTCGTGGCGCTCGCTCTCCAGTTTTTTCGCTTCCATTTCCAGGGAGCCCGCATCGGCTCGCGACAATCGTTCCGCGATTGAGCCAACCGCACTTTCCAACTGCTTTCGGCTGTCGAGATCGCTTTCCAGCACGCTGACGCACAGTGGACGCAATTCCGGCACGATGTGATGCCGCACCATGCGCAGCGCCTTCGTCGTATGGCTCGTGACCAGGACACTTTTCCCCTGCGCCAGCAGATGACCAACCAGGTTGCCAATGGTGTGCGTCTTGCCGGTTCCCGGAGGGCCTTGCACGAGGACGCCTCCATGTTCTTCAAGTTGCTGCGCTATGCGGATCTGTTCAGGGTTGGCGGGTTTGCTCAGCAACACTTCTCTTTCCGCTTCAAGGGAGGCATTCGCAGATTGCTCGGCGCCAGAGTCCGAGACGGGCGATTCCTCTCCGACAATATTAAGGAGAGACCAAGGCAGATCTTCTCTCGTGCGGAGATCAGCAAGAATTCCCTCGATCGCTGCAGCGAATCCCAGAGTTCGCGCTCGCAAAAAGAGAACCGGTTCTCGTCCGATTTTCGGATCGGCCGCGCCCGATTCCGGTGCGCTGTCTTCCAGAAATTCGCCGCGAGGCGAGAGCTGAATCACCAGTCGCTTCAGGAACGCGGAGGTGGACCCGTTCATGAGCGGATGAAAGCCTTCCTGTTCCAATTCTTCGCGGCAACGGCCAATCGCGCGGCCGTCAACATCATTCATCGATTGGAATAGCGCGGAATAAAGTTCAACGGGATGGTCCGCTTCCGTAAGAGTGAATTCCGGCACCGACGCGTCGAATTGCAATTGCAACCGCTGAAGCAGAATCGGGTGAAAAATGCCCCCTTCCGCGCGCCGCCAACTCAGGATGCCGTCTCCGAGAATGAGTTCTACGCGCTCCCCTTCTCGATCGATTCTTCCGTAAAGCGCGTAGAGTGTTTCGAAGAGTTTCATCGCCGCGCGCGCAGGTTTTTCTTTTCGCGCCCATTCCTCGCGCTGCGGCTTCCACCGTTCGAAGCTCACAACTCTTCCCTGCTCATCTTCAAACCTGGTCACGGCAATTCCAGCGGCTTCTTCCGATTCTCTCCGTGACTCTTCGATCGCAGGTTCACTCGAAGGGTCATCCCAGCCATTTGTAAGCCACGCTGCAATTTCTTCCGGCGGCTCAGGCGGGCGCGTCAGCCGCGGCCGCTGCACCTTCAGCACGTAGCTGGCTCCGTTGCTCTGCGCTTCGTCGTTTGCTTTCTTCGCTTTGACCGACGGCGTCTTCACTTCGCCGCGCTGAACGGAAGAATGTTCCGGCAGATCACACAGCCGCAAACTCCAGAGCTGCTCGCGAAGCTGGCGCTTGGCCGGATTCCGGTGCTGGTTTAGTGCTTCGAGATAACGAAATACGCGCGTGAGCTTTTCGCGCGAGACACGCAATTTATCGGCATCCATGATTCCTGCCTCTTCGGAGACACATATAGGGGCCAGAGGGCGGGCAGTGGAGAATTCAGATTACCAGCGTCGCAGGCGAAGCCTCAATGGTACCTCGCTAGTACTGCCTAGCCTTCGGAGGGAGTTGAATTGCTGCAAATCTTTTTTGCTCCGGGAATTGTCCCCGAGCCCTCGCTGGCCGTCACAAGAGGCTGACGATACGAGGCAGCGCAAACCCTGCCTTAATTTGTGTGCCGGTGGAGTTCGTGGAATTTGAAACAGTCGTATCAGAGGGCAGAGTCGACCGCGGTTCCCGCTGCGGCGAATACTGTGTCTATCTCGGCCTGCGCAATCGGCAGGAACGAACGAACAACCGTGGCATCGAACTGCGTTCCACTTGACGCAACGAGCCTTCTCGCAGCTTCTTCGAATGGCAGGCCTTTGCGGTAGGGCCGCGACGATACCATCGCATCATAAGCATCGATTACGCAGACGATCCGCGACACGATCGGAATTTCCGCGTTTCGTAATCCCGCCGGATAACCGCTTCCGTCGACGCTTTCGTGGTGATGCAAGATATCTAATGCCGCCGATTCAAATCCCGGCAACATCCGCAGCACTGCCCATCCATAGTCTGGATGTTTCTTGATTAGCGCGTATTCGTCGGCATCGAGTTTGCCGGGCTTGCGAAGAATCGCATCCGGAATTCCCACTTTCCCGATATCGTGCAGCAGCGCTGCCACTTCCAGATTGCGCAGTGTACTCTCGTCCAGCCCTAACTCTTGGCCGACGCGCAGTCCCCATTCCGCAAGCCGTGTGCTGTGCACTCCCGTATTCAGGTCCTTCAAGTCCAGAAGTTGATTGAAGGCGCAGATCACCGAATTGCGCAGCGTTGCCACTTGCTCTTCCAGAACCTTCACGCGAAAACCTTCCGGCGACGCAATCAGCGACTCGCCGGAAGGCATCGACAATGGATTGCCAGGATTCAACTTTTCACCAGCTAAGGAACCACGCGCTGAGTGTCTGGTATGTATCCAACCGGCCATGGTTCAGGTCCGGTGTCAGAGTCCGCGCGTGCGACAGCGCGCTGGCGGCTTTGCTTTGGGTAAGGCCAGGTTTCAAATTAAGGCACAGCGCTACCGTACCGGCAACGATCGGAGAGCTAAACGAAGTCCCCGACGAGCTGCCATACGTTCCGCCCGGATACGTACTGATGATGTTTTCACCCGGCGCCGCAAGCCATACATCGGCGGTGCCATAGTTCGAGAACGAGGACCGCGTATCGTAGTTCGTGGTCGAAGCCACACCGACGACGTTTCCGTTCAAAGCTGCTGGGTACACTCGCGCGCTGGTGTTCTCATTCCCGGCTGCGGCAACAAGAATCACACCCGATTGATTCAAGTGAGAAACCGCATTCGAAAGCGCGTTCGACGGTACCGAGAGGTCGAAGCTCATGTTGACTACGTTCGCTCCGTGTTGCTGGGCGTAGTAAAGCGCCGCAATGATGTTGGAGAGATACGCCGTGCCATCCGAGGAGAATGCCTTCAGCGGCAGAATTTGCGCCTTTGGAGCCACCAAGTGGATCAATCCGGCCGTCATCGTTCCGTGACCGAACGCCACGTACGGGCTGCCATCAAGAACAGCCGCCGTCGACTGATCTAGCACTGCCGCAGTGGACTGTTGCACGACTACCGGCTGTTGGTCCTGTGAATTCTGGTCAATCGGCCCATTCGGCAATTGCGCCACATCGGTCCACTCCGAAGCTCCCGCTTGATTCCGCGTAAAGTCGTATCCAGGCAGCAACACCGGAACAAGCGCTGGGTGATTCACATCCACGCCGGTGTCGATGACCGCTACAACTCCTTTGCCGCTCACGCCGAAACCACCCTGCGCGTCGCGCAGCCTGATAATGTAGGTCGCCGGCTGAGCCGCATAGCCGTGCCATACCACCGACCCGTAATAATTCACCGGCGCCGTATCAGATAGTCCTGTACCCACTTGTTGCTGTGAAACCTGCGGCAAGGGCAGAACTTGATCGGGTTCCACGCTTTGAATTCCAAGGAGCGCTTCAAGCAAACTGCCGACCGTGTTTAACAGGTTCGCAATCAGGTTTTGCGAGGAGGTGACCAGATACGTCTGGCCGATGTTTCCATCTAGAGAGCCTTGAACCGTGCATCCAGCAGAGGCGCACAACTTCAGCACGCTCAAAAGTCCACCCGTCGTTCGAACGATATACCGCTGATCGGCCGATGCGCTTGTGCACGTCATTACGGCCAACGCGACGAAGACTGCAAGTTTGAGGGAGAGTTTTCTCATATGGTTTTAGTCCGTTGCAGGAATCCCTGCGGCCCGCCCGTATTTTCAGATTCCGGATGCCCCTCAAGCGTCGCGAATCCACCGGAATCTGCGAATGGTACGAGTGGCTCTTAGTGATTGCTCCTTTGGTTCACAGATTCTGGTACACAAGTACCAGGAAACTTTTAATCCGCGGCACCGAACGAATCGCCGCCGCGTGTCGGCCCCGGAATGTACGCCAGCGCATCGCGCAGCGAGACAACAATCGCCTTTTCCGAATGCCCCAAAAACGTAAGTTCTAGGTCGCCGCGATTCTCAATCTCACCCTGGAATTCACCGAAATTATTGGTGACCGTCTGAATCGTCTGTCCGCGGCGATTCGAAAGCGTCACGGCGATTCCCCGCGCAATCGAATCCGGCTGCGACGTATCCATCAATTGTCCTGTCACCGACAGGCGGGTTTCTCCCGGCTTGGCCTCGATATTCACGTCAATTTGAAACGGGTTCGCCGCGAACAACATCTGGCGGCTCTGCATTCCGGCGGATCGCGCGCCAGCCACTGCCGGCGTCCGAAAACTGTCATAAATGACTTGCGCGACAATCCGGACCAATCCGGGCTTCGCTTCAAATCCGGCATTCGCGAACGCTGCCTTCGCCACACGGACGCTGTCAACAGGCGGCTGAAACTTCGCCTCAAGCGCGGCCGAACGCTGCACCTTTCGCCAAGTCGCAACTCGTTCTTTGCACTGCTCGCAACCCGAATCCAGATGTGCCTGCATTTCCTGCAGCGCGGGCGCCTGGCCGGCTCCGTTTACGAAATCAATCCACTGCTCCGGCGAATAATGGGTCATCGGTCGTTCTCCCTCAGAAGCTGACTTTCTCTAGTTACCCGGTGCGGGCCGGGGTCTCGGTACATAGATAAGGGGTAGGCGGGGCTCTCAAAAATACGAGTTTGTCGAACTTAATTAAGTCTTTTGTTACCAAGCAGTTGCCCTGTCAGGAAGAACGGTGCCCAAAAGTAGGGATGGGGATGGCTGGCCCGAATCTCTATCATCGCAGTTCGCAGCGAACCAGCCATATCATTCGACGCCCTGAACTGTGCGTAAAAGCAGCTCATCAGTTCGGCCGTCGTTTCATCGTGTACGTCCCAAAGTGAAAGTAGTAGCGTCGAAGCGCCTGCGCAAAACAACCCCCGCTGTAAACCCAGCAACTCATCGCCCGCGGCCACCACATTCATTCCCGTCGCGCAGCCGCTTAAGGTCACCAGGCGCGCCGGAATTCTCATTTGATACAGGTCGTAAAGATAGAGGTAGCCATCCCCGAGCCGGATTCCCGAAAACATCGGGTTATCCTGCCGGTACACGCCGTGTGTCGCCACATGCAAAATCCCGACCGAAGCTCCGCGGTCTCGCAGCGCCGCAACCGTCGCCTTCTCTCCGGCGATCAATTCCGAGCCCGGCAAAATCTCCGCCACCGCTTTTACCTCCGCGTCAATTTCCGGCGCGTTTTGATCCGCTACTCCAAATACCACCGGCCGCAAATTCGCATTCGCCTCTTTCCTTTGGCACAACGCAAAGATCGTCGCGCTCGGCGCATACGAAATGGTGAAGTCGTCACAAAGAAATCTTCCGGACTGTCGCAGCGCGTGAAATGGCAGGAAATGCAGCGGCCCGTGCGGAACGATCACCAAATGGGTGCATCCGTCGAAAAGCGCCCGAATTGGAGCAATCAGCTCGTTGTATAAAACGCCCAGGTGAGATTCCGCCGCACGCTGCATCGGTTCTACAAACCTCTGCGTATACGAAGTGCCCATCCGGAATTTGGAAAGCTGGAAGCGCAGCAGCTGCAGCGCATTTTGAATCCGTGAAAGCAGGCTCACCGAAACAATGTCCATTTTGCTTCTCGTAGCCACCGCCGCAATTAGCCGGTCGCCTGTCGAATAATATTCGACAATCGCTGCGTGCTCCGGCAGGCATTGTTGCAAATAACTCAAAGAAAAATCCGTCGGCGCTTCGAGCGTCGCGTTCTCCCGCTCGTGCGCCGGCAACTCCCGCAGCGTCCGCATCAACTCTTTCTCGTGCGCCTGCGCCTGCTCTTGCAGCGTTGCGATCCGGTTCTCGGCGTTATTCTCCGCGCCGAGTTGCTCCAATTCAATTCGGTGGTAATACCAGTTCAGATCCTCGCGCAAATCGCGGATTCGCCGCACCAGGTTGCTCTGTCCTGCTTCGCCCATCGGCAAGCTCTGGCCGCTGCGAAAAATCATTTCGCTCATGCTTCGGCTTTTCGCCGCCTCGATGCACGCAAACGCCTCCGCTGTAGACTCCTCGCCCGCCGCGCCCGCCAGCAAAATATCCACGAGCGCTTCGTACACTTGCAGCCGGTTCCGCCCAAACGAGATCTTCAGCTCTTCCGTGTGGATTCTCGTACGGAGCGATTCCAGCGCCTGCCGCGCCAATTGGTAGGAATTGTGCGCCGCGGCAAGGTCGCCTTTTTCTTGCGCGAGTTGCCCCAGCAGAAATTGCACTTGGTATTCGAGCACCGGCGTCTTGACAGCCGATACGCGCTCCACGGCCGCTTCCGCTTGCTTCTGCGCTTCTGCCGCATCCCGGAGTTGCAACGCAATCCGCGCCAACAATAAGTGGGCAATTACGGCTTTACTGCGCAGCTTCGCTTCATCAAAAAATGCCGCCGCCGAAACGCACAGCCGCCTCGCTTCAAAGTGGCGCCCTTCGTGAAAAAGGAGTAACGCCTGGTACAAGTCCAACAGTCTCGGCCAAACGCGGTTTGCTTCTTTCGCGAACATTTCCCGCGCCTTCGCAAAAAGCTCAAGCGCTTGCACTGCTTTTCCCTGTTGGCCGTATGCGGTCGCTTCGTTCGCAAGTGTTTTCGCCGCCTCGTAGCGCATCCCCTGCGCTTCGAAACGCAAAAAACCTTCGTGGGCGATCGCCCGTGCCTCTTCACTCAGATTCAGCTCCAGATAAACGTCGGACAAATCCAAGTGGCACAGCGCGAAGTGATACGCATCGCCCGTTGCCTCGCACGCGCGTCGCGCCGCATACAACCGCTCAATTGCGCTTCCGTATTCGCCGCGCAGGTAGTAGAGGTACGCGATGTTGTAGTCTGCTTGTGCGACCAACAGCGGCATCCCCGCCTTTTCGCAAACCTTTCGCGCTTGCCGGTATGACGCCAGCGCTCGTGGAAAATCGTTCAAGCTAATCAGGCACACCGCCATGTTGCTCAGCACCACGGCGATGCCCTCAACGTCGCGATGCTCAATCATTCCCGCATACGCCCGCTCGTAGTGTGCCAGCGCTTCTTCGAAGCGGTCTTGCCGGTGGAAAATGTTCCCTGCGTTGATCTCCAGCCGCGCAATTCGCCATGGATCGCCGAGTTCGGTGAATATTTTCCGTGCTTGTTCGGAAGCTTCGTACGCTCGCTCGTATTCTCCCATCAGAATCAGTGGCTGAATCGAGGTGCTCAGCGTACGCGCTGCTTCCCTGGGGTTCCCCGCCTGCAAATACAGTTCAAGCGCCTGCCCGTGGTGAACGATTGCTTCTTTGTGGTCTCCGCTCGCATAAAGTGCATTCGCTTTAGCCCGCATCCCGGCCGCAATCTCTTCTTTTCCGCCCAATTTATTCGCGATGAGCAACGCCGATTCCGCCAGCGCTCGCGCTTGGTGGAGATCCACGCGCACTCGCTCCACAACCTTCGCCAATAATTCCGTAACGATTTCCGCCGCAAGCAGCGTTGGATTTGTCGCAAGGATTTGTTCGCGGTCAGCCTGGCTCTGTGTGCGAGCCAGTTCCTCGATTAGCGATTCGCGGGAGGACGTTGCCTCCGGTCCGACTGTCATGAAAATCCCAATTCATCGAGACGTTTCCGTAGCGTCTCGATGCACTTCTGTCGCGTCAGTCCAATCGATCCCACGGCAAGCTTCAATTCATTCGCCACTTCGCTGTACGGCCGCGCAGGACTCTCAAAAAAAAGCATTTCAACCAATTTTCGGCAACGTGGCGCGAGCCCGGTCATCGCTTCGCGCAGTATCTGCTCTTCTTCCGTCTGCCGCAGAAGCTCTTCCGCCATCGGTGGTATTTCCGGTTCGGGCAGTTCCGCTTCACCGTCACGGCTCACAAGACGCCGCTGCTGCCTCTTCCAGTGATAGCACTGATGGTACGCCACCTGAATCAGCCATTTCGGCAACGCGCGAGGTTCGCGCAAATCCGGAAGTCGCGTCAACAACTCCACGCACGTTCCTTGAAAAACATCTGCCGCCTCATGCGGCGGCAACCCGTACTTCACCGGAATGGAATAAATCAGCGCTTTATACTTATCAATCAGCTGCGACCACGCTTCTTCCTTCCCGTCCAAACACTCCTTCACCAGCGCAGCGTCCGACATCGATCGCACTGCCGGTTGCTCGTTGTCAGTGGTCACAGGACTCACTTGCGGCTAGTCTCGGATGCGTTTCGCCAAAACAAATTCTCTACGTTCCACAACGCATAGGGTTCCAATACGCTCGGCTGGAAATTGCCCACGTTATCCTTCGCTCCCACCAGGATGTCCGGCGTTGCCAGAAAAATGAACGGCTGATTCTCATCAAGAATCTGCTGCACCCGGTCGTAACTCTTCTTTCGTTCTTCAAAACTTTTCGCAACCAGCTGCTGCTCCATCAATTTGTCAATTTCCGCTTCCCAGGACGTCGCCGGATGTGCCTGCGCCGGATTCCACAAATGCGTTCCGCCACTCGAAAGCCATACGTTAATGTCGGAATTCGGATCTGCGTCAAAGCTCGCAAGGCCCAGCACGCACGCGTCGTAGTCTTTCGTCTGGTTTACGCGGTCCAGCAGCGATCGAAATTCCAGCGGCACTACCTGCGCTCGTATCCCCAACTGTTTCAAGTCGTCTGCAATCAAAGTCGCCATTTTCGTCCGGTCGGCATTCGAAGCGCTTGTCAGAATGGAGAATTCAACTGGGCTGGAGTGTTGATCGACCAACATCTGATCCCCACCTGATCCATCCTTCCAGAAAAACCCGGCTTGACGCAAGAGGTCGCGCGCCCGCTCCAACGAGCGTGCCGGATGTTTTATCTCCGTGTTCGCCCACCGCTTATTTCCCGGCGTCACCGGCCCCCACAATGCCGCACCTCTTCCCTGATATACCAGCCGCACGATCGCCTGGCGATCTACCGCCGCCGAAATCGCTTGCCGGAACCTGGTATCGCGGAACCACTCTTGCCTTCGCGCGGCTTCGGGGGACGCCTTTGTATCGTTCAAATTGAAAAAAAGAAAGTTGTACTCAAGCCCCGGGCCTGCATCCGTCATCGAATACCCGTGCGCTTGCCGCGAAAGCACGGAAAAATTCTCCGCCCCCAGTCGCGTCACGATGTCCGTCTCTCCCGACTGGAAACGCAAAACCTGCGCGTCCGCGCTTGCCACGAACAAAAAAACGATCTCGTCCAAATACGGCAGCCGGCCCCCGTTCGAATCCGTCTTCCAGTAGTAGGGATTGCGCTCCAGAACGATCCGTTGGCCCGCGACGTACTCTTTCAACCGGAATGGTCCAAGCCCCGCCCACTCCGCTGGCGAAACAGAAAGACCGCCGAACTGCCCCAGTCTTCCTTCCTGATACGGTTTTTCGAGCAAATGACGGGGAAGAATCGCCAGCCCGTCGAACAGTCGATCCCCGACGCCATAAGGCTTCGCCATCCGTAACACCACGTGATAAGCGTCCACCTTGCGAACTTCAATCGGCTTTCCCCCTACCATCAAAAGGTCTCTCTGTGGCGCGTGAATCGCCTCGTCCAGATAGACTCGAAACGTAAAGAGAACATCATCCGCATCCATGGGCTTGCCGTCGGAAAATTGCAATCCATGCCGCAGCTCGATTGAATACTCCAACCCATCTTTCGAAACTTTGCAGCTTTTTGCCAATCCCGGTTCCGTCAATTGCGAACTTCGATTGATGTGAATCAGATCCGCTTGCATCACTCCAATTACTTCGCGTGACGGCGCATCCGCCGCGATAATCGGATTCAGCGTCTTGGGCTCGGCACGGAGCGACAAAACAAGACGCCCGCCCCGTCTGCCAACCGATTCGCGGCTGACCAAGTATTCCGTTTTGCTGGTTTGTTGGCTTTGCGGAATTGCTTCGGCTAAGCAAGGAGAGTGGCCGAAGATCAGCATCACTCCTAGCCACGCCGCTCTTCGAATCGCTTGCCGACACTTCGGGGTCATATTGCCCTGCCAGATGGAAGCCCGTATCTTACGAATCTATCTTCGCCGCGCGCCGTCCTTCCTGCAATGTGCTCGAAAGGGCCAGGTAGCCGAAGAAGAACGGCACCATTGCCATTGCGGGCAAGTACATCCACCAGTAAGAAGACAGCACGCTGTATTGCTGCAAACTGCTCAGCAAATTTCCCCAACTCGGCGCTGGTTCGGGTATGCCCAGCCCAAGAAACGACAGCGTCACTTCGGCCAGAATATATTGAGGAATCAGTATCGCCGCCTGCGTCAGGATCACGCTCTTTGTCTGAGGCAGGATGTGTCGCCTCAAAATATACGAATTGGAGGCGCCGAATCCCTGCGCCGCACGCACGAAGTCACGCTCCTTCGCGCTCAGAGCGACACCGCGCACAAGTCGTGCCGGCCTCGCCCATCCCAGCACGCCAATCGTTGTCACAACGATTAAAAACGCCTTCACCGGACTCACCAGCAGCGGCAAAAAAGCCCGCACACCGAACAGCAGATACAGCCACGGCAGCGCAAGGCACAACTCCGCCAATCGCATAGCAATCGAATCCGTCCAACCGCCCAGGTAACCCGAAGCGCTTCCCACAATTGTTCCCACGAGCAGCGAAACACCGGCGGCAAGTAATCCCGCGAAAAGTGAAATCTGCCCGCCGTGGATAATCCGCGAAAAAAGATCCCTTCCGTACCCGTCCGTGCCCAATAAATTCGCCGTCTCCTCGTCCGCTCCGAACAAATGGACTTTCGCGGGAATGACTCCCAGCAGCCGGTATGAAGCGCCTGAGACGAAAAACTTCAGTGGGATGAGCTTGCTGTGATCATCTTCATACTGATCGAAAGAACCCTCTCGCAGCCGCTGTGCGTAAACAAACGGGCGGAGATGGAATTTCCCCTGTCCATCCGCAAAATGAATCCCTGCCGGTGGTGCGTAGGGCCGGTCGCGATCTTGCCGAACCGGATCGTAAGGTGCCACAAAGCCGCCAACCAGCACGATGCCATGCAGTAAAACCAGCAACGTCACGATTACTCTCTGTCTCTGCGGAGCGCTTTTCATTGCTCACTCCGTCCGAATCCGCGGGTCGGCCCAGAACAACAACACGTCCGCAATAAAATTCCCGCCGACCAGAAAAACCGTCGAAAGCAGTACTCCGCCGATTACCACATACAGATCTCTCGCCAGAATCGCTTCCAACAAAAACGGTCCCAGCCCCGGCCAGCTCGTTATCACCTCCACTAGCAACGATCCGCTCAGCAGCACACCAATGCTGAATCCAAACAGCGAGATCAACGGATTTGCCGCTGCCCGTAGCGCGTAACGCCACAACAATCGCCGCCGCGGAATTCCGTGCGCTGCTGCCGCTCGCACGAATCCTTCTTCCAGCGCCTCCGCAACCGCGGACCGCACGTGCCTCACCAAAACCGGCTGTGCGCCGAGAACAAGAATCGCTACCGGCAATATCATGTGCCGCAGCAAATCCCACCACTGCGCCGCGAAAGGCATCGCTTCGCTGCCGACGGACACCATCCCGCCCGTTGGCAACCATCTGGTTCTCACCGCGAAAATCAAAAGCCCCAGCCCCAACGCGATGTCCGGTATCACCAGCAAAAGTGCCGACGCCCCCGTCACCACGCGGTCCACCCACCGTCCGGAATATTGCGCGCTCCACACTCCCAATGGCAAAGCGATGAACCACGCCAGCAGCGTTGAAGTAATCGTGAGCAGGAGTGTGTTCCGCGCGCGCACCAAAAGCAGCGGCTCCACCGGCGCGTTATACGCGAACGAGTAGCCCATCTCCCCGTTCGCCAGCGATTTCAGCCACACCGCATAGCGAACGGCGAGTGGCTTGTCGATATCGTAGTGAGCTTTTAGCGCTCTAAGCGTCTCGGAGGAAATCTGCGGATTAAGCCGCATCTCATCGAAATAATTTCCCGGTGCTAACGAGGTGAACAAAAATGCCAGTACACTCGCGCCTGCCAGAAGAATCGCCGCATGAAGAAAACGCCGTAGCAGGTACCGCATCAAACGGCCGGCCTTTGGTCGAACTCGGCGCTCACGCCGCTCGTGCAGACCAGCAACTCTCGCGTCGCCCGGTGCTCCGGCGCATGAACAATTTTCTCCGGTGATCCCCGCTCCACGATGCGACCGCCCTGCATCACAACAATTTCATCGGAAATCCGCGTCGCCATCGCCAGGTCGTGAGAAATCAGAACAACCGCCGGCCGTTCCGCCGCGGGCACCGCCTTGTCGCTCAAGTCGAGCAGCAAGTTCGCAATCTGCGCTTGCACTGAATAATCCAGCGCGGAAAGCGCTTCGTCCAGAATCAACACCTTCGGTTGAAGCGCCAGCGCCCGCGCTATTGCCAATCGCTGCCGTTGCCCGCCACTCAAATCTGACGCCATCCGGCCAAGAATGTTTCCCGGTAGCCCGGCTCGCTCCAGCAGATCCGCGGCGCGTTCGCGTCTCTCAGCGGGGTTCAATTTTCGTTGGAGTATCCACGGCTCTTCCAAAACTTCACCGACGGTAAATTTCGGATTGAAAGCGCCCGCCGAATCCTGAAATACGAGCTGTATCAGCGGCCGGATTTCCCGCAGCTCACTTTCATCAACCTGCGCCAAATCGCGATTCAGAAACCGGATCGCGCCGGAATCCGGCCTTGCCACGCACGCAAGACACAACGCCAGCGTCGACTTTCCCGAACCCGACGCGCCCACAATCCCAACCCGCGCTCCCGCCCGAATCTCAACACTGACTCCATCGAGCGCCCGGACAACCCCACCCGCTCCGCGCAAACGTCGCGGCGCATACTCCTTCACCAGATTCTCCGCTACTAGCAGCACTTCCATCTTCAGCGTAACCCCGCCTCAACTGCCAAACTTAAAGCAGCGAACCGTTCCGTCGTTCTCAATCTCGAAAAGTTCCGGCTCGCGTTCGCAACAAACCTTCATTCTTTCCGCGCATCGCGGCTCGAACGCACAACCCTTCGAACGCGCCGATAAGTCCGGTGCCTCGCCCGCAATCACCGGTATCCGCTCAGGCTTTCGAACGTCTTCGCTCCCCAGCAGCATGGGCCGGCATTTCAGCAACGCCTCTGTATATGGATGCCGCGGCGTTTTTAGCACTCTCGTCGCGTCGCCCTCTTCAACAATCTGCCCCGCGTACATCACCACAATTCGATCCGCAAATCCCTCCAGCAATTCCGCCGAATGCGTAATAAAAAGTATCGCCAACCCTCGCTCCCGCTGCAGCTTTTTCAATAGCTCCACAATCTCCCGCCGCGTCACCGAATCCAGCGACGCTGTCGGTTCATCCGCAATCAGCAATTTTGGCTTACACACAATCGCCTGCGCGATCGCAATTCGCTGCCGCTGCCCGCCGCTTAATTGGTGCGGGTAGGAAAAATAAATTCGCCCCGCTTCGCCTCCAAAAATCAAATCGAGCAGCTCGCCTACCGCCCTGCGGCGCTCCCCTTTGCTCTCCGCGCCGTGCGCCCGCAACACTTCTTCAATCTGCGCGCCAACCCTCATCATCGGATGCAGCGCCACGCCCGGCTCTTGAAAAATCAACGACACGTTGCTCCCGCGAACCCGTTCCAATTCGCTAGCTTCCAACTCCAGCAAATTCGTTCCCTGCAAAACAACCGCGCCCGCGTCAATCGTCCCGTTCACCGGCAACAGCGCCAGTACCGACGCCGCCAGCGTACTCTTCCCCGAACCCGATTCCCCCATCACACCGACAATCTGCCCAGCCGCAATTTGCAGGTTGGCTCCCTGAAGCGCAAACACGTCGACGCCCCCCGGTGGCCGGTAGCGCACGCTCAAATTCTGCACGTCCAAAAGCCGTTCCATATCGGGAAACCTCGCCGCCCGTCGAGTCATGCTCGGCCAGAAGCCCGAGGGGAACAACCACGCCCTGCCCATCCGCGAACTAAGAGTAATGGGCGGCCCGCCCCTCACCGTTCCAGCTCCTGCCCTCAAAGACAACTTATCTGTATTTTTTTCAATGATTTAGAAGATGGTATTTTTTGACCTCCTCCTTCCCCTTTATCTTCGGAAAGGCTATATCTCGCGCCCAGTTCAGAGCCTTCGACAGCAAAGAGACCAAACCGCAGCTCGAAAGGACCGAACATGAAACGCGTCACGATCGCTACTTTGTTTTTCACCCTGGCTCTTACAGCCCAAGCTAAGGATAAGCCTGTCTTCGAAAAAGGCACGCTCTTGCAAATGGATTCCTCCTCTTGCGGCTACGCCGAAAAGGATGGCAAGACCATCGCTGGCGAGATCTTTGGCACCGACGGCCAGCATAAAAACACCAAGGAAGTTCTTTGCCAGGAATACATTCTCAAATCCGACCGCGTCATCTACCGCATTCGTCCGAAAGACGACAAGCACCCCATTCTTCTGCCCGTCGGCGAGACCGCGGAATTTCGCATTCACAAGGACAAAATGATTCTTCGCGTCCCCGAAGCCGAAAATAAGGAACGCGAATACTTCGTCGTTTCCATGACGCCCCGCACGGACGTCGCGGAAAATCACAAAGTGTCCGCCGAAGCTAGCGTTCGTTAACGTAACGCGCCCAGCAATTCAGTTAAACACCTGATTGAGCACTGCTGTTTGTCGGTGAAAAACTGGATTGCATGGGGGCCTCGATCATGCGACACCGTATTGTACTCGCCCTCTTTTGCCTGACTTTGCTTTCCGCAAAGCCGGCCGCCGCCGATAATCGCTTCATCGTGCGGTCGAACCTTGGCCAGCAGTTGCTTTCCACCGTCTGCGCCCTCCAAGGCTGCACCGTAGTTGGCGCTATCGACGGCACTTTAAACCAGGTCTTCCTCATCACTGCTCCGGCCACCGTTGACCCAACTTTGTTGATCAACACGCTCGACGCCACGCCGGGCATTCTTCACGTCGAGCTCGACCAGGTTCTTTCCCTCGTCGGCGGCATAAACACCCTCACCTCCATCCCGAGCGGACTCTCTGACACCGCTCCAGTCTCTTACTTCGGCGCAACCGTTTGGAACGGCTATGCCAACCAGCCCGCCGCTCAAATCGTCCGCGTCGCCGAAGCGCAAAACACTTTTCAAGTCTCCGGCATCGGTATCGTCGCGGACATAGACACCGGCGTTGATCCAAATCATCCTGCTCTGCAGCCCGTTCTCCTTCCCGGATACGATTTCACGCGCAATCAGCCCAATGGCTCCGAGCTCACTGACTTCACCCAGCCGCCTCCCTCCGGAAATCCTCCCGCTCCCGCGCAAGTCAATCAATCTACCGCCGCTGTTCTCGATCAATCCACCGCCGCCGTCCTCGACGGTAACGCGCAATACGCCGCATTCGGCCACGGCACTATGGTCATGGGCATAATTCATCTCGTCGCCCCCAAAGCACACCTGCTCCCGCTCAAAGCGTTCGGCGCCAACGGTTCTGCCAACCTTTCCGACATTCTTAGCGCCGTCTATTACGGCGCGCAGCACGGCGCCAACGTGATCAACATGAGTTTCGACACGAAAGTCAATTCCCAGGAATTTTCGAGTGCCCTCGCGTACGCAAATCAGTTGAACATCATTTGCGTCTCCTCCGCAGGCAACGACGGCCTCCAGGAAACTGTCTATCCCGCCGCCTATACATCCGACGTCATGGGCGTCGCGTCCACCAACCTCCTTGATCAGCGTTCCTCTTTCTCCAATTTCGGCAATGCCATCGTCTGGGTCGCCGCTCCCGGCGAGCAAATCATCACCACCTATCCTTTCAGCACTTACGCGGCCGGCTCCGGCACTTCTTTCAGCGCGCCATTCGTGACTGGCACATCTTCTCTCTTTCACGAATTGCAGCCGGGCGGCGCGCAAACCGATGCAGCGCAGGCGATTGCTCACGCGCAACCGCTCGGAGCGGGCATGGGCAACGGTCGTCTCGACATAGTCCAGGCCCTCCAATCCGTCCACCCCACTAACACTTCGCCTGACTTCGCCGCAGCCGCGAGCCCCGCCTCCAAAACCGTCACCGCTGGTGAAACTGCAAACTTCACTGTGACGCTTTCTCCGAGCGACGGTTTTAACAGCAACGTCACTTGGACTTGCACCGGAGCGCCTACCGCCGCTACCTGCACTGTCTCGCCATCCTCAGTAACCCTGGACGGCTCCACAAACTCCAACTCCGCCGTGACCATCACAACCACTGCCCGCACTACAACCGCGTTCCTCGTACCTCAGCTTCCCACTCCACTCTCCCCGGCCACCGGCATCTGGTTCTTATGTGTCGCTGCCCTGTGCCTTCTCTGGAACGTTCGCCGCATTCGCTCCACCTCATGGCGGCTCACAGCCCTCTCGGTCCTGCTCCTGGCGACGCTTTCTGTTTCCTGTGGCGGCGGCTACAACTCCGGTCCGCCTCCTCCTCAATCGACCGGCACACCGCCTGGCTCCTACGTGATCAAACTGACGGCTACCTCGCAATCCCTGACGCACACGGTGCAGGTCTCCCTCACCGTGAATTGACGCACCCACAATTTGAACAACTATGCAAAACACGAGGGGAGGGCGTCCCCCTGTTCAACTGCTTCTCGCTATCCTATATATTGTCTTCGCCGCAGTATTCTGCGTGCAAACGAGGAGAACCACGATGTCCATTTCACGTCGCGATTTGTGCGCCATGCTTCCCGCCGCTTTCCTTCCTGGGATCATTCCTTCCGATGCCGCGGCAGCCGACGCAAACGTCTTGCCCTCGGCGATGTATCCCTTTGAGAAACTCACTCCTCACAAATCGGAAACGACCGAAATCCGCAGTGTCCTAAAAGGCCATCTCGTCACCTCCGAATCCTTGGAGGTCCACGAAACAACCCTCGTGCCGGGCGGCATGCCGCACCCACCTCATCGCCATGCTCACTCCGAGATGTGGTTGATTCGTGAAGGAACCGTCGAGCTAACCGTCGAAGGCAAAAGTACCCAGATGGGTCCCGGCTCAGTTGGCTTTGTTCGCTCCAACGACGAACACGGCATCAAGAATGTCGGCGCCGCGCCCGCAACATACTTCGTCGTCGCCGTCGGCCCCGGTGCTGCCGGCGGGTAAATCGTCGCCCGTTCAGGAAACCTCTTTCGCCCAGTACTGAATTCGCGGCGCTTCCTCTCCAGTTTTGCCCAACCGCGCCGCATTGGCGCGAACCGGCTGTTGCCATCTTCGACGCAAATTTAGCGGGAATATGATGTAATCGGCAGCGCCGAAAAAATGACAAAAGAAACGATCCTGATTCTGGCTGAGCCACACGAAGCGCAAATCGAAAGGCTGGCGAGACAGCTCGCCGGCGTGAAAATCGTTGCTGGACTTTCAGAAAGAGCGTTTGCCGAAGACGCAACGAGGGCCACGGTCCTCTGCAACTGGTCTGGTTCGCTGGAACTTTTTCGCAAAGTTTTTGCGATGTGCCCGCAAGTGAAGTGGGTGCATTCGCGGTCAGTAGGACTCGAACAGTCGCTATTCCCTGAACTCAGAGCAAGCGCCGCGCCGCTCACAAATGGCCGAGGCGTTTTCAGCCCATCCCTCGGAGAGTTTGCGCTCGGCGCGATTCTCTATTTCGCGAAAGACTTCCGGCGGCTCATCCGCAATCAGCTGGCGCAACGATGGGAGCAGTTTGATGTGACGATGGGTGGAGGAAAAACGGTCGGTATCGTTGGTTACGGAGATATTGGTAAGGCCATCGCATCAAGAGCCGTTCCGCTCGGAATGAACGTGCTGGCGCTAAAGCGAAGCAGCCCGAGGTCCGGCGAGAAAGATCCGCTTGTGGAGAAATTCTTCGGACCAGAGCAGCGTATTGAAATGATTTCGCGCAGCGATTACATCGCGATTGCCACACCGCTGACGCCGGAAACGCGCGGACTGATTGGCGAAGCGGAATTCGCAGCCATGAAGCCGACCGCGGTGGTCATCAACGTCGGACGCGGTCCGGTCGTCGACGAAGCGGCGCTCGTACGCGCGCTGCAAGAAAAACGTATCAAGGGCGCGGCGCTCGACGTTTTTGACCGCGAGCCATTGCCTGCCGGTCATCCATTCTATTCGCTGGAAAATGTTCTACTGTCCCCGCATAGTGCCGATCACACGCCGGATTGGCTCGAAACTTCGATGGATTTTTTCATCGAGCAGTTCGGGCGTTTTCAAAAGGGCGATCCGCTGCACCACGTAGTGGACAAAAAAGCGGGTTACTAGACCGCCACCAAGAGAGCGCTCACTTCCCATATAACAAATT
Organism: Candidatus Dormiibacterota bacterium; assembly: GCA_035577625.1. Lineage (GTDB taxonomy): Bacteria > Acidobacteriota > Terriglobia > Acidiferrales > UBA7541 > Acidiferrum. The sequence goes on from DATLVG010000132.1 coordinate 45,454, forward strand.
CTCCAGATCGATTACCAGCCGCCGTTAACGAATTTTCATTGGACGGAAGCCGGTAGTGGAGAAGTTAGGCAAAGTGCGATAGCGTTGCCTCGCGCGAAAAGGCGCATAGGATTTTGGGAGCGTGGAGGAGATGAACGCTTTGCGCAAGGCAGGATTGCTCGCAGGCCGATTCCGCTGGGTAATCTGCGGGTTGCTGTTCCTCGGCGTCACCAAAAATTATATGGACCGCGGAGTGCTGGGCGTCCTGAAGACGCCGCTGCAGGCTGCTTTCGGCTGGGACGAAATCCGCTATGGGCACCTTGTAACGATTTTTCAGCTCGCGTACGCGGCGGGAATGTTGTGCATGGGACGTCTCATTGACCGGCTGGGGACGCGGCTCGGCTACGCCGTGGCGATGGTTTTCTGGAGCATCGCATCCATGGCACATGCGGCGGCAAATTCTTTTTGGACATTTGCGATGGCTCGCGCCGCGCTCGGATTTGGCGAAGCGGGCGTTTTTCCGGCGAGCATCAAGAGCGTAGCGGAGTGGTTTCCGAAAAAAGAGCGTGCGCTGGCGACGGGAATATTTAACGCGGGAACAAGCGCTGGCGCAATTATTACTCCGTTGCTTGTGCCACGCATTGCAGAGAGCATCGGATGGCGGTGGGCCTTTGTGTTGGTGGGCGCGCTTGGATTTATATGGCTGATTATCTGGATGGCGCTGTATCGAAAGCCGGAACAGCATTCCAGCTGCACGGAAGAAGAACTCAAGTATATTCAGACCGATGCCGCTCCTCCCGCCGAAAAAATACCGTGGGCGCGGCTAGTGGGCTACCGGCAGACGTGGACCTTTGCCGCCGGAAAATTTCTGACCGATCCAATCTGGTGGTTTTACCTTTTTTGGATTCCGGACTACATGCAGCGCCAGCACGGGCTGATTCTGTCGAAAATCGGGCCGCCGATTTTTGTGATCTACGTGATCTCGGACATCGGCAGCGTGGCAGGAGGGTGGATTTCCTCGTTTCTGCTGCGGCGCGGCCTTTCGGTGAACGCGTCGCGAAAATGGGCGATGCTCGTTTGCGCGATCTGTGTTTTACCGATTGCGGCGACTTACCGGCTGTCTGGATTGTGGTCCACGACTTTGCTGATTGGGCTGGCGGCCGCAGCACACCAGGGATTTTCGGCGAATCTCTACACGCTCACATCGGATTTGTTTCCGACTCGCGCGGTCGGATCGGTTGTCGGGATGGGCGGAATGGCGGGAGCGGTCGGCGG
>DATLVG010000133.1:0-4210 GCA_035577625.1 Candidatus Dormiibacterota bacterium
GACGGCTTGCGGCGGTGGATTGGGCCGACCGGGCGATGGAATCTTCCTGTATCCACCGGCACCGATCGCTTCAACGGAATCGGCACCGGGAATCCGCTTGAAAGCCATTCGCGACGGTATTCAGGACTACGAATACGCGCACATGCTAAAGAACCTGGGTCAACTCAGTGTTGTGAACACCAACCTTCTGCCGATTGCGGGAAGTTGGAGCAACTGGAGCCACGACCCGAACGCCCTGGAGAGCGCAAGGAAGCAGCTGGGTCAACTGCTCCATCAACTTGCGCCCTGAGCATAGGCAACTGGCTTCTCGGATGAGGAAGCCGATTGTGGATGCACTCTAGACGAGCCGAAGAGTCTGTGTGGCGGTCAGCCCAAAGAGAAGGGGCCGTCACACAGACTTGGAGGCTCGATTTTTTTTGTGTCAGCGTGCCAGACTAGAGGGGGGCTTCGTTCCTGCTCGCGAAGGTTTTCGTTGCGTCGAACCGGCCACGCCAGCAACATAATCACCTCCTGAACTCGTGCAGTCCGCCAACTCAACCGCCGTGTAGACGGCGGAATGCTCCGAAAACTGGCGCGCGAAGGGATCGGACTGGAATTCAGCCGCGAGTTGGGCCATCGTCAAGCAGCGAACGTCCCCACTACGAACCAATGCTCCGAGTTCTTCCAGAAAACGTGCCACAACATTTTCGAGGCGCGGCCACTCGGCGTAGAGATTTTCAGGATGAAACCAGACGTGAAAAACGCCACGCTCGCGGCGGACACGCTGCAAGCCTTTTCGGAGACGGCGCAAACGGCTGGAATCGGGAATGAGTTTGCGCCACCCTTCCGCGAACCGAATCAAGAGCGAACCTGGAATGGAAACGATTCCCTCTTTCAGCGAAGGCTCGACCATGGGCGGTGTAATTCCCAGAAAATCCGCGCAGACCGCGGCGACAGATGAGAGCGTATGGCCGGGAACGCGCACGAGCGGTTTGTCGGTGTCGCGAAAACATCTGAATCCTGCATTCCTCAGCTCGGGGAGATAGGCGACTAAATTGCGTGGGAAGATGAACGTCGTTTTTGGAATTCCAAGTTCTTTCGCAATTTGGGAACAATAGCGGTATTCGGCGATGGCGCGCTCCTGCGTCATGCCGGGCTGTACAAACGGAGCGTGTGAAAACGAATGGAAACCGATCTCTTGCGTCGGAGTCGCGCTTCGGATCAGTTGGACCAGGCTTGCGCCGAACCATTCGGGATGAATGGATTCGTCGCCGTCTTTGGGAACGTAACTGAACCAGGGGCGCGAGAAGTGCGGATAGCGGACTTCGGGAAGCGCGGAAACGTCCGGCAGCGAACGGCGCATCATCGCGCCGACGATGGCCCACGTAGCGGAAAGACCGTTGCGAGTGAGATGGTTAAGCAGATTCGGCGCGCCGACGTCGTGCGTCCATCGAGCCATTTTGCGCACGTTGTCGTTGAAGCCGAGATCGAAACTTCCCCAACTGAGTTCCAAATCCAAACTGATGACAACGGTTGGCCGAGTCATTCACGGTTCCCTTCTACTTGTGGAGACTTCGGGTGGGTAACATGCGCGAGACCTGCTGCCGATTACCGAATTTCAATTTTTGATGGAATAGCTTCCCGTGGACGGGACACCTTTTCGCGCAGCGGTGAACCGGTTATGCAAGTGTTTGAAGGCGTAGAGAGGCAGATCGAGGAGGCCGGGCAATGGATCGTCGGCCGTGACGAGCGCGAATTCGATCGGATTCCGCATCGAACGCAGGTATGAAAACAAGTTTAGACGCCCTCGCAGCATTTCGTGAATGGCAGCGGGAACGTCGGTGGACACGCGAACCCAGCGGACACCCGGAGGCGCGGTGAGTTCAGGGACAGGCATATCGAGCATCAATCTCCACAAGAGAAGTGGAAAATCAACGCCGGCACGAGCGCCAAGAGGCGCCCACGTCCAAAGCCTGGGGTTGATGTCGAGAAGTTTGAAGCGATCGTCTCGCGCGTCGTACTTGTATTCGATTTCAACGATTCCCGTATATTTCATGCCGTCCAGGAGCCGCAACGAAGGTGCGACGATTTCGGGAACGTCCATTGTTTCAACGAACGAACTGGAATAGCCGAAATCAACGGGAAATTGGCGCGTGCGACGGGCCGTCAAAGAGGCGATTGGTTTTCCGTTGCGGCAGAGAGCCGCGTAAGAGAATTGTGACTCGCCGCCACCACGAATTCGTTCCTGAACGAGAATTAAATCTGCCGGCATCAGCGAGCGGGCCTCGACGTAGCGGCAGATCAGTTCTTCACGGTTATCCACCGCCCAAGCTTTCGCTGCGGTGAAGCGGTTGACGACAGCATGGGTGGCGGGTTTCAAGATGGCGGGAAGCACGACGGCATCAAGGTCCGATTCAGAGCGCGGGTAAAACGTGGCGGGACAATCGACCTGCCGCTGCTCGGCTAGTCTGTAAGTAAGTCGTTTGTCGTACGCCCACTTAAGAGCGTTCCAGTCTGGAGTGGAAACACGGTATCGGGTGGACAGCTGCGCATGATATTTGGAAAGCAATGCGGCCGATTCATCGCTGGTTGGGTAGAGCACCCATCGGTCGAGGTCGTTGTGGTCGGCGAGATCCAAAAGAAACTCGACCTGTGTTTCATCGCCAGTACCCGGCCACAGCACGGTTCGCCGAGTGTAGCGAGAAAAACTGGCCAGCCTGATGTTTGGGGTCGACACCACCCAGACGGGAACACCACGCCGGCCCAGACTGCGCGCGATGGAAAGGCCGTTCAGATTTCCACCGACAACCACTGCTCCAGTCAGTTCAGTCATAGAAGCCTTTTCTCGAATTGTTTCGTGCGGTACGACTCGTGCGGTTTCGCTTCAATTCTGTGGACGTGATAATTCAAGTTCGGACATACCGGTTTCGCTGACTCGTGCGCGGTTGAGGGCGGCTTTGCCGGCGACGAAGCGGAGCAATTCTTTGGCGGAATAATGGGTACCTACGACGAACTGCATCAATGGACCAAAACTCCAGACGGCAGGCGCACCAAGTATGTGCAGCCGGGGAACAGATGTTTCAAATCCGGCAGTCAGATGCGGGTATCCGTTGACGCGGTGAATCGATTCGGCGAGTTTCGGTGAGAGAAAATCGTATTTGGAAACGTCCACGCGATATCCGGTACCGATGAAAATATGATCGACAATTCGCTCGGTGCCGTCGTCGAGGCGCACTTTGACCCGGTCGCCCTTCGGAACCGCGGAAGCCACAACGCGGCCGAGATGCATTGGCACATGTTCCAGGCGGCTGACGAGCCAGCGTGCGCCGGCAGGCCGAATGGATCTCTTGCGGAGCCAGTCCTGCACCGCGCGTGGAAAACGGCGCACCAAATCGGGTCTTGCTACGACCTGACTGATTCCCGCGGGGCCCACATCGGTTGGCGCGTAAAGCAGCCGGGCGATCTTAGGGCCAAATCCGCGATGAATTGTGCGCGAGACCAAACCACCCAGCCAGCGAATCTGTTTGGCTCGAGCGGCGATTTCGACGTGCGCGCCGCATTCGTGCAGGAGGGCGGCTGATTCCAGAGCGCTCTGGCCGCCACCAACTACCAGCACCTGCTTGCGGGCAAATTGATCGAAATCCGTATGAAGCGAGGTGTGCGATGCAAGCGCTGCGGGCAGCTTCGAAAATTCCCGAGGGCGCCATGCGAAGGACGAGATGCCCGCGGCTATGACGACGCGGCTCGCCACGATCGAGTCTCCCCGCTCAAAGCTCAACCGAAAACGCGCTCCACAAGGCTCGATTCGCATAATTTTCCGGCGGTCGAGGTCGGGCACGGCGCGACGTTGATACCACAATCCGTATTCGACGAAGCGGTCGAGTGGAACGGGACTGGAAAAGTGGATTCCGCTTGTTTCCCGAAAGTCGTCGAGCATGAAGGATGGAGTGGGAGCAGCGATGTGACTAGCCGCCCATCCTGAACGCAACAACATTCCTTTAGGCATTTGGGATTGCCAAAATGTCATAGGTTCGCCGAACGTGTGCACGTCCAGGCCCTTAACTGTGAGCAAGCTTGCCGAAGCGGATAGTCCGTACGGGCCTGCGCCGATGATTGCTACATCACACGTTGTCATTATTTATTTGCTCCTTGCTTGTAGTGAGTTGGGGGAAATCCGGGAATCAGGATTCATTCATCCTCAGCGAACTTCTGCGAATGTCGCCGTTAGCTG
>DATLVG010000134.1:0-24218 GCA_035577625.1 Candidatus Dormiibacterota bacterium
TCGGACCGGATTGAACGATCGTGACGCGACCGCCCAATCGGCGGAACAATTGACCGAATTCGAGACCGATATAGCCGCCCCCGAGGACCAGAAGATGTTCCGGCACAGCGTTTAATTCCATGACGGACGTACTGTCAAGGAACGGCACGCCATCGAGGCCAAAGATTTTCGGGACGGCAGGCCGGCAACCTGCGTTAATGAAGAAACGGTCCGCAGTTAACAGCCGCGTTGCATGTTTTTTGTCACGCACAGCGATGGAACTGGGCCCGGTGAATTCCGCGTGGCCGAAGAGCAAGTCAAGATTCTTGGTACGTTCAACGCGACGTTGGCTTCCACCGCGAAACAAATCGACGATGTCCCGCTTGCGTTTGCGTACGCGAACCATGTCCACTCTAATGGGCCCGGTGTGAACGCCATAGTCGGCGCCACGGCGCGCAAGGTAGGCAACGCGGCCGCTCGCGACCATCGTTTTCGTAGGTGTACAGCCCTCGTTGATGCAGGTGCCACCGACGTGCTCACGTTCAACAAGCGCGGTGCGCATACCCGCTGCGGCGAGAGCCTGGCTGAGCGGCGTTCCACCTTGTCCCGATCCAATTACGATCGCGTCGTAATGGGCAGCCTGCGACGATTTGGGATTGGGCATTTGCCTAAAACCGTGTGACGACGTAAAGCGACCCGGCAATTGTGACAATATCCTCGACGATGGCAACAACATAGTCTGGACAATCCAGCGCCTTTACGAGTCGAGTACGCGCCTGGAAGCCGCCAAAGCAGCCGATAAGGCTACCGAGCAAGCCAGCAACTGCTCCTGACCATCCGGAATGGGCACCAGCCACGGCAATGCACGCGCCGCAAAGGGAACCGAGAACCACGCGCGCAAGCAAGCCGGGTGCCGCCGTGCGGCTCGGCGCAGACGGTAGCTTATCGGCGTAAAGCTCAAGCAAGGCTAGCATCGTGAGAATGGCGACCGCGGGCTTTGCCGCCATAAAAACGAGGCGCGAGCGGCCGAGATCGATCCAGTAAAGAGCGGCTGCCCACGAGACGAAAGCGGGCGGCGTTAGAGAGCGAAAACCTACGAAGACACCAATGAGTAAGGCTAGAAAGAGAGAACCCACCCAAATCTCCAAAGCGCCAAAGTGCCCTTACCGGGGAATTTTGTCAAGCAAAGTCGCAGGAAATAAAGCTAGTTACACGGCGTTCAGCAACCTGAATCAAGAATGCGGGCGCCAGGCGCAAATTTTCTGATTGCATTTTTTCTCAGATATGGCATTTTGGCAAAGTCCATTGGAGGACGCGTCCATGCGGCAAGTACCAAATTCATGCCGTTTTGAAACGTTGCCGGCGAAGGGTTGCCGTCGCAGCGGGTGGACGATGTCTGCTCACTCCGCGTAGTTCCCTTCTTCCGCGATAAACGCATTCAAGCAGTCTTTAACGCGCGGTGAAGTCTGCCGCTTTGCAAACACAAGTTTCTGGTTACGCCTGAACTGTGCTCGTCGCCCTTTGCAACGCGATGAGCCATTCCGAAGCGCTTTGCGCTTCTTAGAAAAAGAGAAAGTTATGGTAACGATTAAAGTTAGAGGAGGAACGCCGCAGGGTGGCGGCACTCTGTGCCAAACATGCAGCTACGGGCACTTGATCAGGGGCTTCCGCGCGACAGAGGAAGAAGTGTTTTGCCGATACTTCTATTTGGAGCGGGAAATCCGTTTTCCGGTGAGCGAATGCACGTTTTACGAAGACAGACGATTGGCAAGCAAGAAAGAAATGGAAGACATCGCCTGGATTTTGCGCACGGATATGCCGCGACGACGCGTCGGCTTCATCAGTCCCGAACAGTTGAGGGGAATCGAAGACGAGGCTGCAGTCGTTCCGACGCATGAAGATGAACCAGAGTTGAAGGAGTAGTGCGAGTGCAGCGTGACGAACACGCGGAAAGGAGGAATCATGAGTGTCATTCAATGGGCTTCGTTTGCCTGGAAACGGCGCGTGTCGTTGTGCGCCACGTGCATTTGGGGAACCGTGCGTGCGGGAGAGCGTGCGAAGGAAGTCGAAACCTTTTGCCGCTTGATCAGCCCGAACACCTTGGTTCCCTTTCCGGTGCGCAATTGCACGGATTACACCGAGCGTACTGCGCTTGCACCGGAGCCGAAGCCCGACCAGCGTGGGTTCGGCTTCGTCAACGTGGATGCGCTTCGAGTACGCCAGGGCGAAACGGTGGAAGTAATTCCGCTCGAAGGTTCGCCCGAAAAAACCAAATAACCAACCGGGAGCTTTGGCGCGGAATTGCGGCAGGGCTCCTGCTTTGTTTTGCAAAACAACGTAGCGGGCCGGACTATACTACGCACGAAAATTGAGGCGCTAATCGCAGCAACCATCGCGGTCCGAGAATCCATTGCCGGAGAATTGCCGCGCAATCCACAATTGCGGCTCCATCGCGAATCTGCAGGAATCCGCGAAATGGGGTCGCTATTCCACGTCACAGCTTGGGAACGAGTATCCCGTTTTGGAGTTGTTTCGGGTTAAACCGCTTGTCACACAAGTAGAACTGACCACTACCCCTACACAGAAGCCTCTTGACTTTCGCTTTTTGTTCGCTATACTACGGGGCGGTAGAGGAAAACGGGAACGGCCCGTGCATTGAACAACAGGCACGGATAAAGTGGCGTTCGGTTCCATTGCCGTACAGGCTCTCACGAGCCGAACGCCGCCCGTTGAATCTAGCATTAGGCCCAGTCCTCGCCGGGAGCGTTTATGAGCGCTTGTGTCGAATCCGTATTCCCCGCCCTCGATCCCGTCAATATTTCGCGGCCCACCGCATCCACAGAGCCTTTGCAGGCGATACCAGCAGCCAACTTCACGGGTCCAATGCCCAGCGTGGTGCATGTGTCGCTCGACTCGTTCTTCGCCTCAGTAGAGCAGGTGCTCAATCCGAAGCTGCTCGGCAAGCCGGTGCTGGTCGGGCGCAAGGCGCTCGCATCCTTTAGCGCAGAAGCCAGGATGATGGGCGTTCGGCCAACCATGACGACCGCCGAAGCGCTTGAACTCTGCCCGAACGCCATTTTGCTTCCGGGGCGTTACAGCAAATATGCAGAATATGCGGAGAAGGTACGGCAGATTCTAGAGACATACACTCCAGCTGTGGAGGCCGGTTCGCGCCACAATTTTTATCTGGATTTTGGCAAAAACAACCAGATCGACCAGGACTTTCGCGGCACGCTCTTGCGGTTGCAGATGGACGTATTCGACCAGACCGGATTGAGTATCTCTCTAGGAGCAGCGGGCACGAAGGTCGTGGCCGAAATTGCGTCGCAGGTCGACGGTCCGCGCGGGTTCCGAATCGTTCCGCCCATCGCAGAAGCAGAATTCATTGCTCCGCTGCCAATCGAGAGGCTTCCCGGACTTGGAACGCCGCATACGTCCCTGTTTGCGGCCAACGGCATCAAGACCATCGCCGCGTTGCGCCGCGTACCGCGTCAAGCGTTAATGGCTTCATTTGGAGATGCACTCGGCGAGCGAATCTGGAATGCAGCGAGAGGCCGCGATTTCTCCAGCAAATTGCTGGGGGCATCGCGCGGCTCGATTTCGCGCGAAACGACGATTGAGGGAGGAACAACCGACCCGGAGCTTCTCAAACAAATGATCGGGTACCTCTGCGATCGAGTTAGCGCGACACTGCATGAATCCGGCCGCGTCGCTGGTTCCATTGGCTTGACCATCGCTCACCTCGACCAGTATTCCGCGAAACAGTCGTTGCGCGTGCTGAGGCCGAGTGCCGTGAGCCTGGATCTGCAAGAAGCGGCACAAAATCTTTGCAGGAATTTGTTTACGCGGCCGGTAAAGGTGCATCGAATCCGTCTGGAAATCATCGCATGCGCGGCAAAAACAGTGGCGGCCCGACGGTCCGCTGAGCTCGCAGAACTCGCCCTGCCGCGAGTATGTAGCCACCAAACCGCATCCCTACTGGAGTTACCTCAGCGGGCACCTTCGGTCGCGTGTGTCTTGCGGGTGTTATCGCGCGGACGCATACTCAGATCATGCGCAATTCCGCAATTCCCGGCATGCTTTGCCTCGCCTGCGTCGCCGCCATGTCGCTCGGCGCTGCGACCACGTCTGCCGATGAAATCCGCTTGAAGGACGGGAAAAAGCTCTACGGCGTCATAGTCGCCTACGAAGACAACATGTTCAAAGTGAAGACCGACTATGGATATGTGCTAGTAGAAAAGGACAAGATCGCCGCAATCGTGCCGAATTCACCGGCAGGCACCGATCCAAAAGCGGCCGCCCAACCCGCAAAATCCGATCCTGCCGCCGGCTCTGCGACAACTCCCTCTTCCGGTACGCCAGCCGCGGCTGAAGTTTCTGCGAAGAGCAAAATCCCTAATACGAACGTCCGGCCCGCGCTACCGCCGACGTCTGCGGAAACAACTACGGTCGCCCCGAACATGAAAGCGCCCGCACCGGTCGCGACTAACGCGATCGCGAACACTGCCGCGCCTGCGCCGCCGAAAGACGAACCTCCTCCCAACAAAGAAGAAGTGCAGGGCAATCAGTACACGAATTTCACCCACGGCTTCCGCATGTACAAGGCGCCGAGCTGGCAACTGATCGAAGACGCGCGCAAGGCGTTGCCCAACGCGATCGTGGCGATGGGCACCTCAAACGAATCGACCCTGATGGTCGTCGGCGAAGAAAAAACCAAAGAGCCGCTCGAAGGGGCCGCCGCCGGAGTCGAAAAACGACTGCGCGAGATTTACGTCAATTACCGCCTGATTTCGCAGCGAAAGACGACTGTCGGCGGATTGCCTGCGGTGGAATACAAATATCGTGGCATGGCGGACGAGCATGACTGGTCCGGAACGCTTGTGGTCATCGGCCGCGGCAAAGACTTTCTCACGGCGCTCGGCATGACATTTGCCGACAGCGACCTCATTCAAATTCAGGAAAACGTGATCGCGCGGTCCATCTCCAGCCTGGATTTCAGCGTCCACAACTGAGCGATTGTTTGAGTTTTGTGGGAAGGCAGACGCAGCTAGTTTGCTTCTGCGCCTTCCGCACCTTTGCGGTGTTCGCGGATAAGAGCAATCAGCGCCTGCGCGGCGCGCGGCAAGCTGCGATCGCGCCGGTAAACCAGGCCGAGTTCGCGCCAAAGATCCACGCCCTCGACGCTTAAGAGTTTCACTTCCCCCGCTTTGACCTGATCTTTTGCAAAACTCTCACTAATGAATGAAACACCAGCGTCGGCTCCGACAAAGCGTTTGATCATGCCAATGCTCGGCAACTCCATCGCGACGTGGGCGCGCGATCGATAAGGGCGGAACAATTTATCGAGAACCTGCCGCGTGTAACCTGTTCGCGGAAAAATCAACGGTTGCGAAGCGACTTCCTCGAGTGTCACTTTGGTCCGTTGCGCCAGCGGATTACGTACGCTGACCATAAAGCGCAAGCGATCTTTGTAAATGTGATGTACCTTCAGGTTCGGAGACTTCAAGGGCAGCGTTACGATACCTACATCCACCGAACCATCTTCCACTCGCTGCAAAATCTTGTGGCTGAAATTGCGGTAAATGCTGATATGCACCTGCGGATAGCGCCGCTGAAACTCCGCAAAAATATCTGGCAAAAGATAAAGGCAGGTCGCCTCGTTCGCCCCGAATACCACCGGCCCCTGCACAACGTTTCCGCGATCCGCCACGACTTGAATCGATTCGTCGCGCAGCCGCAGCAACCGTTCCGCGTAGTCAAACAGCACTTCGCCGGCGGGCGTCAACTCCACCGATTTTGCAGAACGATCTAGCAATTTCGCGCGGTATGCCTGCTCGAGCTGCCGGATCTGTGCACTTACCGCGGACTGCGAACGAAACACCTTTTGCCCCGCGCGCGAAAAGCTCTTCAGCTTCGCTACATAAACAAAAGTTGTGAGTTGATCGAAATCCATAACCTTCCATTCAGGAGCGAATTATAACGAATTAGGAGGACCCGCGCGAACGAAAGCCCGTTCAGGCATGAATGGCCTGGCTAGCGGCAGTCGCGGACAGTGCGACCGGTCGCACCACATCTGCCGCATCGAGAGCGTTCAAAAGTGGCGCCCAAGTCTGTTCCACCGTGCCCTGGAAGTGCAACGGCTGCACGCGCATCAAGCCGGTTGTTCCGCGGCGAGACAGCAGCCGTGCTGCGCGTGGGCTGCCCGTCAAGTTCACGTGTTCCAGCAGCGCATTACGCAGCCAGAGCTCTTCGGCCGGCTCTACTTCTTGCAACTGAACGAAATCATTGTGCAGGACGTCGACTGCTTCCGCTCGCAATACATAGGCAAGCCCGCCCGTCATTCCCGATCCAAAATTCAGTCCGAGCGGCCCCAGGATAATTGCCACGCCGCCCGTCATATATTCGCAGCCATGCTGGCCCACGCCTTCGACAACCGCGAGCGCCCCGCTGTTGCGGATAGCAAACCGTTCGCCGGCGCGTCCCGCCACAAAGAGACGGCCCGACGTTGCGCCATACAAAACCGTATTCCCCACCAAAACATCTCCGCGGCGCGAAGCGGATTGTCCCGACGAAATCGCAATCGTGCCGCCGGAGAGTCCCTTGCCAACATAATCGTTGGCTTCGCCCTTCAGTTTAAGGGTCATGCCATCGCTCAAAAACGCGCCAAAGCTCTGGCCGGCCGCGCCTACAAATTCGTGAAACATCGGCTCCGGCAATAACTTCGATTGCATTCGCACGCGCATTCTCTCGCCGCTCAATCCGGCGCCGACGCTGCGATCGGAATTGCGAATGTGCAGCGGTCCCGCCGCGCCGAAATCCATCGCCGGGACAACCGGGGCTTCTCCAAGGGAAGCGTACAGTCCTGGAGCCTGCTGCGGCGCGATACGGAAAGACATGTCCGATTCGAGCGCCAGTGCGGGCGTCTCCGCATAATTCACGGAACGCGGCCGCAAACAATCGTAGGCGCCCTTGAGTTCGCCGAGAGAATGCGCGCCAAGTTCAGCCAATTTGTTGCGAACTTCTTCGGCAAGCGCGCGGAAATAGGCGACCACCATCTCCGGCTTGCCGTTAAACCGCATGCGCAACTTCTCATCCTGCGTCGCGATTCCCACCGGGCAAGTGTTCAAATGACATTGCCGCGCCATCACGCAGCCAATCGCCAGCAGCGACGCCGTGCCAAAACCGAATTCGTCCGCGCCAAGAATCGACGCAATCAAGATGTCGCGCGAAAATTTCAGCCCGCCGTCAACCCGCAACGTCACCCGTGAACGCAGTCCTGCCCGTACCAGCGTCTCGTGCGTTTCGCGCAATCCGATTTCCCACGGCAAGCCGGTATTCTTAATCGAAGTCAGGGGCGAAGATCCCGTTCCGCCATTGTGCCCGCTGATCGTAATGACGTCCGCTCCAGCCTTTGCCACGCCGGCCGCAATAATTCCTACGCCCGCGCCCGAAACCAGCTTCACGCCGATTCGCGCATGTGGATTCACGGCGCGCAAATCGTGAATCAGCTGCGCCAGGTCTTCAATACTGTAGATGTCGTGATGCGGCGGCGGTGAAATCAGCGGCGTGCCCGGCGTCGCATGGCGAATTCGCGCAATGTACTCCGTCACTTTCTTCGCGGGCAGTTGGCCGCCCTCGCCCGGTTTTGAGCCTTGCGCCATCTTGATTTCGAGTTCTTGCGCGTGGACCAGATAATTCGCCGTCACGCCGAATCGCCCCGAAGCGACTTGTTTGATCTTGTTCGCCGCTTCCGGCTCTTCTTCGTACAGCTTCGGATCTTCGCCGCCTTCGCCGGTGTTGCTCCGGCCGCCGAGTTGATTCATCGCTAGCGCCAGCGTCTTATGCGCCTCCGGGCTCAGCGACCCAAGCGACATTGCTTGCGTGCTAAAGCGTCGCACGATCGAATCAAGCGGTTCCACTTCCTGCAACGGAATCGGATCCGAAACCACCGTCTCCAGCAAGTCGCGCAAAAATACCGGCCCTTGCGCATCGGCAAGCTCTTCAAACGCGCTGTACTTTTTCGCGTCGGGCGCCTTCACGTGCGCGTGCAGCCGCCGCACCACTTCCGGCGAATTCGCGTGCAACTCCGCGCCGTTCCGGAAGCGGTAAAGCCCCGCATCGCTCATTTCCTCGAGCGGCGCCACGTACGCCTTTTCGTGCATCTTCAAATAATCGCCGAGCAGATCGTCGAGCGACTTCTGTCCCGCAAAATCCGCCGCATCTTCGAAAAAGTCTGAAACGAATTGCTCCGACAAACCGACAATTTCAAATAAGCAACTATTGCGATAGCTCGCCAGCGTCGAAACTCCCATCCGCGCCAGAACTTTGCGCAAACCGGCCGTAATCGCGGTGCGCACCTTCGCCATCCCGTCCGGTTCCTGCGCTTCCGCAAACTGCTCCGCAAGGTACGGAACGACCGCCGTCGCGCCCGCCGCAAGCAGCAGCGCAACATGGTGCGTGTCGAACGCTTGCGCCGTCTCCACGATCAGCGGCACATCCGCATAACCGTCTTCCACCATTCGTTTCCAAAAGGCCGCCGTCGCCAGCAACGCCGGAACAACCGCATGCTCCCCATCCACTCCGCGGTCGGAGAGGAGGAAGAGCCCCGGACGCGCACCGCCACTCAGAGGGGTAGTCAACTGAGCGACAGCGCGGCGCGCACCCGGGACTCCTAGTTTGGAGGGAAATGAAAATGGTTCGCGATGCACGGGGCCGGAGGCTTCCAGCAACTCCTCCAGCTCGGCTTGCGTAAGAATCGGAGTCGTCAGCGTGATTCCCTGCGGCAGACTCATTTCGAGCGACATTACGTGCGTTTCGCGCAGCGGATCAATCGGCGGATTCGTCACTTGCGCGAAGCGCTGCTTGCAATAGTCCCAGAGCGTGCGGAGTTGCGACGACAGAAACGCCGGTGGCGCATCGTCTCCCATGCTCCAGTCGGCTTCTTTTCCGTGCACCAGGCCGGAAAACAAAATCTTGTATTGATCTTCGGTCCATCCACAAGCGGCGGCGACGCGTTTGGGCAATTCGACTGCCGGATGAGGCGAAGCTGCCGCGGTAATGCCGAGCCTGCGGGTCTGCGGCGCAGGCCGCCGCGACTGCTGCGTCGCCAGCCGCTTCAAAATTTCACGCCAACGGAAAAGCACGCCGGTCGCCGGATTCGCAACGATCATTTCGCCCGGGCCGAGTCTCTGCCGTTCGGCGATGCGCGATTCTTCAAAATCAACAAGGCCCGTTTCCGAGCCTGCCACAACCAAGCCATCGTGCGTTACGGTATAGCGCAGCGGCCGCAATCCGTTACGGTCGAGCTTCGCCCCGACAACTTGCCCATCAGAAAAAATCAGCGCCGCCGGACCATCCCAAGGTTCACTGTGCAGCGAAAGTGCGGATAACGCCGCGCGCACGTCGCGCGAGAGCAATGGATCGTTCTCAAACGCCGGGGGCGCCATCGCCAGCATCGCTTCTTCCGGCGAAAACCCTTGCAGCAGCTTTACTTCAAATCCGTTGTCGAAGCTGGCCGAGTCGCTGACGTTTGCTTCCAGCGCATGAAACCACGTGCCGACCGCCAGATCGTTGCGAATTTGTCGTTCCTTGGCGCGAAGCCAGCGCCGATTGGAAACGATGGTGTTGATTTCGCCGTTGTGCGCCACGTAGCGAAACGGTTGCGCCAAATGCCACGATGGCTGTGTGTTGGTGGAATAACGCTGATGAAAAATAGCGAACGTCGTTTCGTAGGAGGAATCGCAAAGGTCGGCGTAAAACTGGGGAAACTGCCACGGCGTGAGCAGGCCTTTGTAGACCACAGACTGCGAAGAAAGAGAACAGATGTAACATCGCGCGGGCATCAACGATTCGGCCCGCTTGCGCATCAACGACAGACGTGGCTCAAATTTTGCGTCGCCGCGTGCAGGATGAAACGGCGCCACGAAAAATTGCCAAATCTCCGGCATCGTTTCCAGCGCACGCCGCCCAAGACACGCGGGATTCGTCGGCACTTGGCGCCACCCCAAAATCCGCAAGCGCTCCATTTCGGCCGCTTCTTCGATCGCGCTTCGCGCCTGCGAAACTTCTTCCGCGGGCAGAAATGCCACACCGAGACCAAATTGTTGTGGGAGCTCAAGTCCCTGCTCCGCAGCTTTTGCAGTGAAGAACGCGTGAGGTATGCCGGTCAACAGTCCTGCGCCGTCGCCGCTTGCCCCGTCCGCATCAACTCCACCACGGTGCGTCAGTTTTTCGAGCGCCGTCAGCGCGTACTGGACGATGTCGTAACGCGCCGCACCACCCAGTCGCGCGATAAACCCGGTGCCACAGGCATCGTGGTCGGGATGGCCCCAATTGGGGTGGCGCTGTCCCATATGCATCGTTTATAGAGGTCGGGATAGGGGGATGTACAACGCAGAAAATCGATTTGGTGAATTGAATTTCTGGCAAGAGAGGTTTTACGGCCGGCGGCGCCGCCGGAACGCTAAAATTTGGTTACTTCCGTGAATTGGAATCCCTTGATTTTCATCGCCGGCACGACCATTTCGAACGATTCTTCCCCCGCCGCCCGCGCCGCGGGGCTCAGCATTTCCACGTTTCGCAGCATCTCCAGCACGGACTGGTTGAACCGGAAGTTTCGCGCGGCGGTAGTCACTTTGCCTTTTTCCACCCGGAACAGGCCATCTCGCGTCATGCCCGTCATCACCTTTTCGTACGGGTCCACCTCGCGGATGTACCAAAGCCGCGTCACCAGCAGTCCATGTTCGGTCGAGGCGATCATCTCCTCGAGCGACGCTTTGCCGCCGGCGAAGACCAAATTCATCGGTGCTTCGCCGTATTCATTCGGCAACGTAAATCCGTGGCCAGTTGGCTTCTTTCCTCTACGCCGCGCCGCGGCTCGCCCATAGACGAGATTTCGCGGAACACCCTTGTCCACCAGAACGACGCGCTGCCGCGGGACGCCCTCACCGTCAAACGGTGCGCCCAGTTGACCTGGATGATAAACGTCATCCGTAAGTGAAATATTCTTTGCGAATAGCAGCTTGCCCATGCGATCGTTCAGACAAGACCGTTTGTCCTCCACCGCCGTCGCCGCGAAATCGTAGAACAGGAATCCAACCAGATCGAGCACCGCAGCCGGCTCCAGAATGACTGTGTACTTCTGCGGCGCCAGCTCCACCGCGCTCGCCGCCAGTTTTGCTTTTGCGCTCGCGCGTTTCGCCAACGCCAACGGGTCGAGTTCCCGCACATCGGCGGCGTTTCCCTTCGCCCAACTTGCCGCCGGGTCTTGCTGCATCGTGATGGAAAACTCCGCGCGAGTCTGGCGGTGCGCTGCAAACAATCCGCGCGAATTCGCAATTGCAGTTTGCATCTGTCCGCTGACGAATATGCCCGCGGCGACTTGCCCCTGTTTCACTGCAAGGTCGCACGCCTTGCGCACGGCATGCGCGCGATCCTCCGGCGTAAGCTCCGCCGTCGCGCGCACGTACCTGTTCACGCCCTTATATTTGTGTTTGCCGGGCATGGGCAGCAGATGCGGCGCTTTCGGCTGACTGGCCGCCAACGAAAGCGAAGACTCGACGGCCGCCCGCAGCGAATCGTGATCCAGTTTGTTAGTGCTGACGCGAGCCGTTTTTCCATTCAAAACAGTTCGAACGGAAACCGCTAAACCGTGCTCCGCGACATTTTGGTGAATCCCGTTATTCGCAAAACGCGTCAGCGCATCCAAGGTTTCATCGAGATGAACTTCCGTTTCTTCCGCGCCCGCCAGCTTGCCCAGGCGAATCGCCGCCAGCGCGATGTCGCGCAACTGCTTTTCCGATGACAGCACTGCCTTATCAGCCGCTCGCATTTTCGCCGTCGCGCTCATTTTTCTCCGAAAGCCGTCCCGATATTCACGTTGCGGAATCTCGCCGGCGAAGCCCCATGCCCCGTGCCCATCGTCTGCATGGGTTGCCCTTTGCCGCAATTCGGCGTGCCCCAAAGCGTCCAATAATCCTTCGAACAAATCGCGTCGCATGAATTCCAGAACTCCGTCGTGATGCCGCTGTAGCTCGGATTCTTCAGCATTCGCGTCTTTTTTCCGCCTTTAACCTCCCACGCAATTTCCGTCGAAAACTGAAATTGATACCGGCGGTCGTCAATCGACCACGACCTGTTCGTGTCCATCCAGATTCCGTCGTCCGTATATGCGATCAAATCCGGTTCCCGCCACGTGCCGGGTTTCAGGCTTATATTCGTCATGCGAATAATCGGCAAACGATTCCAACTCTCGGTTCGCATCGTCCCAGAAGAACGCGCAAGCCCCACCAGGTGTGCGGTCTCTCGATTCGAGAGATATCCACGAAACCCGCCGTCCTTGATGATGTCCGTACACTGCGCCGGCACGCCTTCGTCGTCGTACGCGAACGTCCCAAGCCCCGGTCCGTGCTCCGGCCGCGCATCCGCAACGACGTTTACGAGTTCCGTGCCGTATTTCAGTTTGTTCAGCTTGTCCAGCGTAAGGAAGCTTGTCCCCGCAAAATTTGCCTCTTGCCCCAGCACGCGATCGAGTTCAATCGGATGCCCAACCGATTCGTGAATTTGCAATCCAAGCTGGCTTCCGCCAAGTATCAATGTTCCCGTCTTGCGAGGACATTGCAGCGCCGAATGCAGCGCTACAGCCTCTTCCGCAATGCGCGGCGCATGTTTTACCAAATCAGTTTCTTCAACCAATTCGTATCCCCGCAGCGCATGCTGTCCGCCAAAACTATTCGGATACGAGCGCTTCTGAATCTCATCGCCCTGGTATGACGTTGCGACAATCCCACATCCCGAAATCACTTTCCGCTGGTGGATTCGCGATCCAATGCTCGACGCAAACCACGAATCGATCTTGCGAAATTGCAAATCCGTTTCCGTCAGCGTCACGCCCTTTACGCGGCGCATTTCCTTGTCCGCCTTCAGCAGCAGATCGAGCTGAGCCTCCAGGGGAATCTCAAACGGATCCTTTAGGAATGGGCTCTGCCAGCTGTCCACATGCGCGTCTTCCGGTGCCATCACCACGTCGCTTCGCTTCGCCAGCGCTGACGCCTTCGCTATCTTCACCGCCTCCGCCGCGCAAGCCGCCACGCCGTCCTTCGTAAGCCGGTCCGTCGAGGCAAATCCCCACGCCCCATTCGCCAGCACGCGCACACCAATTCCAATCGACTCCGACTGCGCAAGAGTCCCGACTGTTCCATTTTTCGTCGTAAGGTCGCGCTGCCTCAGGTGCATCACCCGCGCGTCGACGTAACTTGCGCCACGCAGCTTGGCGATGTCCAACGAATGTGCGGCTAAGTCCCACATGGCAGAGTGTTCCCTTTGGGCAAGTGCGCAGGCCCAACCGAATCTTTCAAAATGAGGACTATTGTACACTTCGAGAGCGCAATTCCCGTTCCACCTAAATCACCGCTCGCTAAAATATTGGCCATCCGGCGGACGCCACGGAGCAAAGTCAAATGATCGAAATACGGTTATGCTCGTTACTGATTTCAGCCTTCCTGGCGATTGCTCCGTCCTACAGCTTCGAGATCACTTCCGCTCAACAGGCCGTCCTCCAGCGAACCAATCAGGCTTATTACAACTTGCCTTCGCAAGGTTTCGTCGAATTTCAATGCGTTGTGGTTCCCGATTGGAGCGTGACTCTGAAGGAAGAACTACATCAGGATTTTCCACCGGATCATCCTGCGATTAAGGCTTTAAACGGCATCCACTTCTGGCTCACTCTGGATGAAAAAGGTTCCGCCAAACTAACCCACAAAATGGACGACGTGCCTGCCGATCCAAAGACACTTGAGGGCTACAATCAAACAATTTCCGGCGTGGAAGAGGTTCTCACCGGTTTTTCACAATCCGTCACGCCCTTCCTCTTTACGACCATCTTCCCGCAAAGTGACGCCAGCTTCTTTATGGATACGCGCGATGCCCTTCACCATGTGAAATACAAGGACGGTCAAAGCGACGTTTCCGTAACGCTGAAGGCGGACCTGACGATCGCGGAGTTGCGCGTCGTATCGCCGCAACTGACAGCCACGCTGCGGCCCCAATTCACGAAAACGCCGAAAGGATACTTGATCAACGCATTTTCCGGCGAATACCAGTACGCGAACGATGCCGCAAAATCCGACGTGACAATGGAAATAGAATATTCAGAAATACAAGGGATGAATCTTCCGTCGAAGCTCCGCGTCACAACGCTTGTCGCCAATTCGACGCACAAAATGTACTTCGACTTTATAAATCACGAAATCAAAAAACACTGACATCGCAGCGGGCAGTTCGAATGTCTTCAATGCGACCGAGGCAACATCAAACATCGGGTGGGCTCAATTGTTTGGCTGGTCTCCGGTCTTGTCCGGCGGAACATCGGTCATGGTATCGAGTGTGAACCGCTGGCCATCCCACCGATAGACAAAATGCCGGTCGCCACCCGTCGGGCAACAGTTTGGATCCGCGTCGCCATAAATTCCGTATTTCTCCACCAACTTACCGTTCTCGATCGCCACGACCATGTGGCCACGCAAATCCGCTGTTGTCTTGCGCCCGTTAAACGTTTTTGGCAAAGGCTCAATCGGCAGCGACACAAGCTTGCCGCCCGTCTTGAGCTTTAGGACTCCGAAAAAATCCGCGCCGCCGTTCCCGGACAGGCAGCTCCATCCCTCGATCGCGGCTTCTTCTTGCCCGTCGCCATCCAGATCGCCGTAAAGAACCGGCGCAAGGCTCTGCAGCGGCTTTCGTCCTTCCCCGCAATCGGTTTCGAGGTCGGCCAAATCCGGAAACAACTCGCCGAGATGAGCCTCCAAATAAGATTTGATGTCGATTCCCCGCATCGGGGAAACCTTTGCGGCTACATCGCCCTTCAGGTCTACTTCAAATCTCAGCCATTCTAGAGTGCCTTGTCTATTGCTTCCCGTCGGCGTTCCCAACCGCGCCTCGAGCACCGTGAATCTCCCACGGTTTCTCGTAATTTGGCCAAGCTTAGTGCTCGCTTCCTCCCGCTGCTTGTCAGAGAGCTTGGACGGGTAATTCGCCTCGTTCGCAAAGCGCCACGCTTGTTTACACTCTGGCGCACTTGCCACGAACTGAAATTCCCGCGTTTTCCAGCCAGCATCGAGTGTCGCGCCATTCTCGGGAGGTTCGATCTCTAATCGGGTGTTCCCATGCAACGGTTCCTCCACCGCTCCAATACAATCCATCGTTCGAGCATCGGCGTCGGTACCCGGCGCGAGCCGTATGCTCCAGCCGGAGTCATTTCCCGCATAAGGCTCAAAACGAAATTCCATGTCCGGTCCAATCAAGTGCCTGAATTCTTCTCCGCGCCGGACCTCTCCGGTGAAGTGTCTTCCATCCTCTCCTTTTACACTTCGAGGAGATTCGGCTGTCGGCTTTATAGCTACCGGCCCGGCCATCGCCGTCGCGGACGGTTGCGACTTCTTACAAGCGATCCATGGAAATGTCGCTAGAAAAGCTAGAAATACTGCCGCTGGGGAATGACGCACGGCGCGGTACCTCACCTGGGTTAGCCGATGCAAATAACGATTAAATGATAGCGCTAGGCAAATCGAGCCGGCGATTTGCTCGTGGTCACTATTTCGAGTCGGTTACTGCTGGAAGGAGTGGAAACAGTTCGGGGCGGGTCAAATCGGGGAACAATTGACTTCCCCTCTTTATCCCGCCCCAGCACAACAATTTCGCTAAATTACGTGCCTTCTTGCCAAGACGCCAGGTAATGCTCCTGCTCAGGCGTCAACTTATCGAGCTTGTGCCCCATGCATTCCAGCTTGAGCCGTGCGATTTCCTTATCGAGATGCTCCGGCACAACGTAAACCTGCGGCTTCAGTTCCTTGGAATTTTTCACCAGGTATTCCGCCGAAAGCGCCTGGTTCGCAAAGCTCATATCCATGACAGAGGCCGGGTGGCCTTCCGCCGTCGCCAGATTTACCAACCGGCCTTCGCCGATCAGGCAAATCTTACGGCCGTCTTTCAGCGAGAATTCATCCACCAGCGGCCGCACTTCGCGCTTGCCGCTCGACAGCCGCTCCAGCGCCGGAATATCGATTTCCACGTTGAAGTGGCCGCTGTTGCACATCACCGCGCCGGACTTCATCAGTTCGAAATGCTCCGCGCGAATCACGTTCTTGTTGCCCGTGACTGTGATGAACACGTCGCCTTCCTTCGCCGCTTCGCCCATCGGCATCACGCGGAAACCGTCCATCACCGCTTCGATTCCCTTCACCGGGTCGATTTCCGTCACGATCACATCCGCGCCCAATCCCTTCGCGCGCATCGCAACGCCGCGCCCGCACCATCCGTAGCCCGCAATCACCACCTTCAATCCTGCAAGCAGCAAATTCGTCGCGCGAATCACTCCGTCCAGCGTGCTCTGTCCCGTGCCGTAGCGATTGTCAAAAAAGTGCTTCGTCTGTGCATCATTAACAGCGATCACCGGGTACTTCAGCGTCCCATCCTTCGCCATCGCGCGAAGACGAATCACGCCGGTCGTCGTCTCTTCCGTCCCGGCAATCACGTTCTTCACCAGATCCGTGCGCTTCGTGAGCAGCATCGTCACCAAATCCGCGCCGTCGTCCATTGTCATCTGCGGCTTATGATCGAGCGCCGCGCCCAAGTGCGTGTAGTACGTGTCGTTGTCTTCGCCCTTGATCGCGTACGTCGGAATATTGAAATCCTTGTTCAACGAGGCCGCCACTTCATCCTGCGTCGAAAGTGGATTCGATGCACACAACACAATGTCGGCTCCGCCATCGCGCAACGCGATCATCAGGTTCGCGGTCTCGCTCGTCACGTGCAGGCACGCCGAAACGCGAATTCCCTTCAGAGGCTGTTCCTTGATGAACCGCTTGCGAATCTGCTGCAACACGGGCATTTGCTGCTGCGCCCATTCAATCTTCCGTTTGCCGGCTTCGGCCAGCCCGATATCTTTTACGTCGCCTTTTTTCACTTCCGCCGCTGTCGTCACGAACTTCTCCTTAAAAAGTTAATTCGAATTGTCCTGCGAACTGCTGAGCCGGAAGAACTGGCCCGCGGCGAAGAGGAGGGACAAATTTCCGCGGGCCCTCTTCAATCTTTCTACAAACTTATCCTCGCGCGCCCACTTCCGCTGTCGCCGCTGCGCCCGCTCCCGCCGCTTTGCGCAACGCGCCCGCGCGATCCGTCTTTTCCCAGGTGAAGCCCGGCCCGCTGCGCCCGAAGTGGCCATAAGCCGCCGTCGGCTTGTACACAGGCCGCCGCAAATCGAGTGCCTCAATGATTCCCTTCGGCGTCAGTTTGAAGTGCTCGCGAACGAGCTGGGTAATCTTCTCTTCGTCAACGGTCGCCGTGCCAAAACTGTCCACCATCACCGATACTGGTTCCGCCACGCCGATCGCGTAAGCAAGCTGCACTTCCGCTTTCGAAGCAAGCCCCGCCGCAACCACGTTCTTCGCAATGTACCGCGCCATGTAGCACGCCGAGCGATCCACTTTCGAAGGATCCTTGCCCGAAAACGCGCCGCCGCCGTGACGGCTATACCCGCCGTAGGTGTCCACAATAATCTTGCGTCCCGTCAATCCCGCGTCGCCCATCGGCCCGCCAATCACAAATCGTCCCGTCGGGTTGATGTAATACTTCGTGTTCTTGTCCAGCATCGCGCCCGGCACAACCGGCTTGATCACTAGATCCGTAATCGCCGCGCGCAAATCCTCGTTCGAAACGCTGTCGCTGTGCTGCGTCGAAATCACCACTGCATCCACGCGCACAGGGCGCCCGTTGCGGTATTCGATCGTGACCTGCGACTTACCGTCAGGCCTCAAGAAATCAACTTTTCCGGCTTTACGAATTTCGGAGAGTTTCTGCGTCAAACGGTGGGCCAACTGAATGGGAAGGGGCATCAATTCTTCGGTTTCGTCGCAGGCAAAGCCAAACATCAAGCCCTGATCGCCCGCACCGCCGGTGTCGACGCCCATCGCAATGTCCGGCGACTGCCGTTTCACCGTGCACATGACCGCGCACGTTTCGCCGTCGTATCCGTACTTCGCGCGATCGTAGCCGACTCCGCGAATCGTATCGCGCACAAGTTGATCGTAATCAATGTGCGCCGTGGTCGTGATTTCTCCGGCCACTACGGCAAGACCCGTGGTCACGAGCGTTTCGCACGCCACGCGGCCCTTTGGGTCCTGTCTCATTACTTCATCGAGTACCGCATCGGAAATCTGATCGGCAATCTTGTCTGGATGTCCTTCGGTGACCGACTCGGAAGTGAATAGAAAGTTCTTTCCTTGACTCAAAACGAACGCTCCTCTGGGGTTAGCCCTTATAGATAGACTGCTTCCCTGGGCTATGCCCGTACACAGTTCGATTTAGACAACGCTTGATTTGGGACTTGCGTATGTCGCGGATTGCGTGCCGGGGGCACACCACCTCACCTCAATAAAGTACCATCCCGCGCACACCGAAACAACGCATTGAATCCAAATGGTTTAGGGAACAGTTAAACGGTCGAAAATCGGGGCCGAATGGCGCAGCCTCCAACTTAGAACGAAGGCCACGGAAACAATCTTCCCATACAACTGGGACACAGTTACAATGCGCGGGCAGTTTCCGCTAAGGGGTAATCATGCCGGAGTCTCCACAGTCGTCCAGATTCGTTCGAACAACCAAGCTCGCAGCCGCCGCAGCCTTGGCTCTCTCTGTCGCCAGCTTGCTCGGTTCAAGCGCTCATTCCCAGCAACCTGATGCCAAACAGGAAGCAGCGGCTGCCGCCGAACGCGGTAAGAAACAGTTCGCGCAGTCCTGCGGTTTCTGCCACGGTCCTGACGCCACCGGTGCCCGCGGCCCCGATCTCGTCCGTTCGGCAATTCTCGCCCACGACGTCAAAGGCAATCTCATCGGTGAGGTAATCAAGAACGGCCGCCCCGACAAAGGCATGCCCCCATTGCCCGCCACCGAAGACCAAATTGCGGACATCGCGGCATTCCTCCACGCTCGCGCCAAAGAAGCACTTCAGTCTTCGGGCGTGCCCGCACAATATCCGGTCGAAAAACTTCTCACCGGCAATCTCGAAAAAGGCAAAGCCTTCTTCGAAGGAGCCGGCGGCTGCAAGAATTGCCATTCGCCCGACGGAGATCTCTCTGGCATCGCGAAAAAATATTCCTCCATCGAACTCGAGGCCCACATGCTTTACCCCGATTTCAAGCCGCCTACCGCCACCATCACTTTGCCGAATGGCGAAAAAATCTCCGGCGTCGTTTCTCACATCGACGATTTCGTAGTATCCATCCGCGTCGGTGATAAAACGGGCTGGAATCGCGCCTTCTCGCGTGACAGCGTCAAGGTCGAACTCAACGATCCGGCCACTGCTCATCGCGAACTTTTGCCAAAACTTACGCAAGATGACATGCACAATCTTTACGCGTACATCAGCACGTTGAAGTAACCGCCAGCGGGTCGGATTGAATTGTTTGGATCGGGACACGATACGCTAAAGATTCAAACGAACCGCTGCCAAATACCAAAGTTCATGGGAGCAAGAATGAATTCTCGGTCCGCAATTCTAAAAGCGCTGTACGCGATTACATTGTTCTGTTTCTCATTCGTCGGCTCGTCGCCCACCTCCGCGCAAGGTCTCGACCAAGCAACGTTATTGAATCCGCCCACCGATACTTGGCCAACCTACAACGGCGACTACTCCGGCCGCCGATACAGCACTCTCGATCAAATCAACGCCGGCAACGTCAACTCGCTCACTCTCGCCTGGATTTTTCGCACTCCCACCCGCACCCTCAAATCCACGCCGCTCGTCGTCAACGGCATCATGTACTTCACTTCACCCGATCACGTTTGGGCCATCGACGCTAAATTCGGCCGCCAGATTTGGCACTACCAGCGCAAATCCGAAGGCGATCACATCGGTCACCGCGGCGTCGCCATGTACAAAGACTGGCTCTACGTCGAATCGCCCGACGCACACTTGATTTGCCTGAACGCAAAAGACGGCACCGTTCGTTGGGACATCGTTCTCGCCGACGATAAGCTCGGCTACTTCGCCACGATGGCTCCGCTCGTCATTAAAAATCACATCATCGCCGGAGTCTCTGGCGACGTCACCGACATTCCCGGCTTCCTCGTCTCCATCGATCCGGAAACAGGCGCGGAACAATGGAAGTGGTTCACTGAACCCAAACCCGGCGAACCCGGCTCCGAAACCTGGCCGAAAGACTCCGACGCCATCACTCACGGCGGCGGCATGACCTGGATGACCGGCACCTACGATCCCAATCTAAATCTTCTCTACTGGGGCACGGGAAATCCCAATCCCGTTCTCGCCGGCGAAGGACGCCCCGGCGACAATCTCTACACTTGCACCATCGTCGCGCTCGATCCCGACACGGGCAAACTCGTCTGGCATTTCCAGCCTTCCCCGCACGACGTTCACGATTGGGACGCCGTACAAACGCCCGTTCTCTTCGACGCCGAATTCAAAGGCAAGCAGCGCAAACTCCTGGCGCAGGCCAGCCGCAACGGTTTTTATTTCCTTCTCGATCGCACCAGCGGCGAACATCTCGCCACCGCTCCCTTCATCGATCAAACCTGGGCTTCCGGCATCGACGCGAAAGGCCGTCCCCTTGCCAAGCCCAGCGCAACGCCCGCCGCCGATGGCACACTCGTCGAACCCGGCTCCGACGGCTCCACCAACTGGATGGCTCCAAGCTTCGATCCTCAAACGAATCTTTTTTACGTCAACGCGCGCCGCATCTTCAGCGTCTACTACAACACCGTGGACAAAACCAAGCCCGAAGGCTGGGGCGGCCGCGACCGCATCTTGTGGGCCAACTCCACGATCCGCGCGCTAGATTACAAGACCGGAAAAGTCGTATGGAATCACGAAATCGGCGAAGACGAAAGCATCTCCGGAATCCTCACCACCGCCGGCCACCTTCTTTTCACCGCCGACACGTCCCACAATCTCCTCGCACTCGATCCCGCCACCGGAAAAACTCTCTGGCACCTCAACATGGGCGGCCCGCTCCTCGCCTCTCCCATGACCTACATGCTCGACGGTCGCCAATACCTCATGATCCCCATCTACGACACCCTCTATGCCTTCGCCCTCCCAGAAAAACCGCGCTAATCGACTGTACCTGTAGGGGCCAACTTCCAAGTTGGCCCTCCTGTTCAACAGTTGTCGAGCCGGCTTTGCCAAGCCGCCCTTCTTGCCTGTTGATTCTTGATTCTCTCTTCGCAATCCAATTGTTGCTCGCCCTCGGTTTGTGTAGCTTAGGGGCTCCAGCCCCGTTGAGCTTGGCACGGTCACAAAGTCTAGGGGCACGATATATCGCGCCCTCCTCGCTAGATCACGTGCGCTTCGCACCCCTCTGTCCACTTGGCAAGATCGAGTGTGTTTCTGCCGCGCAGCGGAGAAACCTCTCTTCAATTGCGACGCCATCGCAAACTTCCTGTAACATCCTCTTAAGCGAGCTTCTTATTCCGAACGCTCTGCCCAGACCATCACTCCATGCAATTCCTCGACAACATTCCCATCTGGGGCACGCCCGATCCCGGCGCCGTTTCCCAAATTAAGACCTGCGCCCTCACCGCGGACAAAGTCGCCCTCATGGCCGACCATCACAAAGGCTACGCCGTCCCCATCGGCGGCGTCGTTGCTTACAAAGATGCCATCAGCCCCTCCGGCGTCGGCTACGACATCGCCTGCGGAAACAAAGCCGTTCGCGTGGCCATGCCCGGCTCCGAACTCCGCGCCAACATTCCGCGCATCATGGACGAGGTCTGGACCACGATCAGCTTCGGCGTCGGCCGCAAAAATAAGGAACGCGTCGACCACGCCCTCTTCGATAGCACCGGCTGGAAAGCGCAAGCCGCATCGCCTCTAAAAGAAATGGCCCGCCAACAACTCGGCACCGTCGGCTCGGGTAATCACTACGTCGATCTCTTCACCGACGAGCAAGACCGCGTCTGGATCGGCGTTCACTTTGGCTCGCGCGGACTCGGTCACAAACTCGCCACCTGGTTCCTCGAAAAAGGCGGCGCAAAGGACGGCATGGACGTCGAACCCTGCGTCATTCCCGCGTCCGCAGATCTCGGCGAACAGTACATCGTGTGTATGAATCTCGCCGGCGAATACGCGTATGCAGGCCGCGACTGGGTCTGCCAGCGCGTAGCAAAAATTCTCGGCGCAGAAATTCAGGAAGAAGTTCACAACCATCACAATTTCGCCTGGCGCGAATCCCACGGCGGCGAAGACTACTGGGTCGTTCGCAAAGGCGCCACGCCCGCGTTCCCCGGACAAAAAGGATTTGTCGGCGGCACCATGGGCGAAACGAGCGTCATTCTCGAAGGTGTCGAAAACGAAGCCGCAAAACATTCTCTATACAGCACTGTTCACGGCGCAGGCCGCGTCATGGGCCGCATGGAAGCCAAAGGCAAAGTGGACAAGAAAACCGGTGAGGTTTTGCGCCCCGGCAAAGTCTCCCCGGAAATGATGCGCGAATGGGTCGCCCGCGCCGGTGTCGAACTCCGCGGCGCAGGCCTCGACGAATCCCCCCACTGCTACAAACGCCTCAACGAAGTCCTCGCCGAGCACGGCGACAGCATCCGCATCCTCCACACCCTAACCCCCGTCGGCGTCGCCATGGCTGGCGCCAACGAATTCGACCCCTACAAAGACTAGAGCCGCTTTGCACTCAAGGTTGCCTCTGCACCCAGTGTGCTCCGTCGAGCTCCCAGAGGTCGTTTAGCATGCGTTGCGGTTTGTTGTTGACACCCCCGAACAACACGATGCGGTCACGTGAGGAGTCGTATCCCATCGCGAACTGTATCCTTGCGGGTGGCCCTTCGGTGGCGATGCGCGTCCACACCTTCCCGTCCCAGGCCCACGTATCAGAATAGAATTGGCCTTTTTCATCTTCCCCGCCGAAGAGAATGGTCCGTTTCCTCTTCGAGTCGTAGGCGAGTCCCGGCCAACTACGCGGCCCAGGGCCAGACTCACTGACGAGCTTCCATTGTTCGCCGTTCCACTCCCAGGTATCGCCAAGAGCGGCAAGAGGCCGGAACCCTCCATATAAGACAGTCACGCCGCGCGCTGAGTCGTACACAGCGGCACCCGCAGAGCGGAGAGACGGGCCGGCCATGAAGGTGGGTTTCCAATCGTCGCCATCGAATTCCCATGTGTCAGAGAAGAGTACCTCTTCGTTCCGTCCGCCAAAGAGGACGAGACGGTCGCGCTTTGAGTCATACACGAGGCTGGCGTCCGCACGCGCCAGGAAGGGCGTGTCCTTTAGGAGTTGCCACCTTCCTCCATCCAACCTGCTCAACTTCCCATCATCACCGGACTCCCCGCTACCGCCGAACATTACGGTTTGCTGGTGTTTTGAATTAAAGGCGAGCGGCGCTACGATTTTGCTGACACCGGTTTCGCCAACCAACCGCCACGCGCTGCCATTCCATCCCCAGACATCGCCCAGCTTCTTTTCTCCTCCTTGGTCCCACGCGTAGCCGCCATATATCAGAAATTCCTTTCGTGCCTCGTCGTAAACACCAGAATGGTGAAGTCTTGCCGAAGGAGCGTTAGGCGCCTGTGCCGTCGCGCCTGAAGCTGCGATTAACAAAAGTGCTGGCAGCGTTAGAACTCTCCCTGGAACTTCCGCAATCATACTCCCCCCCCCAAAGTCTGGAATCGTCATGCCTGGCAAACCGAGCGGCCCAGTCACTCTCCTCAAGATTCAGACGGCTATTTTCTACGAAATGTTTCGTAGATATAAGAAATATTTCAAAGAACTTTGCAAATGCCGGGTTGCCTCAAGTTCTGAAGCTGGGAACGCTCCGACGACCTCTGGGTCAATCTCACAGCTCGATCCGAATCGTCCTCCCTAGCAAAACAGCGAAGCACGGCAGCCGTAGCCACCTGTTTACCCTGTCGGCGTCATGGTTGTGGGTGCGATCTTGCAGCCACGCTTCCGAATTCTCGAGAAGGGACTTGGGTGATTCCGTACGGCGTTCTCCCAGCTCTTGGTCTAACCATTGGCGAACTGCGAGTGATCGGTTTTGCCCTTGGTTCGGTCTTACTCGTCGTCGTTTGCGACGTGATTCTTGTGATCGAGGGAGTCAGAATCAGACGCCGCGTAAGGTCTAATGAGTCGGATCAGTTTTGTACGTCCTGCGACCAGTCTTGATTAGTCGACCAACCAGACGAATGGCCAATCACTGGCAAGAAACCGTGTTGGGGAAAG
>DATLVG010000135.1:0-30968 GCA_035577625.1 Candidatus Dormiibacterota bacterium
AAAAAATCCCGGGATTTGCATCCCAGGCAGCCTGCCAAGCGAATTGTTGATCGCTCGATATTACTCAGACCATTGGCGCTCGAAAAGCTCCAATGGTTTCGAACAGATTCTGGCACATCGTATCGGTTGTCAAAGAGCGAAAGCCTCCTGTCCAGCAGAAGACGTCCTTACAACTAGGAGAGAATGCCAGAGAGTCGCGAAGAAGTCAACAGCAAGTAATAGAAAATTCTTGGTTTTCCACAGACTTGCACAAGGCTCTGTAAGTGCCTGAAAAGTGGTAGGATGCGCGGCGCGAACTCTGCTGGCTGCGCTGGCGACAGGAGAATTTCGATGATGCGATGGACGGCGCGAGTAGGAGCGGCGGCATTTTGTGGATTGCTTGTCTGCGGATTTGGTGGAGGAAGGGCGATGGAGAAGCAGGGCGAGAAGCGACACGTTGAAGTGCCAACGATTGCGCCGCGGCCACAAGATGTGGATTCGATCGAGGGGATCGTGAAGGCGAGCTACGAAACAATTTCGGGCGGCGTGGGCGTGCCGCGGCAGTGGGGGCGCGACCGGACTCTGTTTGCACCGAGCGTGCGATACATCTCGCTCTCGAAAAATAAAGCAGGTGAAGTGCGGGCGCGGACTTCCGACTATCAGGAATATCTCGACGAGAGCGACGATTTTTTGGTGAAGCAGGGATTTACGGAAGCAGAGCTGGGGCGGAGGATTGAACGATTCGGAAATGTGGCGACAGTGTTGAGCAGTTATGAAGGGAAAGTGCAGTCGACAGGGAAAGTGGTGACGCGCGGCGTGAACATTTTTTCGCTCTATTTTGACGGCAAGCGCTGGTGGATTCAGACGATGCTTTGGGATGAGGAAGAGCCGGGGAATCCGATTCCTGCGGAACTGTTGCACCACAAACAGTGAGCGGCGCGTTTTCGAGATCGCGAAACGAGAATTTCAGCAAACAACCAATAAAGGCGCCGACAACTCGCTGCAAGAGTCGGGCATCACATCGTTCAATTCAGTGTCCTTAGGAAGATTGAAGAGTCCGTAGACGATGGGTTTGCAGATTTCCGGTCGCTAACGTATTCGCTTGCGGATGAAGAGGCGGCAAAACAAAAGGCCGTGAGCGAAGCGATGAAGCGTGCAGTTGGCCGGGCTAGCGCGGCGCTCGAACAGAAAGGACAGAAGGTTGGCGCGCTGCGTTTTGCGAATCTCGACGTGAAGCAGCTGGTGGGCGTTTCGGAAATGAGTGTCTAGGGTTATTCGGCGTACGGGCGCGCAACGGAAAGCGTCGAAGTAAGTGGTGCGAGCGGCGCATGGCCAAGATCGGAAAAGCACGCAGCAGCGCCGCCGCCACCGATTCCGCAGCCGGAAAAGATTACGGTGAGCGAGACGGTCCAGTGCGCGTTTCAAATTCGGTGAATCGAAGGTTGTTCGAACCACTCGGACGCGAGTAGAATCGGCGCCATTGCGCAGCTGAAGGCGAACTTCAAAACGAAGCCGAGAGCCGTGTTCATGAATAGATTCTCACGAATCGTTAGTTCGATTCCCGTGTTGGTCGTACTACTGAGCCCAGGAATCGCATCGATAGCGCTTGCCCAAACCGGCGGCCCGGAACAGGCGGGGCCGTACCAGGCGCTGGTGATCCGCGGTGTGACCATTGTGGACGGGTCCGGAGCGCCGGCGTTTGGCCCGGCCGATATTTTTGTACGAGGCAACCGGATTACGCGGGTTGCGTTGACGGACGCCATTACGCGCGAAGAAGAGAGAACGGACGCCGCTGGGGCAAATCACACTGTTCCGGACCGCGTGATTGACGGCAAGGGAATGTACGTCATACCCGGGCTGATCGATTTGCACGCGCACATCAATTTCAATAAGGAAGTTCCTGCGGATTACATCTACAAGCTTTATCTTGGCCACGGCGTGACGACGATCCGCGCGTTCAACTACGGCGACGGTGACGCGAAGCGGATGGTGGAAGAGAAGAGGAGGATTGCGGCGAATCAAGAGATTGCGCCGCGAATGTACGTCTACCCTTTCTGGCGCGCGACGGATCCGCGCAGTTCCAACCCGGATGGTGCGCGACAGATTGTAGATGAGTGGCACGCGCTTGGAGTGGATGGAATAAAAATTCTAGGCAAGCCAGGGCTTTGGCCGGACGTATTCAAAGCGATCGCGGACCGAGCACAGAAAAACGGGATGGGCGTAGCGGTACACATTGGGCAAGATGGCGTGTACCCCATGAACGCAGTGCGCGTCGCGGCGGATGGCGCAACGACGATTGAACATCACTATGGATATTCGGAATCTTCCTTTAGCAATCAGACGATTCAGGATTTGCCGGCCGAATACAACTATTCAAACGAGGCGGACCGTTTTCTGGAGACGGGGCGCGCGTGGTTGCAGGCGGACGTTGGGCGGCTGCACGGCGATGTAATCAATTCCCTGCTCGATGCAATGCATACGAACGGATTCGTGATGGTGCCGACGTTCAGCATCTACGAGGCAAATCGTGACGTGACACGCGCAATGAATTTGCCATGGCACGGCGAGTACACGCATCCGGCGGTGATGAACTCTTTTTTGCCGAGCCCTTCACACCATGCCTCGTACTTTTTTGAGTGGACGTCTGACAAAGAAGCGGATTGGGCGCGTGCATATCGAATCTGGATGGATTTTGTGAACGACTACAAGAATCAGGGCGGGATTGTGGCGGTCGGTTCGGACACGGGCTTTTTGTTCAGCATTTGGGGATTCGGAACGATTCGCGAACTTGAATTACTCGAGGAGGCGGGTTTTTCGCCGCTCGAAACGGTTCATGCGGCGACGGAAAACGGCGCGAAAGCGCTGCGGAATCCGGAGCTGGGGTTAATTCGAGCCGGATACTTGGCGGACATCGTGGTGCTGACGGAGAATCCGCTCGCCGACGTGAAGATTTTGTACGGTTCCGGCGTTACGCGAGCGAGCAAAAACGGCAAGGTAACACAGGAGCATTGCGTGAAGTACACGATTCGCGATGGCGTCGTGTTCGATTCGCAGGCACTGCTTGCGGATGTGCGCGGAATTGTGGACAAGGCGAAACAAACAGGCGCTGCGACGAAGAAGGACTAAGCGTAGAATCGCGGCCTGCTCACACGTTGACGTTATAGAACGGCACGGGTCGAATTAGCCGCAGAGTGTTGGAGAGGCGGAGGGATGGAACAGCGTCGAAGAAATTGGCATATCTGGGTCGGATTCCTTTTGAGCATCCTGGGCGTCCTAAGCTATTTCCTCGTTTTTGCCAGATACCCCGTCACGCGGGATACGCCGTGGGCCAACTTTCTGATTTTGGCGGCCGGCATCGGATTTGTGATTTCCGGTCTCCTGCGAGCTTACGGGCAATCGCAGCAGTATCGCGGAAAAATCGCGGGGCCAATCCTGGCATTGTTAAGCCTATTTGCCGTTGGCTCGTTCTGCTTTCTGATTTTTTACGCGACAAAGCAAATTCCGAAAGCGGCAGGTGCTCCACGCGTTGGACAAAAAGCGCCCGAATTTGTTTTGACCGATTCGAACAATAAAGAAGTATCGCTGGCCAGCCTGATGACCACGCCCTTGCCCAACTCTGCTACGCCTCCGAAGGGCGTGTTCTTGGTTTTTTACCGGGGATACTGGTGACCGTTCTGCGTCTCCGAGTTACGGGGAATACAAGATC
Organism: Candidatus Dormiibacterota bacterium; assembly: GCA_035577625.1. Lineage (GTDB taxonomy): Bacteria > Acidobacteriota > Terriglobia > Acidiferrales > UBA7541 > Acidiferrum. The sequence goes on from DATLVG010000135.1 coordinate 3,686, forward strand.
GGCTCGACGATATTGAGAAGTTGGGCGTGAGAACGGTTGCCATCAGCGTGGATTCTCCAGAACAATCGCGCGACTTGTGCAAGAAGGCAGGCTTTACATTTCCTTTTCTATCCGATCCAAACACAACCGCGATTCGCGCGTACGACTTGCTGCACAAAGGCGCGGGAGCCAACGGACATGACGTTGCGCGGCCCGGCGAATTCCTGGTGGACTCGACCGGCGTGGTTCGCTGGGTGAATCTGACGGAAGACTTTCGTGTGCGGGCGCGCGCGGAACAGTTCATCGCGCAGGCGAAGCAGCTGAAATAACTCCTCCACGCGTGAGTTTTGTTTCCGCGGCTGCTAGGATTTCCTTGCGGCATGGTGCCGCGGCGCGTGGCCATTAAACCCAACGAGCTGATTGCCCACTTCAAGAAGAGTGAACTTCTTCGCGCCGGCGACCGCGTAGGCGTGGCGGTATCCGGTGGGGCGGACTCTGTGGCGCTCCTGCGCCTCCTGGTCGAGTTACGCGATGAACTTGGCATCGTGCTTAGTGTCGTCCACTTCAATCACAAACTACGAGGAAAGGCTTCGGACCAAGACGAATTGTTTGTTTCAAAACTAGCCGAGAAATTCGGATTGACCCTGCATGTTGGACGGGGAGACGTCGCGAGAAAAGCTGCGCGCGAAAAAGCGAACTTGGAGGATGCGGCGAGGCGAGCGCGATACGATTTTTTTCGAAGGCTTACAGAGGGCGGACTCGTCGATCGCGTCGCGACCGCTCATACCGCCGACGATCAAGCGGAAACAGTGCTGGCCCATATCCTTCGTGGGACGGGCTTGGCGGGCCTAGGCGGGATTCATCCGACAACACAAGACGGAATTGTGCGCCCGTTGTTGGGAGTTCGGCGAAAGGCCTTGGGAAAGTATTTGGGGGCGAAGAAGCAGGCGTGGCGAGAAGACGCGACGAATCGAGACACATCGAGGCAGCGCGCGAGGATGAGACGGAAACTCTTGCCCCTTCTGGAAAAAGAATTCAATCCAAAGGCAGTGGAACACCTGGCCGAGTTGGCCCAACTTGCGCGGAGAGATGAAGCGTTTCTTTCTTATACCGCCAAGTTGCGCTCTGACGTCTTATCAAAATTCACTGACGGATCTTATCGCGTTCCAATTCGCGATCTCGCCAATTCCTCCTCCGAAGCATTGGCTAGCCGCATAATTCGAATGCTGGTGGACAAGGTTCGCGAGAACGCAGGCGAACTCGCGGCTTTGCACGTCGACGCAGTTCGGCAGTTGGCGCGAAGCGGCGAGAATGGAAAGGTGCTGCAACTGCCGGGCGGGGTAGACGTGAGGCGGGACGATGACGCGCTGGTGTTTCTGTCGCGCGACAAGAAGCACTCGAACAAGAAATCTTCGAAGGAGTTTTCTCACAAGGTCGAACTCGGCGGCGAAACTTCAATTGCACTCCAGGAAATGGGTTGCGTAATCCGACTCAGGTCCATTGACTGGCCCATCCTAGGGCGCGACACTAGTAAGAGTAGCGGGTTCGCCCTGGACGAAGCGAAACTGAACGGTCCGCTGGTTTTGCGGAGCATGCAACCGGGCGACCGCATCAGGCCGAACGGGCGACAGCACGCGCACAAACTGAGCCGCTTGCTGAACGAGAAGCGGATCAGCCGGTGGGAACGCGAAGGCTGGCCGGTCCTCGAGAGCGCTAAGAATATCGTTTGGGCGAGAGGATTCGTTGCGGCGGAATTCGCCGCGACCGAACGTACGCAAAGGGCAATTCTGGTGAGCGAGGAGCCAGCTTGAGCGCAGCTAAATCCGCGTCGTACTCAGCGGGACGGATCGGGAAGAAAGTAGCTGAACTTGGCCGCAAGATTTCAAAGGACTACAACGGACGACGGATTGACGCCGTAGTCACGCTCGATCGAGGATTTATTTTTGCGGCGGATTTATTGAGGCAAGTGAAGGGTCCCGTGTATTGTCATTTCGTTCGCGAGGAAGTGCGGGACGTGGAGCACGGCGGGAACTCGCGGCGCGAGGTTTATTTCAGCGCGCGGCCGGATCTGACGGGCCGGGACGTTTTAGTGGTGGATGCAGTGCTCGAGAGCGGCGTAACGCAGGATTTTCTGCTGCGCAGACTCGGCGAGACAAAGCCGCGGTCGCTGCGGCTGGCCGTGCTGCTCGATAAGACTTCGAAGCGGCGCGTGGCACTGGAGCCCGATTACTTTGGCTTCCGCACCGCATCTAAAGAGATGTGGGTCGGTTATGGACTTGCGGCGTCGAATGGTACCGACCGGAACTTGAAAGATTTGTCTTCCGGGGGTCGAGCGGCGTCTAATAGTAGTAGGCGGCGAAGGCGTGGCTAGAAATAGGCACGCCGGAAACCGCCCGGGTAAGAAATCAGTGAGGCAACTGTGAACTCAAGCTCTACGGCAAAAACAATTCTATTCTGGCTGGCGATCGTGCTGCTGGGCGTAATGCTCTGGCAACTGGTCTCGAAGAACGGCCAGGCACAGCGGGAGCAGACTCCCGCCTACAGTGAGTTCATGGCAAAGGTCGACGCGGGCGAAATCAAGGAAGTCACTATCTATCTCGCGCCAAATGCCTACGAAATTCAGGGCGAATACAAAGTCCCGCCCGACACAAAATTCCGTACAACGATTGCGAAAGAGGATCTGCCGGTCGTTTCAAAATCCCTTCGCGATAAAGGCCTGAAAATCAGCGTAAAGGAAGTGCATAACAACGACTGGCTGATTTTGCTGGTCAATGCGGCGCCGTTGTTGCTGCTGGCGGGATTCGTTTTCTTCCTGATGCGTCAGATGCAAGCCGGCGGGAACAAGGCGCTGAGCTTCGGAAAGTCGCGCGCGCGATTGCTTTCCGCACAGCAGAAAAAAGTTACGTTCAAGGATGTTGCGGGAACTGATGAAGCCAAGGAAGAGCTGCAGGAAATTATCGAGTTCCTGAAGGACCCGCAGAAGTTCCAGAAGCTGGGCGGGCGAATTCCGAAGGGTGTATTGCTTGTCGGACCTCCAGGAACGGGCAAAACCTTGTTGGCGCGGGCGATTGCCGGCGAAGCGAACGTTCCGTTCTTCTCGATTTCCGGTTCGGATTTCGTAGAAATGTTTGTCGGCGTTGGCGCGAGCCGCGTACGTGACTTGTTTGAGCAGGGCAAGAAAAACGCCCCTTGCATCATCTTCATTGACGAAATTGATGCGGTCGGACGTCATCGCGGCGCAGGCCTTGGCGGCGGTCACGACGAGCGCGAACAAACTTTGAATGCATTGCTCGTCGAAATGGACGGGTTTGAATCGAACGAAGGCGTAATTTTGATTGCAGCCACAAACCGGCCCGATGTGCTCGATCCTGCCCTGCTGCGTCCCGGCCGATTCGACCGCCGCGTCGTCGTGGCGCGCCCGGACGTGAAAGGTCGCGAAGAAATTCTTCGCGTGCACACACGGAAGGTGCCTTTGTCCGATGACGTGGAACTTTCGATCATTGCGCGCGGCACTCCGGGCTTCTCGGGCGCTGATTTGGCAAACCTCGTAAACGAAGCGGCGCTCTGGGCTGCGCGGCAGAACCGCAAATTTGTTATGCATGTGGACTTCGAGATGTCCAAGGACAAAGTCCTGATGGGCGTCGAACGCAAGTCGATGATTTTGTCCGACGAAGAGAAAAAGAACACGGCGTACCATGAAGCGGGACACGCGCTGGTTGCCGCAAAAACGCCGGGCGCGGATCCCGTTCATAAGGTAACGATTATTCCGCGCGGCATGGCCCTGGGCTTGACGATGCAGTTGCCGACGGACGACAAGCATTCTTACTCGAAGGAACACCTCGAAGCGATGCTCGCCGTGTTGATGGGTGGGCGCACAGCCGAAGAATTGTTCCTTGGCTACATTACGACCGGCGCCGGCAACGATATTGAACGAGCAACGGACATCGCTCGCAACATGGTTTGCGAATGGGGCATGAGCGAACTTGGACCGTTGGCATTCGGCAAGAAGGAAGAAGCGATTTTCCTGGGGCGCGAAATTGCGCAGCATCGGGACTTTTCCGAAGACACAGCGGTGCAGATCGATAAGGAAGTAAAGCGCATCGTCAGCCACGCTTACGACACGGCGAAAAAGCTTCTTGACTCGAACCGCGAAACGCTCGAGAGCATTGCGAAAGCATTGCTCGAGCGCGAGGTGCTCGATGCCAACGAAGTAAAGCTCCTGATGGAAGGCAAGGATCTGCCGGAAAAGCCGCGCACACCTCCGACGCCTCCGCCGCAAGGAGCAACAAGCGCTGATCCGAAGGTGGTGCGGCCGGAATTGCGTCCGGCGCCCGGATTTACACGAGGAGATTCTCCAGCAAAGGCGTAGTCGCGATTGTCTTTCGTTAAGTTTTTGAAAAGGGCTCGGCGCTGCCGGGCCCTTTCTCGTTTGCACAAGAAGGCGTGCTAAAGTGCGGAATTATGGGAATGCTGGATGAAATAATCGATGGCAGGACCGATTTGGTTTTTGAGTATTGCGCCACGGGCAATTCACCAAGCTCCGCTGACAAAGATGGATATTCTCTGCTGCAATGGTGCGCATACTACGGCGATGTGAGCGCGATGAAGTTTCTGCTCGCGAGTGGCGCGCCGATGAATCTTTTGGGCGAGAACCTGGGGCTCAACGCGGCGAGCTTTCATGGCCATTGGAGGTTGTGCAAGTTTTTGCTGGAACGCGGCGCGAATGTGAACGCAACCGAGGCCGATACGGGAGAAACTGCGCTTCATGCGGCACTAAGCCAAACAAATCGGCTCGCGCACAACCTCGTCGTCAAAGTCCTTCTCGCCCACGGCGCCAATCCGAACGTCGCAACAAAGAACAATGCAGAGACCGGCGCGTTTATGCGCGACTGCAGAACGAAGGGCGAGAGGCCGCTGCATCGAGCGGCAGCGTTTGGGGATGAAGAAGCGATTCAGCTTTTGCTCGATGCAGGCGCGGTGATTGACGCGAAGGACATGAACGGCGAGACGCCGCTTTCATGGGCGAGTTGGTATGCCCGGCCAATTCCGATATTGCGGAAACTTTGTTACGGTCCGCATCAAATTCGACCGGATTACAGCGGCATGGCAGCGAATCTGCTCGGCAAGCCACACACATGAAGCGCCCGCTGGCGCGAAAATAGAATTGGCGTAGAATACGGCTATGGGAAGAAAAGACGGCGAGAATTTGAATCTGACGTGCCCATGCTGCCAGGCAAAACTGGTGGTCGACCCGATTTTTGGCGCGGTGCTTTCACATGAGGCGCATGTAAAACCGGGGCCGGACGTGGATTTGACAAAGGCTTCGAGCATTCTCGAGGAGCAGAAGCGGCAGCGGGAAGACAAGTTCGCGGACTCCTTCTTCCAGGAAACGCACAAGGAAGACATCCTCGCCAAGAAATTTGAAGAAGCCATGAAGAAGGCAAAAGACGCTCCAGCAGGAAAGCCGATTCGCGATTTTGATCTGGATTAACACCAAATTTTGCTTTCGACGCATTGATCGAATCGATTTGACGAGCGTTGGCGTCTTCTTTAATCTGAATGGGGTCAGCCGTCCAAGGAAATTCTCTGAATCGCGCGCAACATCCACACACGAACTTCAGCGGCAGCAGGACCTGTTGTTGCCGGGCTGCGGAACGTTGCGCGTCTCGCCCGTCGGCATAGAAACGCTTTAGCAGAATTCTAAGCGGCCACGGCCAGACTCGTATCTGACCGTGGCCGTTTCTTTTTTTCCCCCACTTCACATTTGGAGAATCGAATGAGGCTTAAGACAAAGCTATTTTTGTCGGCGGTCGCGGCAACTCTTATCGGATCGAACGCACTCGGCCAGGAGCGTGACTCAAGCAATCCGCGACCGAAACACAGTTGGTATCGCAAATGGCGAAACGCAGCGGACCGAGCCAAAGCGAACCAGCCGGATTGGCTTTCGCCGCTGGCAACCACATCCGGCCGCCTCAAGGATGAATTGAGGTATGACGTCTGGCGGCAGCCGGCAACCGGAGGAAACACGGCGTGGCAACTCGGAGGCAATAAGGGGGTGGAGTTCGTTGCCACGTCACGAACTCAGATCCTGCTGGGAATACCGACCTATAGTTTGCAATCGCCAAATGGCCCAGCAGGCGGCTTTGGCGATTTACCTCTCCAGTTCAAATTTCGGCTCGCGTCAGCGCAGCAGACGGAAGGAAATTACCTGGTGACATTTGTTCTTGGCGCAACGGTGCCGACCGGAGCGCATCGCTACGGCGCCGGAGATCCGGTCTTCACACCAACGATCGCAGCCGGCAAGGGCTGGGGCCGCTTTGATACACAGTCAACAATCGGTGTTAACTTGCCGGGTGGTAGCACAGCAAAACTCGGACGACAGTTGCTGTGGAACACGGCGTTTCAGTACCGCGCGAGCTGGAAACTGTGGCCGGAACTCGAAGTGAATTCGACATTTTACAAATCCGGAAAGAACGCCGGGGAAAAACAGGTTTTTCTGACACCCGGTCTCGGTTTCGGGCGCGTGCGAGTTGGCAAGAAACTACGATTTTCCTCAGCGGCGGGAATGCAGATCGCGGTGACCCGATTTCACACTTACGATCACAGATGGATGTTTTCGGAGCGGCTTTCCTTTTAAGCGAACCGTCGAGCGGGTACGGTACACTGCATTGAACAGATGACGCAGCGGAGAATTTTTCGGCTCAATATGCGGCGCGGAATGCTCGTGCTTGGGCGCAAAACGCTCGTGATGGGCGTTCTGAACGTGACGCCGGACAGCTTCTCCGACGGCGGAAAATTTCTGAATGTGCGGCAAGCCGTCGAACATGCGCTCCGGATGCAGCGCGACGGCGCGGACATCATCGATATTGGAGCGGAATCCACGCGGCCGGGATCAGACGAGATTCCAGTGGCAGAAGAATTGGCGCGACTATTGCCCATCCTCGAATCTCTGCGTGGAAAACTGAAAATTCCAACCTCCGTGGACACACAAAAGGCGGCGGTTGCAGAGATAGCGATTGGCGCCGGCGCAGCAATGATTAACGATGTGTCCGGATTACGACACGATCCTCGGCTGGCAGAAGTCGTCGCGCATCACGCCGTGCCACTGGTCTTGATGCACATGCGAGGAACGCCTCGCACGATGCAAAAATTGCCGTTCGCTAAATACGTGATGAAAGACGTCGTGAATGGGCTCAAGAAATCCGTGTCGATCGCGCGGAAAGCGGGCGTCGCGAAAAGCAAAATCATTGTCGACCCTGGTATCGGATTCGGGAAAAGTTCCGAGCAGAATTACGAACTTCTGGCAAAGCTAGGCGAAATTGCAAAACTCGGCTATCCGCTGCTGGTCGGAACGTCACGCAAGGGATTTCTGGGAAGAACGCTTGCCCGAAACAGGGGGCCCGCACCGCCCGAAAAGCGTATCTGGGGCACGGCCGCGACAGTGACGGCAAGCATTCTCGGAGGCGCGCACATTGTTCGCGTCCACGACGTAGAGGAAATGGCGCAAGTCGCGCGGATTGCGGACGCAATTCTCAATCAGCCGGCCGGCTGAGTTGCCTGACTCCTCAGAAAGGCTTCTCTGTTGCGGCGTTGCATTTAATAAATGACTGCGAAAGCGATCGCGCCGGCTGCAAACCCCACGCCTAGACCCAGAAACCCGCGGCCAGACTTACAACAATGGCGGTACCAACTCCACTTCCAACGGCGACGACCACGGTTGGGCCTGATTGCCCTTGTTCGTATCCGCACTCGAAATGATAGGTGCCGGCCGCCGGAACCGAGAATTCCAGCGCGGATTTGCCCGCGCGACCTTGCAGCGCATAAGACGTCGATGCCGTTGGCCGCCTCAAACCTATCGATGCGCCGTCTTGCGATCGCACACTGCAGTTCAAGCCGCTAATCGGGCCGGATGTGGCGTACACGCGCCCGTCAACGACGGATTCTTGCTCGAGAAAGATGGTTTTGACTCCCGGCCGATCGAATTTCAATTCTGTGGAACCGGGAACAACCAGTTGGACAAGGCTGTCCGTTCAATGAAAGATCTGATGAACAAATAAGTAACCGCCAATACAAGCTGGAATAGGAAAAAGTAACGCGCAAATCGCGTACCACGACGAATTCGGCGATCGCTTGACGGAATTCGGATGGATGGTCATGGTCAACTCGGCGGATGGAGAACGGAATCATGATTTAGGCCCCGAATTCGGTCAAGCGCTATAATCGCGTGGCTTGATTTTCGCGTACTGCCAGGGGCTAACACATGAAGGTTCGGTCGTTAACGAAGACGATTGTCGTTGTGTCATGGGTGGTCTGTGCTGCATCTGCCGCGGCGCAACTGGCGCCGCAGAAGAGTGATCCGCTGAACAAATTGCAGCCGCCGCAAGGTGTTGCCGCCTGTTCGGCGACGGAGCTCTCGTCGTGCGCAGCAGCCGCCGCGAAAATTCTTCCGCAAGTGCTAGGCGATTCGCCGATGGCGGAGAACTTGCGGCGGCTGACGGATGAAGTCGGAGGTCGTGTGACCGGCACGCCACAAATGGCCAAGGCTGTCGAATGGGGAGTGGCGGGCTTCCGCGCGGCGGGCGTGGACGTTCACACGGAGAAATACACGCTACCGGTGACGTGGAGCGAAGGCGACACACGTTTGGAGTTGCTCGGGCCCGCGCAATTCCCAGTACGCATAGTCAGCACCGGCTGGTCACCGCCAACACCAGCTGGCGGTATCGAAGCCGCGATTGTAGACATCGGCGGCGGCAGCGAACAGGAATTCGCGCGAGCGGGAAATATCAAGGGGACGATTTTGCTCGTCCGCTCGGAAATCGGTTCGACGTGGGCGGATCTCTTCGACGAATATTTGCGGCCGCCAGCAATCATCGCGCGGGCCGTGCAAGGCGGCGCGAGCGCGATTCTCTGGATGGGAGCGCGAGAACGCCGATTGATGTATCGACATACGAATTCGCTTGTCGGCCAAATTGACAAGATCCCGCAGGCCGTGGTCGCGCGGGAGGACGCGATGCGGCTTGCTCGAGCCGTCGCTGCGCATCCCGGCCAGGTTCGTGTGCGATTCAATATGCCAAATAAAGTTGGCGGGCCCATCGACCAGGAAAATGTCGTCGCAGAAATTCGCGGGCGGGAAAAACCGGACGAGGTCGTGATTCTGGCCGCGCATCTTGACTCGTGGGAACTCGGCACCGGCGCCCTCGATAACGGTTGTAACGCAGCGCTGGTGATTGAGGCGGCGCGGGCAATTAAAGCAACGGGACTCCTGCCGCGACGCACCATTCGATTTATTTTGTTTAGCGGCGAAGAGCAAGGAACGGTTGGGTCTTATGGGTACGTGACTGCGCATCGCGCGGAATTGGACAAAATGCGGGCCGTGATTGTTTATGACACCGGCAGCGGACGCGTCACCGGCTATTCTCTGGGAGGTAGAAAAGATATCGAAGCTGGAGTGAAGGAAGTCCTAAAGCCACTCGATTCCTGGGGCGCAACAAATCACACCGCAGACGCCTCCTTCGGTACCGATAATTTTGATTTTCTGCTCGAAGGCGTCCCAAACCTCGTCGCGAATCAGGAGATTTCGAACTATCTCGTCAACTATCACGCCGCCTCCGATACATACGACAAGGTCGACATACGCGAACTGAAACTCAATACCGCGCTGGCAGCACTCACCGCCTGGGGCATCGCCGACCGCGCCGAGCCCCTCGGCAAACGGCTTTCCCGCCCCGAATTGGATGTGCTCGTCAAAGAAACAGGCCTCGACCAGCAACTCAAGGTGTTGGGTTATTGGGACGCCTGGCAAAGCGGAGAGCGGGGCCGCAAGCCGTAATCGTTATAATAGAAGTGTGAACTCCGCGAAAAACCTCGTTAACGAGCCCGCTATCTCTACGGCCAAGACGATTCTGAGCGTAGATTACGGCCGTGCGCGAATCGGACTGGCAATCGCCACGGCAGAAGCGCGGCTTGCGCGACCTCTGACGACCATCGAGCGCGTCAATCGCAACGAAGATATGCGCCGCCTGCGCGAATTGGCCCGCGAGCAGGGCGTGAAACAAATCGTCGTCGGCCTGCCACTGAATATGGACGGAACCCGTGGGGCAATGGCCGACGAAGCGGAGCGATTCGCGCAGCGAGCGCGCAAACAAATTGGAGTCCCAGTCGAAATGGTCGACGAACGGCTGACAAGTTGGGAAGCAGAACGCCTGCTCGAAGAAGAATTCGGCAGGAAGTATCACGATGAATCCGACAAAAAGAAGAAGGTAGCCGCCGACAAGCCGACGGTGGATTCGGTCGCTGCAGCGGTCATCCTCCGCGAATACCTGGCAAGACTAGAAGCTCCGGAGCGGGCATAGATGAAAGTACTTATCGCGATAGTGCTAATTCTTGTGCTGGGAGCCGCCGGCGCAGGCGCTTACATTTGGTATGGCATCCAGAAGCCCTATCAAGGGTTCGGCAGTACGGGCGTCTTCGTCACAATTCCGCACGGCGCGTCGAGCCGCACCGCGGGCCGCATCCTGGAAAAGAACGGAGTGATCCGCAGCGCAATCGCATTTGAAGTGTACGCACGGCGAAACCCACGACGTTCTCCGGAAGCGGGAGAATATTTCTTCGACCACGCGATGTCCGGCAAAGACGTCTTCTGGAAGCTGGCGCACGGCGAAGTTTATCAATTGCCGTTCACCGTGCGCGAAGGCGAAACGATGTTCGACATCGCCCATAATCTGGAAACTGCAAAATTCCTGCCTGCCGATGACTTCCTGCGTGCCGCCAGCGATCCCTCAAGCATCAAAGATCTGGCACCCTACGCAAAGACCCTGGAGGGCTTTCTGTTTCCCGCGACATATCAGTTGCCGCGGCATCCGGTGGCGACGGATTTGGCCGCTACGATGGTGCAAAAGTTCCGCGAACAGTGGCGCGCGATTTCGGCTTCGGATCCCGCGCCAGCTGGCGTCGGCCGCCCAACGCTTTCCACCGTAACCCTCGCGTCGCTCGTCGAACGCGAAACTCCGAAGCCCGATGAGCGACCGCTCGTGGCGGGCGTCTTCGAGAACCGACTCCGCAAAGGCATGCCGCTGCAGTGCGACCCGACTGTGATTTACGCCCTGGAGCAGGCGGGAAAATACAACGGCACACTGACCGGTAAGGATTTGCATTACGATTCACCCTATAACACGTATGAACACGGCGGTCTGCCGCCCGGGCCAATTGGCAATCCAGGTGAAGTTGCGCTTCGCGCCGCGCTTGCGCCCGGGCAAACGGACTATCTCTACTTCGTCGCTAACACCCAGGGCGGCCACTTCTTCAGCGCCACTTTGGCAGAGCACAACAAGAACGTAAACAGGTATCATCGTTTGCTGCAAGGATTGCCGGCAGACCCGCCCCCGGCGCCTCCGGCGAAAAAACGGGGGCCCGTACGCGCGAAGAAAAAGCAGCAAGCAAAGAAACGCTAAAAAAAAGTGCATGACCGAAGATAACAAGACGAAGAAAGCCCTGATTCTGGAGACAGCACGGGAAATCGGCGCGGAAAAATGGACCGCGGCCGAAATCGACCAGTTACGGCGCAGAATGATCGCCGAGCACGGCGAAGAAGCTAAGACCGGCGCGGACTATATTGCCGACGTGCTGCAGACGGCGGGCCTCAAGGTCAATCTTTCACAGATCGAAGAAGTGGAAGATCAGTTCGAAGAAGAGTTTGAAGACCTGCTGCACTTCAAGACGCTTAGTGATGCGGAAGTGAGCTTGATGCGGCTCGATGAATTGTGGCGACGCTTTCAGGCACATGGAGAAAAAGCTGCCGCAGGGCGAGTGCTCGATGTCGCGCGCCTCGGCAAACGCCGCGCTGAAATGATCGCGCGCAATCGTAAAGTGGAACCGCAAAAGCGTGCCGAAAAAGAGGAGATGTCGAATTGGTTCCGCATCTGGCTGGAGACGCCGGACGCTTTTTTCGACTGGCTCGACGTGCGCAAGAAGTCGCCGGAGTTCAAGGCAAAATTTCCCCACGCTGAAGACGAAGAATGAGCGAGCTGGACCTTCCTCCGTATTCCCTCGACGTGGAAACGCTCGACCTCGGTCCGGGGATCAAAGCCATCGGCATGGAACTCATCGAAACCGAGAGCCGCGAACCTGTGCGAGGCAAGGACGCCATCGCAATGTGGGCGGGCGTCTTCCCTGCCCTCGTCACGCAAGAGCCCTTCGTCTTCGATTTTTTCAGCCACATCGACCGCGTTCGCGATTTTTGCGCCAGTCGCAAAATCGCTTTTCGAGAAGCAGCCGGCCGCTGCATCGTCGTGCCGCAGCCAAGCGATGACCAAGTTCGCGAACTGATCGAGCGGTTTGAAGGCGAGACCTTTGGATTGCGCGCAGGCAAGGCTGTTCTGAACGCCGATGCCCAATTGGAGGGCGACCTCTCGAAACGCGGTTTGGACGCCTACCAGGCAGCCTACACGCGTTATACTTTTTGTGTGGTTTGCGAACTGGAAGATGGCTGGCTCACTATTCTGAGTGAAACGCTCTGGCCGAGCGAAGCCATCCGCCGTGTGCGCCCCGCCGTGCAGCCGTTTGACGTGCATATCGCGCGGCCACATTGAGCGGCGCCGGGGCTGGCTCTGGCCGGAGTTGGCTGCGTGCATGCACTTTATAGGCTCAGAAGGACGTAACTTATTGATGCGACGTGTGTGGACATGTCTGGGATTGGTGACACTGACAGCGTTTGCTGGCTGCGGCGGGAATATCAGCCGCAACGCGAAAGTGCCGAAGACCGAAATTCCTGTCGTCAAAGACGCAACGCGCGAGGAGCTGATCGAGAAATTCAACGCTCAAGCAAGCGCCGCCAAGAGCCTCAACGCAACGGTCGAGTTGCAGCCGACGGCAGGCTCCAAATACAGCGGCCTGATTCAGGAATATCACCAGGTAAAAGCGTTCTTGCTCGCGGAGCGACCCGCAAACATTCGCATGATTGGGCAAGCACCGGTCATTTCGAAGACCATCTTTGACATGACCAGCGACGGCGCGACGTTTCGCGTTTCGCTGCCGACAAAAAACAAATTCCTTGTTGGCGATGTAGCTGTGGAGCGGAATAGCGCGAAGCCTTTGGAGAATTTGCGCCCGCAACATTTATTCGATGCATTGCTCTGGCCTGAAATCGTAAAAGGCGAAGCGGTTCTGATCGAAGAGTTCAATGACGAAGCCGCGCGCTACTACGTGTTGACCGTGCTGCGCGGCGGCTACACAACCGAAATCCGGCGCAAGATCTGGTTTGACCGCGCTGACTTGAACGTAGCACGCATGCAAAATTACGGGCCGAAAGGCGCCTTGCTGTCCGATATTCGCTACTGGGATTGGCAGCCAACGGGCGATCCTTCCGCCGCGTCGACCTCCTCGTATCCGCGTCAGATTCGCATCGATCGTCCACACGACGATTACAAGATCGAATTGCAAATCACCAAGCTTGCGTTAAACGAAGATTTGCCCGCCGAGCGTTTTCAGCTAGCCCAGCCGCCCAATTCCGAGCTTGTCAAAGTCGGCGAGGAAAATGGCGCGGCCGCCTCCAAGGATTCCAAGCCATGATGGGCGAAATGATTTTCCGCAATTTGCTGCATCGCCCGATTCGCACCATCATCGGAATCTTGGCGATCGGCGTGGAAGTCGCGCTCGTAGTCCTCGTCGTTGGCCTGACGAGCGGCATCCTCACCGAAACCGCCAAGCGCGTCGAAGGCATTGGCGCCGACATTATGCTTCAGTCGCCGTCTGCCCAGGTCTTCCTAGCCTTCAGCGGGTCGCCGATGCCAATCAAAATCGCCGATCGCTTGAGGGAATTGAAATACGTCCAATCCGTGTCGCCGGTTTTTCTGCAGTTCAGCTCTTCCGGTGGAATCGACCTCGTTTACGGTATTGACCGCGATAGCTTCAATGCTGTTTCCGGTGGATTCGTCTTTCTTGCGGGCAAGGACATGGAAGGCCCTGACGATTTGCTTGTGGACGACCTCGCCGCTCAAGCGAAACACATAAAAGTTGGCGACACATTCAATCTCCTGAATCACGACTGGCACGTCGCTGGAATTGTCGAGCACGGCAAGGGCGCTCGCCTCTTCGTTCCAATTCTTACGTTACAAGACCTCGGGGGCGCGCACGACAAGGCTTCCGTTTTCTTGCTGAAGTGCACGCGTCCCGAGCATACCGAAGACGTCATCAACGAGATGCAGCCGCTTTTGCCGAACTACAAGATTCACGCGCTGAAGGACTATTTGTCGCTGATGACCTCGACGAATGTCCCGGGCTTGAACGTTTTCGTCAACGCCATGATCGCGCTGGCCGTTTGTATCGGCTTGCTCGTAATTTTTCTCACAATGTACACAACCGTCGTCGAACGCACGCGCGACATCGGCGTTTTAAAATCTCTCGGCGCAACTTCTCCATTCATCGTGCGAGCCATTTTGATGGAGTCGGTCGCACTGTGCTTCGGTGGCATCGCGGCGGGTGTTGGACTGAGCTACGCGGTTCGCGCCGGCTTCGTAAAGGCGTTTCCGACGCTCTCGATCCTGATTACAACGGAATGGATTTTGCGCGCAGGCATCATCGCCATGATCGGCGCGGTTCTCGGCGCAAGCTATCCCGCGTGGATGGCAAGCCGCCGCGACGCCGTCGAAGCGCTTACGTTTGACTAGTTCGCCAAAAGAAAGCGGAGGCACCAAGCTAGGCAGAGATGGCAATCGCGGCTACAATTCCAATCGCGCAATTTGAAGAACTGCCGCGCGGCGTGGGACAGGGGCTCGTAAGGAAGAGCGTGGAACCGATACTCAAAACGGAGAATTTGTGGAAGCTCTATCGCGCGGGCAAGGTGGAAGTGCCTGCCTTGCGCGGCGTGAATTTTTCCGTTCAGCCCGGAGAATCCGTAGCCGTGATGGGTCCGTCCGGATGCGGCAAATCGACGCTGCTCTACACGATCGGCGGGCTCGCTTCCGCCACGCGAGGGACAGTTCTGGTAGACGGCAACGATCTCGCCGCAATGTCCGACGGCGAACGCACCAAGCTCCGCCGCAGCAAAATCGGTTTCGTGTTTCAGCGCTTCAATCTGCTGCCCACTATGACGGCGAAGGGCAATATCGCCATCGCACAATATATTCACGGCGACGGCTTCGACCCGCATCGTTTCGACGTCGTAACAAAACTGTTGGGCCTCGAAGGCCGCTTGAACCACAAGCCATCCGAAATGTCCGGCGGCGAACAGCAACGAGTCGCCATCGCGCGCGCCATCATCAACGAGCCAAAGATTCTGCTCGCCGACGAGCCGACGGGCAACCTCGACACAAAAAATTCCGACGTAGTGTTGGAGATGCTGCGCCAGTTGAACAAAGAGCTTGGACAGACGATTGTGATGATCACCCACAATCCCGAAGCGGTCACCTATTTTGACCGCGTCGTCCACATGCGCGACGGCGTTATCGTCGATGGGATTCCGGCGGACTGACATGCCCAGCAGCGGACAAATTCTTTCACGCATATTTTTTTGGCAATTTGAACGCGGCTCGTGGCAATACGATCTCGCCGTAATCGGGATTTTGGTCTTTGTTTTCTTCATGCCTCGTCGTTGGCTGCGCGACCAACCGGAATCTTCCGTCCCGCCCAAGGCCGAGCAAATCGAGGTGATCTCGAGCGCCGGAAACGAAAGCGTCTATCAAGTGGACGCGCGCGTCTTGGCGCCTCCCGAACAGATGCCGCAATTGCAAAACGAACTTCATCGAGCGTTGCAGCGTGCGCTGCCCGAGCTGCAGAGCGGCCACTTTTCAATACTCAAGGTCGAGGCCAAACGAGACGAAAACGGTACTGTAATCGCCTATCAGGTTTCCGTCCGCCACTAGCCGATATCGCCGCCGTTTCGCAACTGGAAACGCTATTCACCGCCCCCGCATCCAACATTAGGTATACTGGTTGTTCGTACCTATGCGTCTGGAATCGCCAGTAGAGGGCTGAATTTGAAGTCTATGAGGAAAATACTAACTTTTTTCGCGATTTTGCTGCTGGCCATCTTGGCCGGTCCCGCATCTTCGCAGAGTTCTCCAAAGTGGACCCCCGACAGCATCCTGACCATGATGGATCACGCTGCGTTGGACTTTCACAGCCTCACCGCAAATATCGAACGGATTAAGTACACCGACGTCGTCAAGGACACCTCAACGGAAACCGGACAACTCTGGGTCCGCAAAGACGATAAAATGCGCATCCAGATTGCCAAGCCTGATGCGCGTACAGTGCTGCGCACAGGCGACGCAATCTACATTTTCAATCCAAAGATAAATCGCGTGGAAGAGTACGACCTCGGCAAGAACCGCGAGATGGTAGACCAATATCTCGAACTCGGATTTAATACCCGCGGCGAACACTTAAAGAAAAATTACCTGATCGCTGTAAATGGCGAACAGGAACTCGACGGCCGCAAAACCATTCTCATCGAATTGACTCCCAAATCCGAAAAGACTCGCGAGCAAATTACCAAAATTCAGATGTGGGTGGACACCGGCTCGTGGATGCCGATTCAGCAGAAGTTCTTCGAAGCCAATTCCGGCGACTACTTTATTATTCATTACACGGGAATGATGAAAAACCTCAAAATTGAAGATTCCCGCTTCAAACCCGATTGGCCAAAGAACGCGACCAAAGTGAAGCCGCGCGGCTAATTCGCCGCCGCGGCCTCTGCGTGTTCCGTCTTCAGCAGCTGTTGCTTGCGTTCAATTCCCCAACGATATCCCGCCAGATTGCCGTCGCCTCGAATCACGCGGTGGCACGGCACCACAACAGAAACAGGATTCGTCGCGCAGGCCCGTGCCACAGCGCGGCTTGCGCTTGGACGCCCCAACGCGCGCGCCACTTGCGCGTACGTCCGCGTTTTGCCCAACGGAATACGCTGTAATTCCTGCCACACTCGCCTCTGAAATGCAGTGGCAAGCAAGTCCAACGGCAATTCCTGGCGTGGCGGGTTCCCTTCGGTGCGCGAAATGATCTCCTTCACCCACTTCTCGAGTCCGCTTCTTGCCGGCGCGATTTCTGCCTTCGGGTATTCTTCCCGGAGCTCTCCGAGCAGTGTTGCTTCAGAATCTCCAAGATAAACTGCCGACACGCCGCGGTCCGTAGCCGCTACCAGAACTTTCCCCAGCTTGGCGTTTGCAACCGTGTATCCGAGTTTCATTCCCTTTCCTCCCTTTTGATATGTTGCCGGCGTCATTCCGAGCTGCGCGTTGCTGCGTTCATAGACACGGCTCGGCGATCCGTATCCCGTTTCGTACAATGCATCCGCGATCTTGCTGCCTTGCCGCAAAAGTTTCTTAAAGCGATTCAGCCGCAACGCCTCTGCAAGCTCCCGCGGCGAAAGCCCGGTCACCTGCGCGAATGCCCGTCGCAGCCGGCTGGTCGAAGTCCCAAGTTGCCGTGCGACGGCGCCTAGTCGCAGCGTCTCTTCGTTGCTTTGCGCGAGCAACCCAGCCGTCCTCTGTACCAGCGCAGTAGCCGCCGAAATCTCATTCGGCCTGCAGCGCAAACACGCTCGAAATCCATGCTGCTCGGCTTCGCGCTGCGTTCTGAAAAATTCTACGTTTTGGCGTAGCGGACGCCGTGCCGGGCAGCTTGGCCGGCAATAGATCCGCGTCGAGCGCACGCCAAGAAAAAACACTCCGTCCGAACGCGAATCCCGCGCCACGGTCGCCTTCCAATACTGTGCCGCCGCTCGTGAATCAATTGGTGTAACTTGTTGTGATTTGTTCATGGTCATTCTCAACGAGGCAACGATACAGCGGGCTGAAAATTCATTCTATCCGGAATGGCTCGTCAAAGTGGAAAGTCGCAGTTGGCTGAAAGTTGTGCGCACAGCGCAGTTACGCTTCGCTTGGACAGGCTGCCGGCTCGATCTTCGGCGCAGGGAGGCGATGTGGAGCCGTAAT
Organism: Candidatus Dormiibacterota bacterium; assembly: GCA_035577625.1. Taxonomy (GTDB): domain Bacteria; phylum Acidobacteriota; class Terriglobia; order Acidiferrales; family UBA7541; genus Acidiferrum. Next base: position 21,595 of record DATLVG010000135.1, read on the forward strand.
CACCAGCACGACCGCCCCGAGAATCACGGCAGCGGCCGCAAGCGTGCGCAACGTCAACGCCTCACCCGCGAACATCCAACCCAGCAGCAGCGCCACAACCGGATTCACGAACGCATAAGTCGCCACACGCGCCGCCGTACTATTCTTGAGAATGTAAATGTAGGCCGTAAATCCGATCCCCGAGCCAAACAAGATCAAATACAAAACGGCAAGCCAGGACCGCATCGAAATCGCGCTCACGTGGAATCGCTGAACCTCGCCGGTAAATAGTCCGCCAATCCACAGTGCAATGCCGCCGGCAAGGCACTGCATCGACATACTCAGCATCGCCGAACCGGGTAGCGCTCCATGCTTCGAATAGAGCGATCCACAGGCCCAAGCAAACGAAGCAATCACCAACACCGCCGCGCCAAAGGGATCAATTCGCCCCGAAGAGCCTAAGTGACTCGGCCCAACTAACAGTGCCAGCCCAGCGAACCCCAGAAATACTCCCAAAAACACCCGGCCCGAGGGCCGATGCCCGCCCGGCCGCCACCAGTCCACCAGCACCATCCACAGTGTCACCATGGCCACCAGCAGCGCTGTAACTCCTGAAGGTACAGTTAGTTCCGCCCAACATACTCCGCCGTTTCCGACGCAAAGCAGCAGGAAACCAGTGATCGCTGCGGTCGTCCAATGAGCTACCGTTGGCCGAATGCCAGTCTTCCACCGTAGAACTGGGTAAAACACCAAGCCCGTGATAAGGTGGCGCGTCCCGGCCAGCAATAGGGGTGGAAACGACTCGATTCCGAACCGCATCGCCAAATAAGTGGATCCCCATACGACGTACACAGCCAGAAAAGCCGCAATTAGCACCGTCGAACTTCGGTTGGATGTCTCGGCCATAAGCTGATCCGTTAGGGTAGGTTAGATGACCGCGGCAATCTATCCGGTATCACCCATCCCATCGGAGTCGCGTATCGTAGTCGTTCCTTCGACCAAACCGAAGAACCATATTGGCGACCGCTCTTTCTCACAACCTGCTTCTGCTATTCCGGTACTAAAACCATGTGTTTGAAGATAGGACACTTCCCCCGATTTCCACAGGTTGACGCCAACTCACTCTAATGGCATTTTGGCTGTCCATTCTTTTCCTTGGGAATTTGGGCCAGATCGAGTGAATTCTTGCGGCGCCTTCGCGGAAGCGCGCCTAGGCATCTCTGGGGTCGAGATGAAAGCAACAAATAGAATTGCTCTGACTGATTCGGAAACGAAAGCCTCGCTCCCGCAATACGGCGAAGCCGGCGCGCTTGCGAACTCTCTGCCGGCGGTCGCTCCGGCTCGAACGCCCGCGCTGAAAATCGTTCCCTTGCGTTCTCCGAGCGCCATCTCGATTCGCCGCTTTGCGCGCGTCCCGACGCACGCGGTCGGCGTGTTTCATGAGCAGCGTGAATATCCGCGCGCTTCGTTGCATTTGCCTTTGCGGTTACGCAGCGTGGAAAACGTCGCCGAGAAATATCCGATCTCTCTGGTCACACGCGACATCAGCTCAACCGGCGTCTTCTTCCTTTGTCCCAAACGCATCGAACTCAATTCCTCCATCGAGCTGGAAATCATCCTCGTCAGCCGCCCTCTCGGTCGCGGCAACGTCGTCGCTGTCACCGTCGCAAAAGTACGCCGCGTGGAGTCCGCCAACATGCCGGGCTGGTTCGGTATCGCCGCCTCCTTTGACGACCTTAAGTTCGATCGCGACGACGAAGTCCCAACCTACTTCCCCTCCGTTTAAACAATCGCTGGTTAACATTCGTTTCCTCGATGCAGATTGCGCGCCGCTTTCCCGCGGATCAGAAAAGTTTCCACAGGCACTCTACTTGTGCTTTCTCCGCCTCTTTGACACACTAATTTCACCTTCCGCTTCAGCGTGTGTTCCGTCTACGGGGTGAATTTTCAGCACGCCAAGCCGGGGAATGTGTCTTTGGGGGAAAAATGAGAAAGTTTTTGTCAGGCGTCATTCTTATGACGCTGTGTTTGCTTTTTGCATCAAGCAGTTGGGGACAGGCACAAAGCACCACCGGCACAGTCCAAGGTGACGTGCTGGATGAAAAAGGAGGCAGCGTTCCAGGCGCCTCCGTCGAAGCAAAGAATCTCGATACAAATTACATCCGCACCGAATCCACCGACAGCGATGGTCATTTCGCCTTCTTAAACCTCGCTCCGGGCCGCTACACCCTCACCATCACAAAGTCCGGCTTCACCACCATCGTCCAACAAAACGTCAATCTCACCATCGGTCAGGTACTGACAATCCCGGTTTCGGTTAAGGTCTCGTCGGTTGCGCAACAAATTATCGTTTCCGACGTCCCGGTTGTGGAAACCACCGCAACCGAGTCCTCGTCGACCCTGGCAGAGGCTGCAATTGCAACTACACCCGTCCTCGGTCGCAAGTTTGAAGACTTGCTCACTCTTACGCCCGGCGTAAGCATCTCGCAAGGACCCGACGGCGATGAAATCAACATCAACGGCCAGCGCGGCATCTTCAACAACATCAGCCTCGACGGCGGCGACTACAACAATGGTTTCTTCGGTGAACAGGTCGGCGGCCAGCGCGCCGCAGTCGACATCACGCTCGAAGCCGTTAAAGAGTTTCAGATTATAGCCAGCGGCGCCAACGCCGAATTCGGCCGTTCTGCGGGCAGCCAGATCAACGTCATTACCAAGTCCGGAACCAATAACATTCACGGGAGCGCTTTCGAATATTTCCGCGATGAAAGCCTGACCGCCGCCACGTCCGATGGCAAGCCGCTCGACAACTTCCGTCGCAATCAGTTCGGCGGGAGCATTGGAGGGCCAATCAAAACGGACAAGCTCTTCTTCTTCGGCGCTACCGAAGGCATCCGCGAAAACCTGTCCCGCAGCAACCTCAGCACCACGCTCGGTGCATCGGCTTGCGGTGTCACCAACCCCGTCTTCGATTCAAATATCACCGACGCGCAAATCGAAGCCAACCCGGATTGTCAGCGCCAAGTCTTGCTCAACTTCATGAAGACAAGCTTCAATGAAGACGACGGCAAGCCCGTCGACCACCTCGTCCGCAATGGCTCGGGCTTCGGGCGCGTCGACTACAACATCAACTCAAAAAATCAAGTCTTCGGTTCGTACAGCTACGATTGGTCGAAGAATACGAACCAGACGTTCGACGTGCCAACCTACGGCTCAACCGCCAACGGCATCGAAGGCCCCGGCAAGATTCAGGTCGCCAACGGCAATTGGTACAGCACCATTTCTTCCAACAAGCTCAACGAAGCTCACTTCACGTATTCGCGCGAAAACCGCCCGCGCAATGCGACTGACAAGAACTCCGTTCCCGACACCGCGATGGGCTTCGGTACCACGTTCCGTTTCGGCCAGCCTTTCTTCCTCGAACCTGCCGTCGACGAAATCTTTTGGCGAACTGACGTCCGCGATAGCTTCTCCCTCATCAAGGGCAAGCACACCTTCAAGTTTGGCGGTGAATGGATTCACTCCCGCAACTCGCAGGTGTTCCGCGGCTTCTTCGCCGGCCGATATATCTTTGACAGCGTTACTGGCTTTCTTCACTACGCGTCGCCCGCATCCATGGGGAATGGTTTCGGCCCGGGTACGGTCGAATGTTCAGACGGAACGTTTGGTGACATCAACAACGGCTGCGCCAGCGCGACCGCGACCGTAACCGGCGGGCCTCTGCTCCTTTATCTACAGCACGGTCCCACTACCGCAGGTGAAACGCTCGATCAATCTGGCTTCTCCGACATCGCGAATGAGGATTTTTCTCTGTTCGGGCAGGATACTTGGAAGGTTACTCGGAATCTCACTTTGAACTATGGTCTTCGCTGGGATGCGCAGCGTTTTCCCGACCCAGTCGTTCCTCCCTCACAGACTTCCTACGGCCAATACTTAACCAACCCCGCGTTTCCATCAACCGGCAAACTCCCGAATCAGAACAAAGAGTTTCAGCCGCGAGTGGGCTTTGCTTGGGACATCACCGGCAAGGGTAAATCGGTTCTCCGCGCTAGCTACGGGATGTTCTACGCTCGCCAGAACATGCTCACGCAAGTCGGCGCGATTACCACGAACGGTGTCCAGCAGCAGGAAATCGCCGCAGGCACATTTTTCAACACGGCGAATCCGGGCGCCGCTCCGCCGCCGCCGACGTATCCAGGAACCGTACCCATAACGCCGCAACCGCTACCGCTCGTGGGCGCCGGCGTAACCGTATTCAGCAAGGATTACGCCAACCCGCGCATCTATTCGACGAATGTCGGCTACGAGCAGCAACTCATTGGCGACTACGCTCTCTACGCCGATTTCAGCATGTCGAAGGGTGTTCACCTGACTCGTTTCATCAACCCCAATGTGTCGACCGATCCGACCGCGAACTGTGGTCCGGCCGCCACGAATGTCAATGGAGTTTGCATTCCGCTCAACGGTGATACGGCAAGCTACCCAGGGCTGGCGCCATTCCCGAACTTGGGCAGCATTACCGACACCGTCAGCTCCGCGAAGTCTCTCTACCGCGGCTTCACAGTCGGAATGCGCAAACGGATGAGCCATCGTTTCCTCTTCGACGCCAACTACACGTACTCGAAGGACTACGACGACGACTCCAACGAGCGCGATCCGTTCACCTTCCGTTACGCGAATCTTTTCAACCTTGCGTCCGAGTACTCCTACTCAGACCGCGACGAGCGCCACAAGTTCAATTTCTACACTGTGGCGAATCTTCCTTGGGGCTTCGACGCTAACGTTCGCATGCAAGCGCACTCGGCGCAGCCGATTACCGCCGAACCGCGCTTCCAGAACGGCGTGGACACGGGCCGTAATTCGCTCCGCAAGGACAATGCCTTCTTCACCGCCGACTTCGGCGTCGCCCGTCCATTCCGTTTCGGCGAACGCTACGTCCTCACACCGAAGATCGAAATCTTCAACACGTTCAACAACAAGAACAACGTCAACCCGCTTTCGACTCCGGCGCTGTTCGACTTCAACGGCTTCCTGCGCGTCGGCGTAGGCGATCCCCGCCAGGCGCAGCTCTCCGTCCGCTTCGAGTTCTAATCGAAATCGATCGGCTAACCATCAATCCTGCAAAAGGGGAGCGCTGCGGCGCTCCTCTTTCTTTTCCGTCGTCCTTTTTGCTTTTTTCTCCACGATTTCTCTGCGCTTTCCGCGTGTCTGCGTTAATTCTCGCGCTTTGCCTTCTCCTGCGGACGACTGGGTCAATCTCCTGGCATTCGGCCTGCCCAGTTTGAGCGCCGGAGGCGCGACGCAATTTAGCCCAGCCTGTAAAGGCTGGGTATACTGCATAACAAGAGGTCCAGCGCCGTGAGGTGCGGCACTCTGATAAAAATGTCTCCTCGAAAACCTTTAGTCCTTCGCGGCGTCCTCTTCGACTGGGACGGCACGCTCCTCAACTCCCATTCCGCCGACACCGCCGCCTACCTCGCCATGTTCCGCGCCATGGGTATCCCCTGGGGCCTCGACGAACTCCAAACGCACTATTCGCCCAACTGGTATCGCGTCTATCGCGCCGCTAGACTGCCCAAACACAAATGGCCCGCCGCAGATCGGGTCTGGCGCGAAAACTACAGCAAGCAAAATCCAAAACTCATCGCCGGCGCCCGCCGCGTTCTAGCGCGACTCGGCGCTCATCACGACCTCGGCCTCGTCACCAGCGGCGACCGCGACCGCGTCCACCGCCAGCTCAAATCGTTCGATCTCTGGCACACGTTCTCCGCCCGCGTCTGCGGAGGCGACACTCCTCAGCGCAAACCCCATCCCGCGCCGTTAAAACTCGCGCTTCGCCGGATGCACCTCTGCGCACAAGACACCGTCTACGTCGGTGACGCTCCCGAAGACCTCCAAATGGCCCGAAGCGCCGGCGTTCGCGCCGCCATCGCCGTTCTCGGCCCCTTCCCCACCGAAAAACGCCTTCGCGCAGCGAAACCCGACGCCCTCCTCGAATCCATCGAAGAGCTTCCCGCTGCCCTCAAACAATTCCTCTGATCAACTCCTCTGGTATTCTGCCGTTGTAGTGGCGGATCTTTAGAACCGTTCTTTTTTTCTCCGGCTTTTTCCTTCCGTCTTTTTCTTCCTTTCCTTCTTTCTTTTTTTCAATCGTAACAACAAAAAAACGCTCTGCCCCAAAGAGCACTGCTCTTCGCCACAAGGATCCCCACACTTAAATATTTGAATGAATGCCCGCTTCAATCACGGGCAAGAGTCGCGACGCTTACGGCTTCGCCGGTGCGGGTACCGCCGTCAACGGCTTAAACTCCGTCCATTTGATCACCACGCGCAGCGGCACGTCGCCATCTTGAAAGTGCAGCCGGTCGTCCGATCGCGCATAATTCGGAAACCAGTATTTCCCTTCCACGTTTTCCCGGTATGTCTCGAAATTCGAAAATGGCAGCTCCGGCGAATGAAAATCGCCCAAATCCGTCACGAATTTTCCGTAACTCTTCACAATCTCCAGATATTTCGCGTCCACCCAGACAATCCCCTCAAACAGCGCGTTCGCGCGCTCCAGAAATTTCGGCTTCACCTGGAACATGTAGCAGTCCACTTCGTCCACCAGCTCTCTGCCCGCAAACGTAATTTTGTACTTTTCCACCTGCGACGCTGCCAGCGGATATCCGGGTATCTTCGATATCGCGTTCACGTCCTCCGGCGACAGTTTCACCGTCCGCAGCGTTGACACCCCATCCGCTTGCACACGCTCATAAACTTTCCCGTCGCTTGCCACCATCGGCGTCGTCGTCACGGAAAATTCCCCCATCGGGTTCCCGTCCGTCCCATACTCCGTCAGTTTGATCGTCTTTTTGTATCCATACCGCCCGCGCGCTCGCGCATACTCTTCTTCTTTCTCTGCAAAATGCTTGATGATCAGCGGTTGCGGCACATCGGGTGGCGCTTCCGCCGTAGGCTCAGTTGACGCCACTCGCCGCACATCATGTTCTGGCGCCGGCGGCTTCTGCGGCCCTTGACTCTCTTGCCCTCGCGCCGCCCCAACAAAAACGCTGCCGCCCAGCACCGCGCAAATCACCGCCGTCCGCCTCGCTCTCAAGATCCGTCTTAACTCTCTCACCCTCTTCATCCTCTCTTGGATGCTTCTCGCGCGGCAAACGCGGCTCACTCTATCTCGAATTCAGTCTATCCCACTTCACCGCGCAACCCTCCAACGTGCTTGCGCGCACCTCAGAGGCGAAGCCTTTTCGCATATTACTCCCAACGGAATCAGCGTATACTTCCCGGAAATCTGGCGGTCAAAGGTGAAGTTCGTAAAACAATATGCGCCATCGAATATTGACGATCCTGGTTCTCTGCCTGCTTGGATGCTTCGCCATGCGAAACTCCGCACAAGAAAAGTCGGACGTCGATACGACTATTCGTACCTTGGAATCCAAGTGGGTCGATGCCTATAAGCAGCGGCAAAGCGTCGCTATGGCCGGGCTTCTCGCGGAAGACTATGTCATCACTTTGGAAGACGGCAGCACCTACGGTAAGGTCGGCTTCATCAGCTATACCGCCCGTCCGTTGCGCGTCGATCTCGCCGAACTAGCGGACGTCAAGGTCCACATCCACGAAAACACTGCGGTCGTGATCGCGGCTTATCACGAACGCGGTGTGCTAGACGGAAAGTCTTATGACTATCGCGATCGCCTAACCGACGTTTGGATGAAAATCGGCGGCAAATGGCAACTTATCGCGTCGCACTATAGCTTGCCGTCAAATCTTTAATCGAACGAATCCTGCTACGGTTACCGCAAGCTAGGCGGCACCAGCGTGCCTTGCCGATCGTAAGGGTGCTGACGCGCTCGCAAATAGCCAGCAATCCACAGGCACCCGTACCAGAAGATTGAGTACACGAGGAAATTGCAGCTTATCGCAAGCGCCGCAAAAAATTTTCCCCAACCTCCCGTGGGCACGCCGGACGGGAACACCGAGTTCGCGAAATGCATTCCCGGCGCCTCAAGCACGTCAGCGACTCTGCTCCAAATCGGGCTATACCCGAGATTGATTTTCGCTTCAAATAGAGCGACAGAAGTGACAACTCCCAGAACGAAGGCCCAGAGTATCTTTGATCGGAACATGGAACCCCCAGATGTAGAAGATAGAAATCGAGCTGGGAAAACCCGCATTGGCGAAACAACTTTTCCAGTTGCTCGGACGAGAACAATTAACCTTTTAACCTTCGGCTGGGAATCGGGCTAGTCTTAGGCCCGGTCTATCAGGGTTGGGCAGCGAAACGCAGGGCCACACATCGCTTCTGCCCACTAGCTTAAACCCGCCGGCAAAACACAAGCAAGGCATTCCTTGCCTCACTAACTCATCGATCGCTTGTATGCTATAACGCGTTAAGCAACTCGCGTGCACGTCCAACTTCAGCGAAACGGAACCAACATGGCCAAAGTGACGGGACTTTCCGGAAACGAAATTTTTTGCCTCGCCTTAAAAAACTACTCTCCTGGCGAACTGGTTGTCGGAAACAGTGTTCAGTCGATGGGCTTTCTCGGCTCGCTTGGTGCCGGCTTCAAAAATATGGTGGGAGGAGAAGTCCCTCAGGTCACGCAAGCCATTCACGACGGCCGCGCCAGCGCATTTCTCCGCATGAAAAGTGAAGCCCAGCAGCATGGCGCTTCCGGCGTTGCGGGAGTCGCTGGCGAACTCCGCAACTTCAGCGGCAGCACCGAATTCCTCTTTGTCGGTTCGTGCGTTCATTCGAACTCTTCGGCCGGCGGCTTCTTCACCAGCGCCGGCAATGCACAGGAACTCTATTGTCATATCGACGCAGGCTATCAGCCACTTCAACACGCTTTCGGCAACATCGCGTATTCCATGGGCGTAGGCGGCGGCCTCACCGGAGCATTCAGGTCGCTCGGCCGCGGCGAAGTAAAAGAATACAGCGACATCTTCAACGCCACGCGCCACAAAGCCCTCGATCGTCTCGTCAACCAAGCCCGCGAATGTAAAGCCAACTCCGTCGTCGGCATTCGCACCACGATTCTGCCCTGGCACGGCACCCACGAAATGCTAATGACCGGCACCGCCGCCAAAAATCCTGTTCTCCCGCCCGAAGCCGACCGCGCTCCGGTCACCAGCGATCTCACCGGCGAAGAACTCTGGGCCATGACCTCTCTCGGTTACGCCCCGGCCAAGCTTCTCATGTCGACCTCCATCTATTCACTCGGCCTGGTCGGCGGATTTCTGGCCGCATTCAAATCTTTTAGCAAAGGCGAAGTCACCGAACTCACCACTCTCATTCACGACGCACGCGAAATCGCCATCACTCGTCTCAAAAACGAAGCTGACCTTTTGAAAGCCGAAGACGTCGTCGGCGTCAAAACCTACATCGCCGAAAT